>NZ_JBIAVO010000003.1:360038-380096 GCF_042894345.1 Kitasatospora sp. NPDC001540
CGGGCTTTCCGCTGCGCGGGGCTGCCTTCGCTGCGCGGGCTTTCCGCTGCGCGGGGCTGCCTTCGCTGCGCGGGCTTTCCGCTGCGCGGGGCTGCCTTCGCTGCGCGGGCTTTCCGCTGCGCGGGGCTGCCGTCGCTGCGCGGGCTTTCCGCTGCGCGGGGTGTGTACCGGTCTGCCGTTGCGCGGGGGTGTGCCGGTGGGCCGCCGCCCTGGGGCTGTCAGGGGAGCAGGCGGGCCCGTTCCGTGAGGTAGCGGCGTTCCGGGAGGGTGGGGGCCAGGGTGGCGGCGCGGCGGAAGGCTTCGGTGGCGGCGGGGGTGTCGCCGGTGCGCAGCAGGAGTTCGGCGCGGACGGCGTGGTAGCGGTGGTGGCGGGACAACTCGCCCTGCAGGGTGTCGAGTTCCTTGAGGGCGAGGGCGGGGCCGTGCACCTCGGCGAGGGCGACGGTGCGGTTGAGGGCGGGCATCGGGCCGGGGGCCACCCGCAGCAGGAGGTCGTACAGGGCGAGGATCTGCGGCCAGTCGGTGGCCGCGACGTCGGGGGCCTCGTCGTGCAGGGCGGCGATGGCGGCCTGCAGTTGGTAGGGGCCGACCCGGCCGGCCGGGAGGGCGCGTTCGACCAGGGCGACGCCCTCGGCGATGGCGGCGGCGTCCCAGCGGCTGCGGTCCTGTTCGGGCAGCGGGACGAGTTCGCCGTCGGGGCCGGTGCGGGCGGGGCGGCGGGCGTCGGTGAGGAGCATCAGGGCGAGCAGCCCCATCACCTCGGCGTCCCGGGGGAGCAGCCGGTGCAGCAGCCGGGTCAGCCGGATCGCCTCGTCGGTGAGCCGGGCGGCGGTCAGGTCCTCGCCGCCGGTGGCGGTGTAGCCCTCGTTGAAGACCAGGTAGAGCACCTGCAGGACTTCGCGCAGCCGTCCGTCGGCCTCGTCCGGGCCGGGGAGGGCGAACGGCAGGCCGGAGGTGCGGATGGTCTGCTTGGCCCGGCTGATCCGCTGCGCCATGGTGGCCTCCGGCACCAGGAACGCGGCCGCGATCTGGGCGGTGCTCAGGCCGCCGACCGCGCGCAGGGTGAGGGCGATCCGGCTGGGCGCGGTCAGGGCGGGGTGGCAGCAGAGGAAGAGCAGGGCCAGCGAGTCGTCCCGGTCGGTGTCCGGGTCGGCGTCGGCGGGGCGGCCGAGCAGTTCGGACTGCGGGGTGGCGAGGAAGAGCCGTTCCTCGCGCTCGCGCCGGGCCCGGTCGGCCCGGACCAGGTCGACCAGCCGCCGGGAGGCCACCGTCACCAGCCAGCCGCGCGGGTTGTCGGGCCGTCCGTCCCGCGGCCACTGCTCGGCGGCGGCGAGCAGCGCCTCCTGGACGGCGTCCTCGCAGGCGTCGAACGCCCCGGCGTGGCGGCGCAGCAGCGCCGCCAGGACCTGCGGCGCGAGTGCGCGCAGCAGGTCCTGGTCGGCGGGAGCGGGGAGGGTCACTTGGCCTCGTGCAGGATCGGCCAGAGCTCGACCGGTTCGCGGTCGGCCCAGGGCATGTCGGCGGCGATCTCCAGGGCGCGCTCCTCGCTGTCGACGTCGAGCAGGTAGAAGCTGGCCATGTACTCCTTGGTCTCCAGGTAGGGGCCGTCGCTGACCACCGGCAGCCCGTCCTTGCGCCCCACCATCCGGCAGGCCGCGGCGTCGCCGAGGCCGTACGCGCCGATCAGCTCGCCGCTCTCCCGGTAGCGCTTGTTGAAGGCGTCCTGCTGGGCGATCGCCTCGGTCCAGCCCTCGGCCGGCAGCGAGTCCCACTTCTCCTGGTTGCCGTAGGTCATCAGCAGGTACTTCACGGGGACCACGTCCTCTTCGTCTCGTCGTGCGGTGCGTGCTTGCGTCCAGTGGTCGGAGCCGGGGAGACGGTCTCTACATGCTGCCGGAAGTTTTTCGAGGAGATCTTCCGGCAGCGCGTCCTCGCAGGTCAGACGGCGGGCGGGGTCCAGACGTACGGGGTGGTGGTGGTCACGGCGTGCATGCCGAGGCGGCGGAGGATGGGGGCGCTGTCGGGGGAGGCGTCGACCTGGAGGTGCCGGATGCCGTGGTCGAGGGCCCAGCGGGCGCGGTGGGCGACCAGGGCGCGGTAGATGCCGCGGCCGCGCCAGGCGGCGAGGGTGGAGCCGCCCCAGAGGCCGCCGAAGCCGGTGCCGGGGGTGCTGGTGAGCCAGGCGGCGGAGACCACCTCGGGGCGGGGGGCGTCGGTCTCGGCGACCAGGACGAGGAAGGTCTCGGTGTTTGCAGCGCGGGAGGCGAGGTCGTCGGCGAGCCAGGACCAGTCCTCGCCCCAGACCTCGCTCTGCAGCGCGGCGATCCGCCGCATGTCGGCGGGGTCGGTGACCCGGCGGACGGTGACGCCCTCGGGGGCGGGGACGGGGAGCGCGAGTTCGGCGGCGAGGCCGACCAGGACGGTCTCGGGCTCCTCGCCGACGAACCCGGCGGCGGTGAGCCGCTCGGGCAGGTCGGCGGGCAGGTCGTGGCCGCGGGTCTTCCACTCGACGGCCTCGCCGCGGGCGGCGAAGAACTCGCGCTGGCGGACGATGAGTTCGTCGAGCTCCTCGCCGCGCAGGCCGAGGTCGGGGCGGGGGGAGGTGACGAAGCCGCGGAAGCCGCCGTACTTGCGCAGCAGCGGGCCGTCGCTCTCGTGGGTCTCGCCCTCGCCGCGGGCGCCGAGTCCGCGCATGTGCTCGTCGTAGGCCGCGAGCAGGGCCGTGGTCGGGTCGGTCATCAGGTGAGCGTAACGATCGGTGCAAGGGGGTTTCCGGGGCTGGCGTTGACGTCGGGGTGAAGGTCTAGCGTCGTGGCATGCGGATCGGCGAACTGGCACGGCGGGCGGGCACCACCACCCGGGCGCTGCGTTACTACGAGTCGCGGGGGCTGCTGCCCGCGCGGCGCGGGGGCAACGGGTACCGGGCGTACGACGAGGAGGACCTGCGGCTGCTGCGGCAGATCCGGGTGCTGCAGGACTTCGGGTTCGAGCTGGAGGAGACCCGGCCGTTCGTGGAGTGCCTGCGGGCGGGGCATCCGGCGGGTGACTCCTGCCCGGCCTCGTTGGAGGTGTACCGGGCGAAGCTGGCCGAACTGGACGCGATGGTGGCCCGGTTGAGCGAGGTCCGGGAGGTGCTGGCGGGGCAGTTGGCGCAGGCCGAGGCGGCGCGCGACGCGCTGGCCGGGACCGGGCCGGGGGAGCCGCGCTGCGAGCTGGTCCGCACCGAGGAGTGACGACGGGGACGACAGGGACGACGAGCGTCAGGAGGACGCGATGGGTGGCGTGCGCAGTGTGACGGACCGGGACTTCGCGAGCGAGGTGCTGGCGGCCGAGGGGCCGGTGCTGGTGGAGTTCACCGCCGAGTGGTGCCCGCCGTGCCGGCAGTTGGCGCCGGTGCTGGCGGAGCTGGCCCGGGAGCAGGAGGGGAAGTTGGCGGTGGTGGCGCTGGACGTGGACGCGAACCCGGAGACCCGGGCGGCGTACGGGGTGCTGTCGATGCCGACGCTGATGGTGTTCAAGGGCGGCGAGCCGGTGCGGTCGATGGTGGGGGCGCGGGCGAAGAGCCGTCTGCTGCGGGAGCTCGACGACCTGCTGTAGCGGGTGAGGTGTGTCACGGGGGCGGGGTTCGAGTGGATGCGAAGCATCATGGCGTTGTAAAGTGCAACTAAATATTAGTTGTACTTGCCAACCATGGAGGTGCGATGTCCTCGCTCCCGGCAGCGTCCCGCCCCGCCCTGCGGCACGTCCTCACCCACCTGGTCACCCCCCTGCTGATGTGCCTCGGCATGGGGATCGCCTACCTCTCCGCCTTCCACGCCCCCGCCCCGCACCAACTGCCGGTCGCCGTGGTCGGCCAGGGCCCGCAGACCCAGGTGCTGGCGCAGACCCTCAAGGACAAGGCCGGCGACGGGCTGGACGTCACCACCGTGGCCGACACCGACGCGGCCCGCACCCGGCTGCTCGACCGCGAGCTGGTCGCCGCCTACGTGCCGAGCGCCGACGCGCCGACCCTGCTGGTGGCCTCGGCGAACTCGGACACCTCGGCCACCGTCGCCGAGAAGGTGTTCACCAAGGTCGCCACCCAGCAGGGCAAGCCGCTGACCGTCCAGGAACTGACCCCGCTGCCGGCCGGTGACCCGACCGGGCAGGGCCTGTTCTTCCTGATGGTGGCGCTCAGCATCGGCTCCTACGGCTCGGTCGCCGTGCTCGGCGCGGCCGGTGCGGCGCTGGGCATGCGGGCGCGGGCGCTGCTCGGCCTCGGCGTGGCGCTGGTGGTCAGCCTGTTCGGCGCGGCGCTGGCCGGGCCGGTGTTCCACCTGGTCGACCACGGCCTGCCCGGCATCTGGGCGATGAGCTGGCTGTACTCGGCGGGCATCATCGCGATCGGCACCGCCCTGCACACCTTCCTCGGCCGGTGGACCACGCTGACCATGATGGCGCTGTTCGTGATGCTCAACTTCACCAGCTCCGGCGGCATCTTCCAGCCCGAGCTGCAGAACGGCTTCTACGGCGCCCTGCACGCCTTCTGGAACGGCGCGGGCTTCCTGGAGGGCGTCCGCGACCACGTCTACTTCGGCGGCCGGGCCGGGTTCGGCGGCCACGTCGCCACCCTGTTCGGCTGGCTCGCGGCGGGCGCGGTGCTGCTCCTGCTGGCCGCCCGCACCGAGCGCGGCCGGGCCCTCGCCGCGGCCCGGCCGCAGCCCGTCGAGAAGGCCGTCGAGAAGGCCGTCGACGAGCCCGCCGAGGAGGAGATGGAGGAGGCGGTCGGCGTCTGAGTGCGGCTACCCCTACCGTGGTCCGCAACACCGCACGACGAAGGAGCCGCCGCCATGCCCGACCGCGACGCCGCGCTGGAGACCATCCAGCGGGAGCTGACCGCGTTCGCCCGCCGGGCCCGCCACAAGGCAGCCCAACTGCACCCCGAGCTCTCGCTGGTCACGTACAGCATGCTCGACCTGGTCAAGGAGCGCGGTTCCTGCCGGGGTGCCGACCTGGCGGCGCACTTCATGCTCGACAAGTCCACCGTCAGCCGCCAGGTCGGCGCGCTGGAGCGGCTCGGGCTGCTGGGCCGCAAGGCCGACCCGGACGACCAGCGCGGGCAGCTGCTGCACCTGACGGCCGCCGGGGAGCAGCTCCTCGCGGACGCGTACGAGCAGCGGCGGCGGGCCTTCACCGACCGCTTCACCTCCTGGGGCGACGAGGACCTGCACCGGTTCGCCGCCTACCTGGTCCGCTACGGCGAGTCCGAGTAGGCGGCGCGGGGCGGGAGCCGGGAGGATGGCGGCCATGCCCACGATGACCGAGCCCGAGTGGCGCGCCTTCCTCTCCCACGGCACCCGCACCGGCAAGCTCGCCACCACCCGCGCCGACGGCCGTCCGCACCTGGCCCCGGTCTGGTTCCTGCTCGACGGCGACGACCTGGTGTTCAACACCGGCCGGGACACCGTCAAGGGCCGCACCCTGCGCCGCGACGGCCGGGCCGCGCTGTGCGTGGACGACGACCGGCCGCCGTTCGCGTTCGTGCTGGTCGAGGGCGTGGCCGCGGTCAGCGAGGAGCTGGACGAGGTCCGGCACTGGGCGGGCCGGATCGCCGCCCGCTACATGGGCGAGGAGCGGGCCGAGGAGTACGCCGCCCGCAACGGCGTCCCGGGCGAACTGCTGGTGCGGCTGCGGATCGGCAAGGTGCTCGCGCAGAGCGGCGTCGCCGACTGAGGAGCCGCCCGGATTCCCGCTTGACCCTCACGTCGCGTGAGGCCGCAGGCTGGTCGCAACAGCGGCGGGAAGGAGGAACGCGATGGACGAGGGCTACACGGTCGGACGGCTGGCGGCGATCGCCAAGGTCACGGTGCGCACCCTGCACCACTACGACGAGATCGGCCTGCTGTCGCCGAGCGGCCGCACCCCGGCCGGCTACCGGCGCTACAGCGAGGCCGAGCTGGACCGGCTGCAGCAGATCCTGTTCTACCGCGAACTCGGCTTCCCGCTGGAGGAGATCGCGGCGATCCTGGACGACCGGACGGTCGGCCCCGGCGAGCACCTGCGCCGTCAGCGCGAGCTGATCGGCGACCGGATCCGCAAGCTGGAGGAACTCGCCGCGGCGGTCGAGCGAGCGATGGAGGCGAGGACCTTGGGGATCCAGTTGACCCCGGAGGAGAAGTTCGAGGTGTTCGGCAAGGACTACCAGGAGAGCTGGGAGGACGAGGCCGAGCAGCGCTGGGGCGAGACCGACGCCTGGAAGCAGTCCCAGCAGCGCACCGCCCGCTACACCAAGGCGGACTGGGAGCGGATCAAGGCCGAGGCCGACGGCATCAACGACGCCACGGTGGCGGCGTTCACCGCCGGGGCGGCCCCGGACGGCGAGCAGGCGATGGCGGTGGCCGAGCGGCACCGGCAGCACATCGGGGCGAACTTCTACGACTGCGGCCCGCAGATGCACCGCTGCCTCGGCGACATGTACGTCGCCGACCCGCGGTTCACCGAGACGTACGAGAAGCTCGCCCCGGGCCTGGCGCAGTGGCTGCGGGACGCGATCCACGCCAACGCCGACCGGCTGGAGCGGGAGGCCTGACCCACCGCCGGGCGGCCCGGGCTCGGACCGTCCGGGCTCGGACCGTCCGGGCTCAGGCCGCCCGGCCGAAGGTGCGCCGGTAGGCGGTCGGGGAGGTGCGCATGGTGCGGCCGAAGTGGTGGCGGAAGGTCGCCGCCGACTCGAAGCCCACCGCCGCGGCGATCTCCTCCACGCTGCCCTCCGGCGACTCCAGCAGCGGCAGGCTGGCCGCGATCCGCTGGATCGCCACCCAGCGCATCGGGCTGACCCCGTTGCGGGCGGTGAAGTGCCGCAGGTACGAGCGGTCGGACATGCCGGCCGCCCGGGCCAGCAGCGGCACGGTCAGCGGCCGGGCCAGGTGCTCCAGCGCCCAGCGCATCGAGCGGGTCACCCCGTCCTCCGGCTCCTCCACCGGCCGCACCGCGGCCTGGATGAACTGGGCCTGCCCGCCGTCCCGGTGCGGCGGGACGACGAAGCGGCGGGCGACGGTGTTGGCGACCTTGGCGCCGTGGTCCTGCCGGACCAGGTGCAGGCACAGGTCGATGCCCGCGGCGCTGCCCGCGCTGGTCAGCACCTGCCCGTTGTCGACGTACAGCACGTCCGGGTCGACCCGCACGTCCGGGTAGCGGCGGCGCAGTTCCGCCGCGTACCGCCAGTGGGTGGTGGCGGGCAGGCCGTCGAGCAGTCCGGCGGCGGCCAGCGCGAAGGCGCCGGAGCAGATCGAGACCACCCGGGCGCCGCGGGCGTGCGCGGTGCGCAGGGCGGCGGTGACCGCGGGCGGGACGTCGCCGTACGGGTCGGGCACCCCGACCACCACGACGGTGTCGGCGGCGGCGAGCTCCTCCAGGCCGTGCCGGGGGGTCAGGGAGAACCCGCCGACCGCCTCCAACGGGTGGCCGGGGCGCTCGGCACACACCCGGACGTCGTACCAGGGGGCGGAGAGCAGTCCGGCGAGCTCGGGCCGGGCGAGGGCGAACACCTCGACCACCACGCCGAGTTCGAACGGGGCCATGCCCGCGAAGGCGTACACCGCGACGGTGTGCACCGGCGCCGGGCGCCTTCCGATGGTGATGGGCACGGGCTCGGCCATCTGGTGCTCCTGGTGCGGCCGTCGTCGGTTTCGCGCCGAGTGTAGCGGCCGGGCCGACGGCGGTGCCGGGGGCGCCGACCGGGTGGACGGGCGCGCACGGACGGCGGCGGAGGCTGATCGGACGGGGACGGAGCGCGGCGGAAAACCTTTGGAATCCGGAGGCAACCTCCCGGGAGGATGAGGAGTCATCACTCGGGGAGTCGGTGCGGCCACTCCCCGTACCCTTCCCTGCCACGTCCGGAGAACGTCCGATGCCCACGTCGATCCGTGTCCGTTATGCGAAGAATGTCACCGTCTGCTCGGCCGCCTCGGGTTGGGGCCGACGCCACTGAGGGCCCGGCCGGAGGGGAGCTCCGGCCGGGCCCTCGGGGCGTCGGGGGGCGGGTCAGGAGGTCAGCGAGGCCATCCAGGACTCGACCTCGTCGGCCTGCCGGGGCAGGCCCGCGGAGAGGTTCTCGTGGCCGTCGGCGGTGACCAGGATGTCGTCCTCGATCCGCACGCCGATGCCGCGGTACTCCTCGGGGACGGTCAGGTCGTCGGCCTGGAAGTACAGGCCGGGCTCGACGGTCAGCACCACGCCGGGCTCCAGCAGCGCGTCCACGTACTCCTCGCGGCGGGCGTGCGCGCAGTCGTGCACGTCGAGGCCGAGCATGTGGCCGGTTCCGTGCAGCGTCCAGCGGCGCTGCAGGCCGAGCTCCAGGACCTTCTCCAGGTCGTACACCGAGGCGTCGATCAGGCCCCACTCCAGCAGGCGCGCGGCGAGCACCCGCTGCGCGGCGTCGTGGAAGTCGCGGAACTTCGCGCCCGGCCTGACCGCGGCGATGCCCGCCTCCTGGGCGTCGTACACCGCGTCGTAGATCTTGCGCTGCAGCGGGGTGAAGCGGCCGTTGACCGGCAGGGTGCGGGTGACGTCGGCGGTGTAGAGGGTGTGGGTCTCCACGCCCGCGTCCAGCAGCAGCAGCTCGCCGGGGCGCACGTCGCCGTCGTTGCGCACCCAGTGCAGGGTGGTGGCGTGCGGGCCGGCCGCGGCGATCGTGCCGTAGCCGACGTCGTTGCCCTCGACCCGGGCGCGGCGCCAGAAGGTGCCCTCGATCCAGCGCTCGGAGGTGGCGACGGCCCGGTCCAGCTCGCGCACCACGTCGGTGAAGCCCAGCACGGTGGCGTCGCAGGCGGCCCGCAGCTCGCCGATCTCCCACTCGTCCTTGACCCGGCGCAGCCCGGACAGGAACACCGTCAGCTCGTCGTCCTTCTCGGCGTCGAGCTGCTCGGCCAGCGCGGCCTCCAGCGCGGCGTCGTAGCCGCGGACGATCCGGGTCGGGACGGTGGTGGCGGCCAGCTCCTCGGCGGCCTTGCGCACGTCCCGCACCGGCAGGCCGTACAGCTGCTCGGACTCGGCCAGCGAGTGGCGGCGGCCGACCCACAGCTCGCCCTGGCCGCTCAGCCAGAACTCGCCGTTCTCCCGGTCCGAGCGCGGCAGCAGGTACAGCGCGAACGCGTGGCCGTCCTCGACCGGCTCGCCGACCAGCACGGCGTCCTCGGTCCGGTTGCCGGTCAGGTGGACGTACTCGCTGGCGGCGCGGAACGCGTACTCGGTGTCGTTGGCCCGGGTGCGCAGGTTGCCCGCGGGGACGACCAGGCGCTCGCCCGGGAACGCGGCGGACAGCTTCGCCCGGCGCGCGGCCGCGTACGGGGCCTGCACGTCGGGGGCCAGGCCGCGCAGCTCGGTGTCGGCCCAGCCGGTGCGCATGGACGCGGCGAGCTCGTCCGAGACGCCGTCGTACAGGCCGTTCTTGCGGCTCTTGACCGGCTGCTCGTCCTTCTCGCCCTCGGCGGAACCCTCGGGGTTCTCGGACACCGCCGGGCTGCGGTCCTCGGTCACTACGTCGCCTCCTCGCGCACGCTGCCGCCCGCCCGTCCCCGGGTCACGGGGCGCGCGGGCGGATGTCGCCCCCATGGTACGTAGGGGCGTTCGAGCGGAGGAAGGGCGTCCGGTATCCGGCCGGGGCCGTCCTACTCGAAGCGGACGGCCAGCAGCACCAGGTCGTCCGCGCCCGGCTCGGCGCCGCCGGCCCGCTCCAGCAGGTGGGCGCAGAGCCGCTCCGGGTCGAGCCGGACGTCCCGCGGGGCGTCGGCGGCGGCGCGGCGCAGGGCGCTCTGTCCGGCGTGCAGGTTGGCGGCGAAGCGGCGGGCCAGGCCCTCGGTGTACAGCACCAGCACGTCGCCGCGCTCGGCGGTGAGCTCCACCCCGGGGGCCTCCCAGCAGCTGAGCATGCCCAGCGGCGCGGACAGCGAGGTCTCCACGAAGTTCGCGCCGTAGCGGGTGAGCAGCACCGGCGGGCAGTTCGCCGCCCCGGCCAGCGCGATCCGGCGCTCGGCCGGGTCCACGCAGGCGTAGACGGCGGTGGCGGAGCGGGTCGGCTCGGTGGTCTTCAGCAGCAGTTCGAGGTCGCCGAGCACCGAGACCGGGTCCTCGCCCTCCAGCACCGCGTAGGCGCGCAGCGCGGCCCGCACCCGGCCCATCGCGGCGGCCGCGCCGGTGCCCGCGCCGGGCCCGGCGCCCGGGCCGCCGCCGAGCACGCTGCCCACGCTCAGGCCCACCGTGTCGTCGGGCAGCGCGATCGCGTCGTACCAGTCGCTGCCCGCGGCGCGCTCCAGGGCGGCGGGCACGCAGCGGGCGGCGACCTTCAGACCGGGGCGGGTGGGCAGGTGGTCGGGCAGCAGCGAGCGGCGCAGCGCCTCGGCGGCGCGCACCGCCCGGTCCGCCTCCAGTTGGCGGGCCAGCAGCGGGGCGGCGAACTCGCAGTAGCGGCGCACCAGGTGCTCGCGGCGCTCGTCCGGGCTGCCGGGCTCGTCGTAGAACCAGGCGGCGGCGCCGAGCGGGCCGCCGGGGCCGGCGGCCAGCGGCAGCGCGTAGCAGGCGCCGAGGCCGAGCTGCCCGGCGACCTCGCGGAAGCGCGGGCCGACGGCCGGGTCGGCGGCCAGGTCGGCGATCAGCAGCCGGCCCTCGGGGCCGGGGTGGCCGAGCAGCCCGGCGAACGGGCCGTGCTCGACCGGGACGGTCTCCAGCGCGCCGAGCATCGCCCGGTCCAGGCCGAGGCCGACCGGGCGGGCGGGCTGCCGGTCCGGGCCGGGCGGCAGGGTGACCACCAGGCCGCGGCGGGCGCCGAGCAGGGCCGCGCCGGAGTCCAGCAGCGCGTCGAGGGTGCCGCCCAGGCCGTCGGCCCGGGCCAGCAGCTCCAGGTGCTCCTGCAGGCTGGTGAAATCGGACAGCCATCCGGCCAAACGGTCCTGCAGGTCGGCCGCGGGCACCTCGCCGAGCTCCGGCAGCAGCACCGGATCGACGGACGGCGCGGGCGTCGGCGCGGCGGCTGCGGGCGCCGCGGCAGTGGACGCGGGCGCCGCGGCCGCGGGCACCGGGGACGTCAACGGGTGGACGTCGGTCATGTCGCAACTCCCCACAATCCGGAACGTGTCACGCAAGACCACCGAGACCGACCGAAACGATGTCTTTACTCACTACTCGGCAGGTTTCCCCCACTTGTACACAGGCCGATCGGGGCATGTCCAGGAGTACGGGGGCCGAACGTGCAGGGATCGTATGCGCAGGCCGCCGGGGCGCCACCCGGGGCGGCCCGGGCTCACTCGTACGGTGGAACCGGGGCCCGGGCGGCCGCGTCCATCCGGACGTATGGGGGATTCTCGTTCCAGCGGCGGGTAGCCGAGACGCACACGCACCGCCCGCCACCCCCGACCACGCCGTCCGACCGATCAGACGATCGCACCGACCGCGCCGTGCGCCCGGTGCGACCCCGGAACCGGCGCCGACCGGAACCGGTGCGACGCGGAACCGATGCGAACGCGGAAAGGAACGAGCCGCCATGCGCCCACCCCGCCGAGAGCTGCTGCCCGAGCGCGTCGGCCGCTGGTGGCCGGGCCGCCGGGGCCGTTCGCTGGCGCTGGCCGCCGCCCTGGAGGCCGCCGCCGGGTGCGGCTGGCCGGTGGTGCCGGGCGCGCGGGCGCTGCGCGGGGCGGCCGGACCGTGCTCGTGCGCGGACCGCTCCTGCGCGGTGCCCGGCGGCCACCCGGACGACCCGCCGCTGGAGGCGGCCACCACCGACCCGCGGATGGTGCGCTGGTGGTGGGAGCGGCGCGCCCCGGGCGCCCCGGTGCTGGTGGCGACCGGGCGGGCGCTGGGCGCGGTGAGCCTGCCGCGCCCGGCCGGGCCGTGGCTGCTGCGGCACCTGGAGGAGATCGGCGTCCCGTACGGTCCGGTGCTCGGCACGCCGGGCCGGTTCGTGCTGCTGACCGCGCCGTACACGCTGGCGGAGCTGGGCGGGCTGCTGGCCGAGCGGCCGTGGGTGCCGGGCGTGCTGCGCTACCACGGGCCGGGCGGCTACCTGGTGCTGCCGCCGTCCCGGACGGGGGTGGGGCCGGTGCACTGGGTGCGCAGGCCCGGGCCGGGGCGGCCCTGGCTGCCGGAGGTCGGGACGCTGCTGGGCGGGCTGATCACGGCCAGCGCGGTCGCGCTGCCGCAGGGCTGAACCGGGCCCCGGACGGCCCGGTTTGATGATGCTCGGTCAGATATGCTGCGCGCGGCGGCCCGGAACGAGAAATGTCCGACCGCTGGCGACGGGGGATGCACCAGCGGTCGGACTGTTCAAACAGTAACAAAGATCCGGCTCCGCGCCAATTTGTCCACGCCGAAAGGCCTTTGGGATTCCCGGCGGCCTTCCGGTGAACGGCGGACAATGTGACGCCGGTCACTCCGGACTAGTTCAGGGTGATCTGACGGCTCACCAGGTTGGCCCGGGCCCGGCGCTCCTCCGCGGTCAGCGGCGCGGGCGCGGCCAGCACCTCGGCCAGCTTCGCGGCGAACTCCACCGCGGGCTTCTCCACCTCCGCGGCGGTCATCTCCACCGGCAGGTCCCACACCGGGACGGTCAGGCCGTGCGCCCGGAACGAGCCCACCAGCTTGGTGCCCTCGCCCAGCGAGCTGTCCCCGGCCGCCGACAGCCGGGCCAGCGCGTCCAGCAACTGCTCCTCGGGGACGGTCATCACCCAGCGCAGGTGGTTCTTGTCCGGGGTGCCGCACCAGTACGCGGAGTCCACCCCGGCGAGCTTCTCGGTCGGGATCGCGGAGGCGTTGGCCCGCTCCAGCGAGGCCGCCACCTCGCCGGTCGCCGTCTCGGCGTCCTCCAGCCAGAACTCGAAGCCGGTGTGCACCTCGGGCACGAACGCGGCCGTGGTGTCCAGCAGTTCCTGCAGGCGGCGGCCGCCCGGGTTGGTCCGGCGGGCCGGCACCGGGGTGCCCGGCTCGGTGGCCAGCGCCAGCTCCAGCGCGTCCGCCAGGTCACGGCTCAGGTCGCCCGAGGAGGACTGCGTCTGCAGGCCCAGCAGGATCGACCCGTCCGCGCGGCGCAGGGCCGGCCAGGCCAGCGGCAGCACCGTCGCCAGCGTCACCGACGGGACCTCGCCGACGGCCTCCTCGGCCACCCCGGCGGCCAGCGTCAGCGGCACCGTGGCGGCCGGGACCAGCTCGCGCAGGGCCACCCAGTCGGCCTCGCCCGGCAGGCCCTCGAACGGGCGGTGCACCAACTCCTGCACCGCGTGCGCCGCCTGGCGGCCGTGGCACGCCTTGTAGCGGCGGCCCGAACCGCACGGGCACGCCTCGCGCGCCCCGACGACCGGGACCTCGCCCTCGACGGCGGTGGACTGGCTGGGCTGCTTCTTCGCGGCCTTCTTGGCCATGGTGCGGCTCTCCCGGGGACGTCGGACGTTGCTCCGGGCAGCCTACTTCGCCCGGGCCGCCCCGCCCGGGCCCCGCTCAGGCGCTGCGCCGCCGCCCGCCGCCCGCGACCTGCCCGAACGCCGGGAGCTCCGCCCACACCGTCACCTGACCGGGTGCGTGCCGCACGCCCCAGTCCCGGGCGAGCTTGCCGACGATGCTCAGGCCCCGGCCGCCGTGCGCCGTCACCGAGGGGCTGGCCGGGACCGGCCGGGTCGCCGCCCCGCCGTCCGTCACCTCCAGGGTCAGCAGGCCGTCCCCGCGCATCTGCCAACTCACCAGCACCGTACCGCCGTCGGCCTCCTCGTCGGCCGCGTCGTCGTCGTGCTCCAGCGGTCTCGCGTGGCGACAGGAATTGCTGAGGAGTTCGGAGAGGATCAACACCGCGTCGTCAATCACCGCTTCCGGTATCGACCGGTCGCCGAGATCGCTGCGCAGCCTGCGCCGCGCGGTCGAAACACTGGCCGGTCCGTGCGGAACCGCCATGGCCGATGAGGTCGACCCGGCCTGAACTGGCACAGCTCGCGCCACCATCAACGCCACCCCCGGACCTCCTTCAGCTTCTGCCGAGGGATGGATGCCCGCCGGTAATGCGTCGGAAACGGACGTTCGACGATCCGATGGCGGTATTAACGACATCCGCCCGGACTCCGGCCAAAAGGTGAGGGGTGCCTCACGTTCAGCGGCGGTGATCGCCGGGAAACACCGCCCGGAAATACCCCGTTCGGTATTTCTGTCACGCGATTGGGCCCCGGGTGCCGCCCGCCGCCGGGCGGCGCGGTCAGCGGCCGAGCTGGGCCAGCACCTCGGCCGGGCGGTTGGTGATCAGCGCCGCCACGCCGAGTTCCAGGCAGAGTTCGACGTCCTCCGGCCGGTCCACCGTCCACACGTGCACCGGGTGCCCGCCCCGGCGCAGCGCCGTCACCAGGCCCGGGTTCCGCCGCACCAGCTCGATGCCGGGACCGGCGACCGCCGCGCCGCCCGGCAGCGACCTGGTCCGGCCCAGCACCGGCAGCCGCCGCTCCCACAGGTACACCCGGGGCACCGCCGGGGCGGCCCGCCGGACGCGGTGCAGGGCCAGCTCGGAGAAGCTCATCACCCGCACCGCCGACTCCTCCGGCGCGGCCGGCAGCAGCCCGAACCGGCCCAGCACCCGCAGCAGTTCGGCCTCCACCCGGCCCGCGTACCGCACCGGGTGCTTGGTCTCGATCGCCAGCTCCACCCGCCGCCCGGCGTCCGCGACCAGCTCCAGCAGCCGCTCCAGGGTGAGCACCGAGCTGCGGCGCGGCTCCTGCGGGTGCTTCCACGAGCCGAAGTCCAGCGCGGAGAGTTGAGCCAGCGTCATCGTCGACACCGTGCCCCGCCCGTCAGAGGTCCGCGCCACCGTGCGGTCGTGCACGCACACCAACCGCCCGTCGGCGGTGACCCGGACGTCGCACTCCAGCCCGTCCGCGCCCTCCTCCAGCGCCCGCCGGTAGGCCTCCTCGGTGTGCTCCGGCAGCGCCGCCGAGGAGCCCCGGTGGGCGATCACCTTGACCGCCGAGCGCTCGACGCGGTCCGTCCGGGCGGCGGGCGAACCGGCCGCGCTGTGCTGGGTGTCCACGCCGACCACCGTACGCGGCGCCCGGTGGCCGCCGACCACCGGCGCGGCGACGGGCGGGTGAACAGCTCAGGGGCGCCCGACGGCCCCCGGGCGCTCCAGCGCCGTCACCGCGAGCGTGGCCAGCGCCGCCACCAGGAACGAGAACAGCGAGGCCGAGGTCCACGCCTGCGGGGTGAAGTGCACCGCCCGCTGGACGTCCCCCCAGAACCCGGTCCACCAGTCGCCGATGCCGGACGGGGCCAGCAACTGGTACACCGCGAAGCCCACCGCCCACGGCAGCAGCATCGACCAGCGCGCCGGGGCGTCCTGCGCCAGGTTCCAGCCGCGCCGGCCCGCGCCCAGGAAGTAGTCCGCCGCCAGCACCGCGAACAGCGGCACGAACACCGAGCCGATCAGGCCCAGGAACCCGTAGTACGAGTCGGTGAACTCCTTGATCTGCAGCGCCAGCACCGTCACCAGCACGCCGATCCCGCCGGTCAGCACCCGGCGGTCCACCCGCGGCAGCAGGTTGTGGATCGACATCGCGGTCGAGTACACGTTCGCGAACGACTGGTCGGTCTCCCGCAGCACCAGCACCAGCAGGAACGCCCAGCCCGCCGCGACGCCGGTGAACGACTCGAAGATCCGGTCCGCGTCCCCGCCCGACTGCAGCAGCGCCACCACGCCCAGCACGTAGCACCACACCTGGGCCACCGAGTAGCCGGAGAACGTCGCCCAGAACGCCTTCGACGAGCTGCGCGCGTGCCGGGTGTAGTCCGCGGCCAGCGGCACGAAGGACACCGACACCGCGATCACCGCGTCCGTCGCGCGCAGGAAGCCGTGCCAGTTGCCCGCGCCCGGGTCCGGGAAGCCCTGCCGGGCGAACTGCACCGTGAAGTACACCATCGCCGCGCCCACCGCGACCGCCACGTACTTGCGCAGCACCGCGATCGCGCCCAGCGGCCAGATCGTCAGCACCGTGGTCAGCGCGCCCGCCAGCACCACGAACAGCCAGCGCCAGCCCGCGGTGCCGGACACGGTCTGCGCGCCCCAGGCCACCACCGTCAGCTCGTACACGCCCCAGCCGACGCACTGCACGATGTTCAGCACCGTCGGCACGTACGACAGCCGGGTGCCGAACAGGCCGCGCAGCACCGCCATCGCCGGGGCGCCGGTCCGGGCGCCGACCAGGGCCGCCACCGCCAGCATCGCGGTGCCGATCACTGTGCCCGCGACGATCGCCGTCACGGCGGCGGCGAAGCCCAGCTCGTGGCCGGACTCGCCGAGCACCGTCGCGGCGCTGGTGAAGCCGATCAGACTCACCCCGAGGTTCGCCCACAGCGCGAACAGCGCCCGGAAGTCCAGGGTGCGCGGCGGGGCGGTGTCGAGGGTCAGCGGGGCCTCGGCACGCGCCTCGGCGGGCACCTCGGGGTCGGCCCCGGGGGTGCGCTCGGAAAACTGGGCAGACGGAACAGCCGTCATGGCCGATACTCCCTACGCCGGCATTACCCGGACAGGTTCCGGCGGTCAGCGCCCCCTCGGCCGTGGTGGCGTCACCGCCATGCCCTACGGTCGAACCGGCGCACTCTCAGCCTGGTTGGTCCAAGCTCCCGCGACGTTCTTCGGTTTACAGGAGCGACAGGCTAGCCTCCGACCGGGGGAACGCCAAGACCGGGGGTGCGACCGTCCGCATCGCGGGACCGCGGACGGGCACGTCGGCGAGCGTGCCGACGGGCCCGGCAGCGGGTGCGCCGGTGGGTGCGTCGGTGGGCATGTCAGGGCGGCCTAAGGCTTCTCATGATTTCTTCAGGGGGCCGCTTACGGTGTCCGAATCCGGCATAGGAAAAACTGTGCCCCGAGGTTGAGGACCGTGACCCCGGCGCCGCGGTTCGCGGCCGAAGGTTCTGTTCAGCGATGGAGGTCGTCCGTGAGCACCGAGCACGCGAGTGGTACCACCCCGCCGGAGAAGGCCACCGAGCCCACCGGCACCGAGGCGGTGGCCGCCGGGTCCGGTACGCCCGCCGCCCCCGCACCCGCCCCGGCCCCCGCGCCCGCACCCGCCCCGTCCTACCTGGACGCTCCGCCGCCGGTGCTGCCCGCGGCCGATCAGACCGTGCAGCTCGGCAAGGTGCCCGAGGCCCCGGCCGCCGCCGCGGCCCCCGCCGCCGCGGCCCCCGCCGCCGCGGCCCCCGCCGCCCCGGTGGACGCGCCGCCGCCGTTCCGGAACCCGTACGGCTCGGTCTCCGCACCCGCCAACCCGTACACCCGCCCGGACGAGCCGGCCAGCCCGTACGCCCGGCCGGACGAGGCCACCACCGCGGTCGCCCCGACGCTGCCCGCCCCGGTCCTCCAGGACGGCGGCCAGGCCGCGCCCGGCGACCCGAACGCCCCGCAGCAGCCGCAGCACCCGTTCGGCGCCGGCCACCCGGTCGGCGGCTGGGGCCACCCGACCGGCGGGGACGCCACCGGCGGCGCCGGCAGCGGCGGGCCCGGCGCGCCCTGGGGCACCGTCCCGCAGCCCGGCGCGGGCGGCCCCGGCAAGCGCAAGCGCGGCTCGCTGATCGCCCTGGTCGCGGCCGTCGCCCTGGTAGCGGGCCTGGCGGGCGGCGCGATCGGCGCCTCCGTCACCGACAACGGCAGGGGCAACGGCGGCAGCAGCGCCAGCCACAACAGCACCACCGTCACGGTCGGCAACACCCACCAGAACCTCGACCGGGCCCCCGAGTCCGTCGCCGGGATCGCCGCGAAGGCGCTGCCGTCCACCGTCACCATCAAGGCCGAGGGCTCCAGCGAGTCCGGCACCGGCACCGGTTTCGTCTTCGACACCGAGGGCCACATCCTGACCAACAACCACGTGGTCGCCCCCGCCGCCGACGGCGGCAAGCTCACCGTCAAGTTCTCCGACGGCTCCTCCTACAGCGCCTCGGTCGTCGGCCGCGCCCAGGGCTACGACGTCGCCGTCGTCCGCCTGGACAACCCGCCCACCGACAAGCTCACCCCGCTGCCGCTCGGCGACTCCGACAAGGTCGCCATCGGCGACGCCACCATCGCCATCGGCGCCCCCTACGGCCTGGAGGGCACCGTCACCACCGGCATCATCTCGGCCAAGGACCGCCCGGTGGCCTCCGGCGACGAGACCGGCGCGCAGGCCTCCTACATGAACGCCCTGCAGACCGACGCCTCGATCAACCCGGGCAACTCCGGCGGCCCGCTGCTCGACGCCTCCGGCTCGGTGATCGGCATCAACTCCGCGATCCAGTCCAACACCAGCGGCACCGGCCGGGCCGGCTCCATCGGCCTCGGTTTCGCCATCCCGATCAACCAGGCCAAGTGGGTCGCGCAGACCCTGATCAAGGACGGCACCCCCGTCTACGCGATCCTCGGCGTCCTGCGCAACGACAAGTACAACGGCGACGGCGCCCAGATCTCCACCACCCCCGTCCAGGGCACCCCCGCCGTCACCCCCGGCGGCCCCGCCGACCAGGCCGGCCTCAAGCCCGGCGACGTCATCACCAAGCTCGGCGGCATCGCCATCGACAGCGGCCCCACCCTGGTCAGCGAGATCTGGACCCACAAGCCCGGCGAGAAGGTCGAGGTCGAGTACAAGCGCGACGGCAAGGACGCCAAGACCACCGTCACCCTCGGCGAGCGCAAGGGCGACAACTGACCCCGCCCGAAACGGTGTGCACCTGGGCCGCTCCGACCCGTTAGGCTGGCCTCCGCCGAGGAGGGTTGCCCGAGCGGCCTAAGGGACCAGTCTTGAAAACTGTCGTGGCTTCGCGCCACCGTGGGTTCAAATCCCACACCCTCCGCGCAGGTGGGTGAAACCGCCAGGTGAGAGCGGGTGCCGACTCCGGTCGGCACCCGCTCTTTCGTCATCCTCTCTCATCCCGTGCACCCCGTATCCCGGCCCGATCCACCGTGTGTGGAACACCGGTGGAACGTTTTCGGGCCCGGCGGCGGGGCTACTCGGTCAGGTCGTCGCCGTTCAGGAAGCGCTCGATCAGGGCGTTGGAGTGGTCCTCGCGGTCGTTGATGACCTTCGCGTAGAACCGGAGCAGGACGGCGATGCTGTGCCCCGCCCGGCGGGCCACCTCGGCCTTGTCCACGCCCGCGGTCAGCCACCCCGACGCGGCGGTGTGCCGCGCCGAGTACGGGACGTCGGCGAACGGGCTGGCGACCTGTTCGGGCGTCAGGACCAACTTCCGGGCGGCCTTCCACACCTCCGCGGTCTCCTTGGTGAGCACCACGCCGCCCCTCGCCGCCCGGAACAGCCGACCGTCCGGTGCGACGCCGAACTCCGCGATGTGCTCCCGCAGCATCTGCACCAGCACCGGCGGGATCGGGACCGGCCGCGTGGTCTTCCGGGCCCGCCGCTTCAGCCCGCGCTCCTCGTGGGACCGCCCGTCGTCGGTCCACCGGGAGCCGACCCGCGGCGAACTCCCGTGCAGGAGGAGCTGCCCCCACCCCGACTCCGGCAGTGAGCAGTCGGCCTTGCGCAGGTGGTTCAGCTCGGCAGGCCGGGTCGCCGCGTACAGCATGCAGCCGTAGAAGGCCCGGAGGTGGCGACCGCGCGCCGAGACCTGCGCTGCCGCCTCGACCAGCGCGCGACCGGTCTGCGGGTTCGGCACCCACCGGAAGTCGATTTCGGCATCGGTCTCCGGCGGCGACCAGTCGATGAATTGGAGCGGGTTCGCGGGCAGCTTCCGCCGCTCGACCGCGTAGTTCAGCGCGTTGTTGAACACCATCCGCTTGCGGGTGATCGTGTTGTCCGCCGCAGTCTTTCCGTCCAGCGTCCGCGAGAGGGCGTCCAGGGCCCGGCGGATGGTGTCGGATTCCTCCAGCTCGCCGATCTGGACCGACTTCCGCGCCAGCCACTCCAGAGCCGCCGCGATTTCCCCGGGCTGCTCCGGCAGGTGCTCCGAGAAGTTGAACGCCCAGCAGGAAAGTGCCCTCCTCACTGGGCGTTTCGTCCCTGACTTCGGCGCTCAGGTTCCGCGCCAGGTCAGGGTGGTCTCGCCAGTTAGGCGGCGGGTCATGAGGCTGATCATGGC
>NZ_JBIAVO010000004.1:0-370101 GCF_042894345.1 Kitasatospora sp. NPDC001540
TTCAGCACGCCGCCGCCGACGTACAGCACCGGGCGCTTGGCGTTCACCAGCAGCTTCGCGGCCTCCCGGATCTGCTTCGCGTGCGGCTTGGTGACCGGGCGGTAGCCGGGCAGCGCGGCCTCGGCCGGCCAGCGGAAGACGGTCTGCGCCTGCAGGGCGTCCTTGGCGATGTCGACCAGGACCGGGCCGGGGCGGCCGGTGGCGGCGATGTGGAAGGCCTCGGCGATCACCCGGGGGATCTCGGCCGGGTCGGTGACCAGGTAGTTGTGCTTGGTGATCGGCATCGTGATGCCGCAGATGTCCGCCTCCTGGAAGGCGTCCGTGCCGATCGCCTTGGAGGCGACCTGGCCGGTGATCGCGACGATCGGCACCGAGTCCATGTACGCGTCGGCGATCGGGGTGACCAGGTTGGTCGCGCCCGGACCGGAGGTCGCCATGCAGACGCCGACCCGGCCGGTGGCCTGCGCGTAGCCGGTCGCGGCGTGGCCCGCGCCCTGCTCGTGCCGGACCAGGATGTGGCGGACCTTGGTGGAGTCCATCAGCGGGTCGTAGGCCGGCAGGATCGCACCACCCGGGATGCCGAACACCGTGTCGGCGCCCACGGCCTCGAGCGAGCGGATGAGCGACTGCGCGCCGGTCATGGTCTCGGTGGTCTGGGGACCCGGAGCGTGGGCGGCCGGGTGGTCCCCGCGGCGGGGGGTTGCGGCGTGCTCAGTCATCTGCCTGTCTCTTCTCGGGTTCTGCTCGGGGGGTGCCGGTCCGGGCCGTCGGACGGTCCCTGGCCGGTCTCCGGCTCTGCCTCAATCGTCCGGATTTCAGGTGGTCGAGGCCAGTTGTGGTGCGGTGGCCCACCAGGATTCGTGCAACAAAAAACCCCTCGTGCCAAGGGCATGCGAGGGGGAGGCGCGTCGGGCTGCTGTTCAGCCGACGCGCCCGCCAAGTACGAGAATTCGGGTGGTCATGGCACCGACCTTCCTCCCACGCAGTGGCGGGTGTCAAGCTGGTGGAACCGCCGTCTCACCATGCGGGCCACCGCTCGGACCGCCCACGGCGTGCCGCTGCGGCAGCTCCGGGCCGGAGGGCTGGGGGCCCGGGCGGGCCTCGGCCAGGCCGCCCGTCCGCAGGTCGGGGGTGAGCAGCGGACGGCGGCCCGAGCCGCCCTGGGGCTGGCGCGGCACCGGGTAGCCGCGGCGCAGCAGCGCGCGGCGCAACCGCAGTTCGTCCAGCGGCCGGTCGAAGGCCAGCCCCTGGCCGCGGCGGCAGCCCAGCTCCTGCAGGACGGCGACCTGCCGGGGGTGGTCCACGCCGTCGGCGCCGCTGACCATGCCGAGGTCGCGGGCCAGCCGCAGCGCGTGCCCGGCCAGGGCGCGGGTGAGGGGGGAGTCGGCGACGTCCTGGACGAGGGTGCGGTCGAGCTTGAGCGCGTCGAACGGCAGCCGGACGAGGGCGCCGAGCGAGCCGCCCCCGGCGCCGAACCCGGCGAGCGCGGTGGAGACCCCGAGGCGGCGCAGCGCGGCCAGGCGGCGGCCGAGTTCGTCGGCCTGCGCGTCCGGCCCGGTCCGGGCGACCTCGATCACCAGCAGGTCGGGCGGCAGCCCGGTGTCGCGCAGCGCTCCGGCCAGGGTCTCGTACAGGCCGGGGGCGCAGATCCGTTCGGCGGCGAGCCGGACGGTGACCGGGACGGGCGGGGCGGCGGGGCCGTCGGCGCGGCGGCGGGCGGCGGCGGCGACCGCCTCGGTGAGCAGCCAGCGGGTGAAGCGGGTGGCGGCGTCGCCGGAGTCGGCGGTGCGCAGGAACTCGGCGGGGGTGAGCAGCAGTCCGTCGGCCGAGCGCCAGCGGGCCTGCGCCTCGACGCCGGTGAGGCGGCCCCCGGCGAGTTCGACCACGGGTTGGTGCAGCAGCGCGAAGGAGCCCTCCCGGACGGCCGCCCGCAGCCGCTCCTCCAGTTCGCTGCGGCGGTCGAGCTCGGCCCGCATCGCCGGGGTGTAGAGCACCACCCGGCCCTTGCCGTTGGACTTGGCCCGGTACATCGCCAGGTCGGCGTTGCGCAGCAGTTCGTCGGCGGCGGCCCCGGCGGCGTCCTCCGCGCCCCCGGAACCGGCGGGGACGCCCTCGGGCACCGGCAGCGGCAGCGGGGCGTCCGGGCCGAAGGCGATGCCGATGGAGGCGGCCACGCCCAGTTCGGCGCCGCCGATCCAGTACGGCTCGGAGAGCGCGCCGCGGATCCGCTCGGCCAGGTCGCGGACCTGCGGGTGGCCGAGCCGGCCGCGCACCAGCACGGCGAACTCGTCGCCGCCGAACCGGGCCACGGTGTCCTCGCTGCGGACGGCGGACTGCAGGCGGCGGGCGGCCTGCACCAGCAGTTCGTCGCCGACCTGGTGCCCGGCGGTGTCGTTGACGGCCTTGAAGCCGTCCAGGTCGAGGAAGAGCACGGCGACGGCGGTGCCGACAGGCCCCTGCGCGCAGAGCGCGGCCCGGACCCGGTTCGCGAACAGCGCGCGGTTGGGCAGGTCGGTGAGCGGGTCGTGGAACGCGTTGTGCTGCAACTGGGCCTGCAGGCGGACGCGTTCGGTGATGTCGCGGCTGTTGAGGATCAGGCCGTCGCGGTACGGGTTGACGGTGGACTCCACGTGCAGCCACTCCCCCTCGCCGGAGCGGATCCGGCACTCGACCCGGGCGGAGGGCTCGCCGTTGCTGAACCGGGCGCCCTTGGTGCGGGCCAGGATCCGGCGGACCTCGGCCAGCACCCGGTCGACGTCCTCCGGGTGGACCAGGTTGAGCAGGTTGCCGCCGACCAGGTCCTCCGGGTCGCGGTTGTAGACCCGCAGCGCGGCGGGGCTGACGTAGGACAGCGCCCCGGACGGCCCGGCGATCATGATGACGTCGCTGGAGCCCTGCACCAGGGAGCGGAAGTGCGCCTCCTTGGTGGCGAGTTCCTGCGCCAGCGAGAGGTTGTCCAGCAGCATCACGCCCTGCCGGACGATCAGCGCCAGGCCGACCGTGCTGGCGGCGGCCAGCATCACCCGGTCCAGCGGGCGGCCGCCGAGCGCGTTGTAGAGGATCCCGGCGGTGCAGACGGCGGCGGCCGCGTACGGGGTGAGCGCGCTGAACGTGGAGGCCACCCGGCGGCGCGGCAGGCCCTGGGCGGACGGGTGCTGGCGGGACGGGCGGCGGCCGTGCTGCCAGGGCGCCCAGGCCAGCAGCAGCGAACCGGCGAACCAGCCCGCGTCCAGCAGTTCGCCGGAGTGGTAGTCGCTGTGGAACTGCGGGGTGGTGAACAGCGCGTCGCAGACCACGGTCAGCGCCAGGCCGATCATCGCGGTGTGCACGGCGGCCCGGTTGCCGTCCCGGCCGCGGAAGCGCAGGCCGACCACCAGGCTGACCAGCAGGATGTCCAGCACCGGGTAGCCGAGGGCGAGGGCCAGCTTCAGCGGGTCGTCGCCGTCACCCGCCGCGACCCGGCCCAGCGCCAGGCTCCAGCTCAGCGTGAACAGCGAACCGGCCACCAGCCAGCCGTCCAGCAGCAGGCAGAGCCAGCCCGCCGGGGTGCGCGGGCGCTGGGCCAGCACCAGCAGGCCGGTGATGGCCAGCGGGGCGAACAGCAGGAAGGCGTAGTCGGCGAAGGAGTCCTGGGGCAGCGGCCGCCGCAGCACCACCTCGTACCAGCCCCAGGCGCCGTTGCCGAACGCGACCATGGCCGAGGAGAGCCCGAACAGCAGCCAGGCCGGCCGGGTGTGGCCCCCCACCGCGATGCCGTGCGCGAGACAGGACAGGGCGGCCGCGAGGGCCGCCCCGGCGAGACCGAAGTCCCCCATCACCAGCGCGAGTTCGGTCGATCCCCAGCTGACCGCGGCGCCCGCGGCGTACCCGGCGCAGAGCAGCGCGAGCAGCCCGGCGGTCCAGCGGCGGAACGGGGTTCGGGCAGGCGGCGCCGACTCGGTGGAGTTCAATCGACATCTCCCCCTCCGGCCCGCGGCCGTACCGGTGTTCCCGCTTCGGACCCTACACCACTGCGGTCACGCACTGGCACGCACTCTCAACTTAGAGTAATGAACCGCAGGTGGCGCGGAGCGGGTTGGGACGGGGATCGCCCGTTCGGCGCAGGCGCGGGGGTCGGCGGGGGCGGTCGGCGGGCGGCCGACGAGGCGTCAGGAGCCCTGCGTCGCGGGCTCCTCCTCCGGGAACAGCCGCAGCCGGTGGGCCAGGGCGGCGGCCTCGCCGCGGCCGCCGACGGCGAGCTTGGCGAGGATGTTGGAGACGTGCACGCTGGCGGTCTTCGGCGAGATGAACAGGTGCTCGGCGATCTGCCGGTTGCTGCGGCCGAGGGTGAGCTGGCGCAGCACGTCCCGTTCGCGCGGGGTGAGGCCGAGGCCGTCGCCGGGGCCGTGCGCGGGGGTGGCGCGGAGGCCGAGGCCGAGCCGGTCGGCGAGCAGGTCGGCGTCCCGGCGGGTGGTCAGGTCGCCGCGTCGGCGGGCGAGTTCGGCGGCTTCGCGGAGCAGCTCGGCGGCCCGATCGCGGTCGCCGGACGCGGCGGCGTCCTCGGCGGCGCGCAGCAGGGCGAGCGAGAGCGGGCCAGGCAGGGCGGCGGCGCGCAGTTCGGCGACGGCGGTGTGCCGGTGCTCGGCGGTGGGGCGGCCCGCGGCGCGGGCGAGTTCCCCGGCGAGCAGGGCGGCCCAGCCGCGGTGCAGGGCGCAGCGCGGGTTGAGCCGGGCGGCGAGGTCGGCGATCCGGGCGAGGGCGGCCTCGCCCTCGGGGGTGCGCGGGTGCTGGTCGGCCTCGGCCTCGGCGGCGTGGGTGAGCAGCGGGAGCAGGTGGCCGTCCTGCCCGGCCAGGACGGTGCCGTCGAGCGCCTCGGCGAGCCGGGCGCGGGCCTGGTCGGGGCGGCCGAGGCGGACGGCGAGCCGGATGCCGAGGGCGGCGGTGGGCAGCACGTGCTGGGGCTGGGCGCCGCCGCCGCCGCTGGCGTGGGCGGCGGCCCAGTGGATCTCGGCCTCGGCGGTGTCGCCGCGCAGCAGGGCGAGTTCGCCGCGCAGGCGGTCCATGAACTCGCCGTGGGTGTCGGCCTCGGGCTTGTCGTCCCAGTCGGCGAGGACGGCGGCGGCCTCCTCGGTGCGGCCCGCGGCGAGCAGGGCCTCGGCGAGGTTGCCGGTGAGGATCGGGCCGGTGTTGAGCAGCAGTCCGCTGCGGCGGGCGGTGTCGAGGCCGGTGCGGGCGGCGGTGACGGCCTCCTCGGCGCGGCCGTAGGAGAGCAGCAGGCTGGCGAGGTTGTTGAGGCTGCGGACGTGGACGTCGTCGTTGCCGAGCCGGTGGGCCTGTTCGACGGCCTCGGTGAGCAGGTCGACGGCGCGTTCGCCCTCGTCGAAGTCGCCGAGCAGCCCGGCCAGGGTGACCCGGGCGTGCACCTCGATCGAGGGGGCTCCGACCTGGCGGGCGACGGCGACGGCGCGTTCGGCGGCGGCGACGGCGGCGGGGCCGGGGTTGCGGAGCAGCCCGTGCGCGGCCTCCAGGGAGAGCGCCTCGGCCTGGACGACGGACGGGCCGAGGTCCTGCACCAGCCGGTGCACGTACTGGATCTCCTCCAGGCCGCCGCTGCGCTTGAGCTGGTCGAGCATCTTGGCGCGCTGCAGCCGGAACCAGGCGGCGCGCAGCGGGTTGCGGGCCTCGTCGACCTGGGAGAGGGCGCGGCGGGCCAGGTTCTGGCCGCGGTCGCGGTCGCCCGCGCGGCGGGCGGCGACCACCGCTTCGGCCAGCACGTCGACGAGTTGGAGGCGGTCGCAGCCGTCGTGCTCGCCGTCGTCGCAGGCGCAGGGCGGGTAGGTGTCGGCCCAGTCGTAGGGGCGCAGGGTGGTGGCGAGGGCCTGTTCGGAGACGGTGTCCCAGAGTTCGATGGCGCGTTCGAGCATCTTGAGCTGCTCGGCGAAGGCGTTGCGGCGGCGGGCGTCCCGGGCGGCGTCGAGGGCGGCGGGCAGGGCCCGGGCGGGCTGGTGGGCGTGGTACCAGTAGTCGGCGAGCCGGGCGGTGCGCTGCTCGGCGCGGACGAGTTCCGGGTCGGCCTCCAGGACGGTGGCGAAGCGCCGGTTGATGCCCTGGCGCTCGCCGGGCAGCAGGTCGTCGGAGACCGCTTCGCGGACCAGCGCGTGCCGGAACCGGTAGCCCTCGCCGTCGGTGTCGGGCCGCAGGATGTTGGCGCCGACGGCGGTGCGCAGCGCGGAGATCAGCGCGTCCTCGCCGCCGGCGCCGCTCTCGGCGACGACGGCGGCGAGCAGGGCGTGCTCGATCCGGGAGCCGCCCTCGGCGGCGATCCGGACGATCCGCTGGGTCTCCTCGGGCAGCGCCTCGACCCGGACCAGCAGGATGTCGCGCAGGGATTCGGTGACGCAGGCCAGGCAGCCGTCGCGGTAGGCGGCGGCGAGTTCCTCGACGAAGAACGGGTTGCCCTCGGAGCGGCGGTGGATGCGGTCCACCACGTCCCGTCCGGGGGTCTCGGGGCCGAGGATGCCGGCCAGTTGGGCCGCCACCTCCGGCCGGTCCAGGCGGTCCAGTTCGTGCCGCTGGACGGTGCGCAGCCGCTCCAGTTCGGCCAGGAACGGGCGCAGCGGGTGGCGGCGGTGCAGGTCGTCGGTGCGGTAGGTGGTGACGATCAGCACCCGGGAGCGGTGCAGGGTGCGGACCAGGTAGGCGAGCAGTTCCCGGGTGGAGCGGTCGGACCAGTGCAGGTCCTCGACGGCGAGGACCAGCGTCCGGTCCTCGGTCAGCCGCTCGAACAGCCGGGCGGTGTGCTCGAACAGCCGGGCCCGGCCGTACTCGTCGTTGCCCTCCCCGTCGGCCTCCCCGAAGTCCGGCAGCAGCCGGGCGAGGTGGCCCTCCAACCCGGCCGCGGCCGCGTCCAGTTCGGGCCCGAGCCGCCGGTGCAGGCGGCGCAGCGCGGCCGAGAGCGGGGCGTACGGGAGGCCCTCGGCGCCGACCTCCAGGCAGGCGCCGAGCGCGGTCACCGCCCCGTCCGCCTCGGCCTGCGCCAGGAACTCCTCGACCAGCCGGGTCTTGCCGACCCCCGCCTCGCCGCCGACCAGCACGGCCTGCGGCTCCCCCGCCCTCGCCCGGCCCAGGGCCGCGCCGAGCAGGTCGGTCTCCCGACCGCGTCCGACGAAGACCGGGCTGACTGTCTGCTCCATGTCCGTGAGCATGCCACAGCCCTCGGACCCCGCCGAACGGTTATCCCGGCCCACGGACGGACCGGGCCCGCCGGTCATCCGGCGCAGCCGGCCGTGGCGGCCGAACGGCCCTTCCCCGCAACCGGCTTGACGCGCGGCGCGCCCTCCCGGCGGACCGCCCGCACCACCCGCTCGACCAGCCCGGCGCGGGCGCCGGCCGCCTCGCGGACCAGCCGCTCGGCGGCGGCCCGGCCGTGCAGTTCGCGTTCCCTGACCTTGAACAACTCGTACTCGTACACGGTGTTTTCCCCTCGTCGTCTGCTGGTGTCCAGCCTCCGCTCCCAGGGGGGTGCGCCACATCGGGAGCCTGCCCGATCTCCGCGGGCCCCGGGCGGGGAAAACGCCGGTGCCCGCCCCCGGGAGGGGGCGGGCACCGTGCTCGGCGGGCCTAAGGAGCCTCCTTAGGCGCCTGCGTACCGCCTTAGGAACCTCAGACGAGCTTCTCCAGGCTGCGCTTGACGATCCTTACGCGGCAAGCCGCTCCAGGATGAGGTCCTTGACCCGCGCCGCGTCGGCCTGCCCGCGGGTGGTCTTCATGACCGCGCCGACCAGCGCGCCCACCGCCTGCACCTTGCCGTCGCGGATCTTCGCCGCGACGTCCGGGTTGTCGGCGATGGCCTGGTCGACGGCCGCGCCCAGCGCCGAGTCGTCCGAGACGACGGCCAGGCCGCGCCCGGCGACCACGTCGTCCGGCTCGCCCTCGCCCGCGAGGACGCCCTCGATGACCTGGCGGGCCAGCTTGTCGTTGAGCTTGCCCTCGGCGACCAGCGCGCACACCCGGGCGACCTGGGCCGGGGTGATCGGCTGCTCGGACAGCTCGGTGCCGGTCTCGTTGGCGCGCCGCGCCAGCTCGCCCATCCACCACTTGCGGGCCTGGTCGGCGGGGGCGCCGGCCGCGATGGTCTCCGAGATCGGCTCCACCGCGCCGGCGTTGAGCACCGACTGCATGTCCTTGTCGCTCAGGCCCCACTCGGCCTGCAGCCGGGCCCGGCGGACCCGCGGCAGCTCGGGCAGCGAGGCCCGCAGCTCCTCGACCCACTCCCGGGCCGGGGCGACCGGCACCAGGTCGGGCTCGGGGAAGTACCGGTAGTCCTCGGCGTTGTCCTTGATCCGGCCGGCCGTGGTGGAGCCGTCGTCCTCGTGGAAGTGCCGGGTCTCCTGGACGATGGTGCCGCCGTCGGCGAGGACGGTGGCGTGCCGCTGGATCTCGAACCGGGCGGCCCGCTCGACGCTGCGCAGCGAGTTGACGTTCTTGGTCTCGCTGCGGGTGCCGAACGTCGAGGTGCCGTTGGGGCGCAGCGACAGGTTGACGTCGCAGCGCATCTGGCCCTTGTCCATCCGGGCCTCGGAGACGCCCAGCGCCCGGATCAGCTCGCGCAGTTCGGCGACGTACGCCTTCGCGACCTCCGGTGCCCGGTGGCCCGCGCCCTCGATCGGCTTGGTGACGATCTCGATCAGCGGGATGCCGGCCCGGTTGTAGTCCAGCAGCGAGTACTCGGCGCCGTGGATGCGGCCGGTGGCGCCGCCGACGTGGGTGGACTTGCCGGTGTCCTCCTCCATGTGGGCGCGCTCGATCTCCACCCGGAAGACCTCGCCGTCCTCCAGCTGCACGTCGAGGTAGCCGTTGAAGGCGATCGGCTCGTCGTACTGGCTGGTCTGGAAGTTCTTCGGCATGTCCGGGTAGAAGTAGTTCTTCCGGGCGAACCGGCACCACTCGGCGATCTCGCAGTTCAGCGCGAGACCGATCCGGACCGCCGACTCCACGCCGACCGCGTTGACCACCGGCAGCGAACCGGGCAGGCCGAGGCAGGTCGGGCAGGTCTGCGAGTTCGGCTCGGCACCGAGTTCGGTGGAGCAGCCGCAGAACATCTTGGTCTTGGTACCCAGCTCGACGTGGACCTCAAGGCCCATCACCGGGTCGTACGAGGCGAGAGCCTCCTCGTAGGAGACCAGGCTCATGACGCTCACAGCGTCCCTTCTTCAGTCATGGAGGTTCAGCCGAGCAGGACGTCGTCGTCGCCGAGACGCTTGAGCTCGCGGACGAGGAGCGCGGTGCCGGTGATCAGGGCGGCGGCGCCGACCAGGGCGTTGACCAGCTTGAGGGTGTCGTTGTCCTCGCGGGCCTTGCGGACGTCCTTGGCGATGGAGAGCGCGCCGAAGGCGCTGGTGCCGATGGACAGCCACAGGCCGGGCTTCGAGTGCTTCCAGCCCTTGGCCTTCTCGATCTTGCTCATAGTGCCGGTGCCTCCTCCAGCAGGGCGTGGCCCCACTTGTCGTTGAGCGCGGCCTCGACGGCGCCGCCCACGCGGTAGAGGCGGTCGTCCGCCATCGCGGGGGCGATGATCTGCAGGCCGACCGGGAGATTGTCCTCCGGGGCGAGCCCGCAGGGCAGCGACATGGCCGCGTTGCCCGCGAGGTTCGAGGGAATGGTGCACAGGTCGGCGAGGTACATCGCCAGCGGGTCGTCGGTGCGCTCGCCGAGGCGGAAGGCGGTGGTCGGGGTGGTCGGGGAGACCAGCACGTCCACGCCCGCGAAGGCGGCGTCGAAGTCCCGGGAGATCAGGGTGCGGACCTTCTGCGCCGAGCCGTAGTAGGCGTCGTAGTAGCCGGAGGACAGCGCGTAGGTGCCGAGGATGATGCGGCGCTTGACCTCGGCGCCGAAGCCGGCCTCGCGGGTGAGCGCGGTGACCTGCTCGGCGGAGCGGGTGCCGTCGTCACCGACCCGCAGGCCGTAGCGCATCGCGTCGAACCGGGCCAGGTTGGAGGAGGCCTCGGACGGGGCGATCAGGTAGTAGGCGGGCATCGCCAGGGTGAAGGACGGGCAGGACACCTCGACGACCTCGGCGCCCAGCTCGCGCAGCAGCTCGACGGACTCCTCGAAGCGCTGCATCACGCCCGCCTGGTAGCCCTCGCCCGCGAACTCCTTGACCACGCCGATCCGCATGCCGCGCACGTCGCGCATCCTCGCGGCGGCGACCACGTCGGGGACGGGGGCGTCGATCGAGGTGGAGTCCAGCGGGTCGTGCCCGGCGATGGCCTCGTGCAGCAGCGCCGTGTCGAGCACGGTGCGGGCGCACGGGCCGCCCTGGTCGAGCGAGGAGGAGAAGGCGACCAGGCCGTAGCGGGACACCGAGCCGTAGGTGGGCTTGACGCCGACGGTGCCGGTGACGGCGCCGGGCTGGCGGATCGAGCCGCCGGTGTCGGTGCCGATCGCCAGCGGGGCCTCGAAGGCGGCCAGCGCGGCCGCCGAGCCGCCGCCGGAGCCGCCGGGGATGCGGGTGAGGTCCCACGGGTTGCCGGTCGGGCCGTACGCCGAGTTCTCGGTGGAGGAGCCCATCGCGAACTCGTCCATGTTGGTCTTGCCGAGGATGACGACGTCGGCGTCCTTCAGGCGCTTCGTCAGGGTCGCGTCGTACGGCGGGACCCAGCCCTCCAGGATCTTCGACCCGCAGGTGGTCGGCATGCCCCGGGTGGTGAAGACGTCCTTGAGCGCGAGCGGCACGCCCGCGAGCGGGCCCAGCTCGGCGCCGGAGGCGCGCTTGGCGTCGACGGCGCGGGCCGCGGCGAGCGCGCCCTCGTGGTCGACGTGCAGGAAGGCGTTGACCTTCTTGTCGACGGCGTCGATCCGGTCCAGGTGGGCCTGGGCGACCTCGACCGCCGTGACCTCGCCCGCGGCGATCGCGGTGGCCGTCTCGGCCGCCGTGTACTTGATCAGCTCGGTCATCTCGGTCAGTCCTCCCCGAGGATCTGCGGCACGCGGAAACGCTGGTCCTCACTCGCCGGGGCGCCGGACAGCGCCTGCTCCGGGGTCAGCGACTGTCGCACCTCGTCCGCGCGCATCACGTTGGTGAGCGGGAGCGGGTGGGAGGTCGGCGGGACGTCCTGCCCCGCGACCTCGGAAACGCGGGCGACCGCGCCGATGATCACGTCGAGCTGCTCGGCGAAGTGGTCCAACTCCTCCGCCTGCAACTCCAGACGCGACAGCCGGGCGAGGTGGGCGACCTCCTCGCGCGTGATGCCAGGCATGCAGCGATCCTCAAGGGTGAGTTCTGGTGGGCCGGGCGGCGCCCTCGGGGCGTGCCGGTCCTTTCGGTCCTAAGGGGCCATCCTATGGGCAGAAGGGGGACGGCCGACCGGCCGCACGCGTGGGGGCCGTCCCGGGAGCGTTCCCGGGACGGCCCCCACGGGTGCGCTCAGCGCGGCAGCGACTCCACCGGCGGCGCGTCGTTGCGCCGCACCAGCAGCCAGGCGGTGGCCTGGTCCGCGGGCAGCGCCGCGGAGACCAGCCAGCCCTGGACGGCGTCGACGCCCATGTCCTGCAGCCGCTCCCAGGTCTCGTCGTCCTCGACGCCCTCGGCGACCACGGTCAGGCCCAGCGAGTGGGCGAGCTCCACCGAGCAGCGCACCACCGCGGCGTCGTGGTCGTCGGCGACCATCCGGGAGACGAAGGAGCGGTCGATCTTGAGTTCGCCGACCGGCAGGCTGCGCAGCCGCACCAGCGAGGAGTGGCCGGTGCCGAAGTCGTCCAGGGACATCCGGACGCCGTAGCGGCGCAGTTCGGCGAGGGTGTCGGCGGCGCGTCGGCTGTCGTCGAGCAGCAGCCGTTCGGTGATCTCCAGTTGGAGGGCCACCGCGGGGACCTGGTGCCGGGTGAGGTGTCCGGCGACCCGGGCGGCGAAGCCGGGGCTGAGGACGTCGCGGGGCGAGACGTTGACGGCGACCGGGACCATCAGGCCCTGGTGGCGCCAGCGGGCGATCTGCCCGACGGCGCTCTCCAGCACGTAGTCGGTGAGCCGGGGCATCAGCCCGGAGGACTCGGCGAGGGCGATGAACTCGTCGGGCGCGACCCGCCCCTGCCCGGGCCGCTCCCAGCGGACCAGCGCCTCCAGGCCGACGACGCTGCCGTCGAAGGCGACCTTGGGCTGGTAGTGCAGTTGGACCTCGTTCATCTCGATGGCCCGCCGCAGGTCGCCGAGCAGGCCGATCCGGTACGGGGTGTCGAGGTCGCGGGACTCGTCGTAGCACTCGACGCCGCTGCGGCCGTGCTGGGCGTGGCCCATCGCGACGTCGGCCCGGCGCAGAAGCGATTCTGCGTCCTGGGCGTGGGCGGGGTAGGCGCACACTCCGGCGCTGGCCTCCAGGACGAGCAGTAAGCCGTCCAGCCGGATCGGCGCGGCGAGTTCGGCGATCAGCGCCTTCGCGGTCCGCTCCAGCGCCTCGGTGCTGCCCATCCCCGGCAGCAGCACGGCGAACTCGTCCCCGCCCATCCGGGCCACCACCGGGCGCTCCCCGCGGCCGACGGCCGGGGGCAGCGCGGTGCCGTCCTCGCCCTCCCGCGGGCCGCCCACGCCGGTGCGCAGGGCGCGGTGCAGCCGGCGGGCGATGTGCACCAGCAGCCGGTCGCCCGCGGTGTGGCCGAGGGCGTCGTTGAGGGAGCGGAAGCGGTCCAGGTCGAGCAGGATCAGGCCGACGCCGTGGCCGGGTTCGGCCTCGTGCCTGGCCAGCGCCTCCTGGGTGGCGATCAGCAGGGCCTGCCGGTTGGGCAGGTCGGTCAGCGGGTCGGTGAGCTGGTCCCGCGCCCGGTCCCGGGCGATCCTCCAGGCGGCGACCAGCACGGCGAGGGGAACCGCGAACAGCGGGAGCAGTTCGGGTTCGTAGCGGTACACCAGGACGGCCAGCGGGATGAGCGGCGCGGCCCCGGCCAGCAGCACGCCGAGGAGCAGTACCGCCCCCGCCACCCCCTGCGGCGGGCGTGTGGGCGCGCCGCCGGTCGTACGATCCATAAGCCCAGTCCTCCGTCGGGCCCGCCCCCCGGCGGGGCCGCCTCACGGTGAGGCACCCCTCTCCGGGAGGTGCCGGTGGACGTCAGACGAGGGCGTGTCCCCGGGACTCCGGCGCAAGGCCGGCGCCACACACTCCTGCTGACAGTTCGTAGCGCCCAGGGTAAGCCGGGGTGCCCCACCTGGGCGCACTTTCGGGCCAGCTCCGAGCGCAACGTCATATCCGCGCGTTGTTCAGTGACACAATGCCCGATTTCCTTCTCGAACACCCGACTGACGCGGCATCAGGACGATAACGACCCGTCAGGAAACCTTCTTCTCCGTCTCTTCTGCGACATTCTCCCCCACCGCGTCCGGCTCGTTCGCACCGGTTCCGGCGGCCTCCGGGGCGGCGAGCGGCTCCAGGCCGAGGTGTTCCCGGGCGGCGTCCGCCCCCCGTTCGAGCAGGACGGCGAATCCCTCGTCGTCCAGCACCGGAACGCCGAGTTGCAGGGCCTTGTCGTGCTTGGAACCGGGATTGTCGCCGACCACCACGAAGTGCGTCTTCTTCGACACCGAGCCGGTCACCTTGGCGCCGCGCGAGGTCAGCGCCTCCTTGGCGCCGTCCCGGGTGTGCCCGGCGAGGGTGCCGGTGACCACCACGGTCAGGCCCTCCAGCGGGCGCTCGGCCGGCTCGTCCCCGGCCTCCTCGGTGAAGACCACGCCCGCAGCGCGCCACTTCTCCAGGATCTCCCGGTGCCAGTCCTCGGCGTACCACTCCTTGACGGCGCGGGCGATGGTCGGGCCGATGCCCTCGACGGCGGCGAGTTCGCTCTCGTCGGCGGCGAAGATCCGGTCCAGGTCGCGGAACTCGCGGGCCAGCGCCCGGGCGGCGACCGGGCCGACGTGCCGGATCGACAGGCCGTTCAGGAAGCGCCACAGCTGGCTGCTCCGGGCGGCCCGCAGGTTGTCGAGCAGCGCGGTGGTGTTCTTCTTGGCCGTGCCCGCGTTGTTCGCGAAGAAGAACACCTCCTTCTCCTCGCCGGTCTCGTCGTCCAGCTTGGGCATGCCGGTCTTCGGGTCGCGCACCAGCACCTTGATCGGCAGCAGCTGCTCCTCGGTCAGGTCGAAGAGGTCGCCCTCGTTGCGCAGCGGCGGCTCGACCGGCGGCAGCGGCTGGGTGAGCGCGGTGGCGGCGACGTAGCCGAGGCCCTCGACGTCCAGGCTGCTGCGGCCGCCGAGGAAGGCGATCCGCTCGCGGATCTGGGCCGGGCAGTACCGGGCGTTGGGGCAGCGCAGGTCGATGTCGCCCTCGGACATCGGGCGCAGCCCGCTGCCGCACTCCGGGCACTCGGCGGGCATCACGAACTCCCGCTCGCTGCCGTCCCGCAGGTCGTAGACCGGGCCGAGGATCTCCGGGATCACGTCGCCCGCCTTGCGCAGCACGACGGTGTCGCCGAGCAGCACGTCCTTGGCCTTCACCACCTGCTGGTTGTGCAGGGTGGCGTACTGCACCATCGACCCGGCCACCTTCACCGGCTCGGCCAGCACCGCGTACGGGGTGGCCCGGCCGGTGCGGCCGATGCCGATCTTGATCTCGGCGAGCTTGCCGGTGACCTCCTCCGGCGGGTACTTCCAGGCGATCGCCCAGCGCGGCGACTTGGAGGTGGAGCCGAGCCGGCCCTGCAGCGGGATCTCGTCGACCTTGACCACCACGCCGTCGATCTCGTGCTCGACCGAGTGCCGCTGCTCGCCGAAGCGCTTGATGAACGCCCGCACCTCGTCCAGCGTGCCGACCACCTGGTTGTGCTTGGCGGTGGGCAGGCCCCAGTCGTGCAGCAGCTGGTACGCGTGCGACTGGCAGTCGATGTCGAAGCCCTTCCGGGCGCCGATGCCGTGCACGACCATCCGCAGCCCGCGGGCCTTGGTGATCAGCGGGTCCTTCTGGCGCAGCGAACCGGCGGCGGCGTTGCGCGGGTTCATGTACAGCTTGGTCATCGCCAGCAGCCGCTTGCCCGCCGCGGCGCGCTCGACGTTCTCCAGGCGGCGGCGCTCGTTCTCCTCCGCGATGGCGGCGTTCAGCGCGTCGAAGGCGTCGTTGGAGAGGTAGACCTCGCCGCGGACCTCGACCAGTTCCGGCAGGTCCTCGCCGTGCAGCCGGTGCGGGATGCCCTCGATGGTGCGGACGTTGGCGGTGATGTCGTCGCCGACCGTGCCGGTGCCGCGGGTGGCGGCCAGCGTCAGCTCGCCGCGCTGGTACGTCAGGTTGACGGCCAGGCCGTCCACCTTCAGCTCGCACAGGTAGTGGTAGTCGATGCCGGACAGCTCGGTGGCGACCCGCTCGGCCCAGGCGGCCAGCTCCTCGTCGTCCATCGCGTTGTCCAGGCTGAGCAGCCGCTCCCGGTGCACCACGGCGGCGAACTGCTCGTTCGAACTGCCGCCGACCTTCTGGCTCGGCGAGTCGGGCGTCACCAGCGCCGGGTGCGCGGCCTCCAGCGCCTCCAACTCCCGCATCAGGGCGTCGAACTCGCCGTCGCTGATGACCGGGGCGTCGTGGTCGTAGTACCGGAAGCGGTGCTCCTCGATCTCGGACGCCAACCCGGCGTGCCGCGCCCGCACCTCGAACGGGACGTCCTCCCAGCCCTCCACAGCCGCCACCGCGCCGTCCTCCTCGCTCGTCACTCGGGGTTGTCCACCAGGCTGCGGGCCGCCCGCACCGCCACGGCCAGTGCCCGCCGCGCGTACGCCGGGGACGCCCCCGCCAGCCCGCACGTCGGCGTCACCACCACCCGGCGGCCCAGCAGCTCGGGGGCCAGCCCGAGCCTGCGCCACAACGTCCTGACACCCTGGACACTACCGGCCGGGTCTGACACCGCTTTTGATTCGGCGGGGGTCGTGTCGGTGGAGGGCACCACACCGGCCAGGATCAGCGTGCCGCCCTCGACCGCCTCGCCCAGGTCGTCGTCGTCGCGTTCGGTCAGCAGGCCGAAGTCCAGGCTGATCCCGGCCACCCCGGCCCGGCGCAGCAGCGGGATCGGCACCCCGGGCGCGCAACTGTGCACCAGGACGGGCGCGCCGAGGCCGCCGATCACCTCGCGCAAGGTCTGCTCGGCGTGTTGGCGGTCGATCGCGCGCAGCCGCTGGAAGCCGCTGGCGGTCTTCACCGACCCGGCGAGGACGGCGGGCAGCAGCGGCTCGTCGAGCTGCAGGACGACGGTGGCGCCGGGGACGCGGCGGCGGACGTCGGCGAGGTGGCGGCGCAGGCCCTCGGTGAGCGAGCCCGCGATGTCGCGGCAGGCGCCGGGGTCGCTGAGCGCCTTCTCGCCGTGCTTGAGCTCGATCGACCCGGCCAGCGTCCACGGCCCGACGGCCTGCACCTTGAGCAGGCCGGCGTAGCCCTGGGTGTACTCCTCCAGCGCGTCGAGGTCCTCGCCGAGCCAGGACACCGCCCGCCTGGTGTCGCGCCCGGGGCGGTCGGTGAAGCGCCAGCCGCTGGGCTCGGTCTGCACGAACAGCTCGGTCAGCAGCCCGGCGCCGCGCCCGATCATGTCGGCGCCCGGCCCGCGCGCGGGCAGTTCGGGCAGGTGCGGCAGTTGCTCCAGCTCGGCCGCCACGCCCCGGGCCATCTCCCGCACGTCCCCGCCGGGCATCGACCCGACTCCGGTCGCCGCACCGGACAGTTCCGCGAAAACGTCCACGTCAGTCACGGGGAGAGCCTACGAGGCGCGCGGGGGGCGCGGGAAACGACCCGCGCCCCCGCGGTCGTGCTACTTGCCCGGCCGGACGGTGATCTCGGTGATCTCGGCGTCCCTGGGCAGGTCGAGCGCGGTGAGGACGGCGGTGGCCACCGACTCCGGCGCGATCCAGCGCTCCGGGTCGTACTCCGCGCCCTCCTGCTGGTGCACCTTGGCCTGCATCGGGGTGGCCGTCCGCCCCGGGTAGACGCTGGTCACCCGGACGCCGTTGGCGTGCTCCTCCTGCCGCAGCGCGTCGGCCAGCGCGCGCACCGCGAACTTGCTGGCCGCGTACGAGCCCCAGGTCGGGTCGGCGCGCAGCCCGGCGCCCGAGTTGACGAACACCACGTGGCCGCGGGCCAGCCGCAGCGAGGGCAGCAGCAGCCGGGTCAGCTCGGCGGGCGCGACGGCGTTGACGTTGAGCTGGTGCTGCCAGGCCTTGACCGGGGTCTCGGCGACCGTGCCGAGCTCGACCACCCCGGCGACGTGCAGCAGCGAGTCGAGCTCGACCGGGAGGCTCTGGTGCCCGAAGGCCCAGGACAGCTTGGCCGGGTCGTCCAGGTCGCCGACCAGGGTCTTCGCGGCGGGGAACCGCTCGCGCAACTGGGCCGCGCGGCGGGCGTCCCGGGCGAGCAGCCACAGCTCCTCGCCGCGGGCGGCGAGCCGGTCGGCGACGACGGCGCCGATGCCGGAGCCCGCTCCGGTGATCAGGTGAACACCCAATTCGATCTTCCCTACTGGTTCTGGTGGGCGGACAGGTGGGCGAAGGCCTCGGCCGGGGTCTGCGCGAAGGTCACCAGCTCGGCGAGCGGACGGGGCAGGAAGCCCTCGGCGTCCATCCGCTCCAGCTGGAGGCGCAGACCGGTGTAGAAGCCCTCGCTGTCCAGGACGACCACCGGCTTGTCGTGCAGGCCGTGCTTCTTGAGCTCCAGCACCTCGGTGATCTCGTCCAGCGTCCCCACCCCGCCGGCCAGCACCACCAGCGCGTCCCCGTGCGCCAGCAGCTCGGCCTTGCGGGTCGGCAGGTCCGGCATGGTGACCAGCTCGTCCGCGCCCTCGTACGCCTTGTGCCGCAGGAACTCCACCGAGATCCCGACCAGCCGCCCCCCGGCGGCCTTGACCCCGTCCGCGAGCTCGCCCATCAGCCCGGCGTGCGACCCGCCCCACACCAGCGTGTGCCCGGCCTCCCCCAGCAGCCGGGCGAACTCGGCCGCCGGGGCGGTGTACTTGGCGTCGAGGGGGTTGGCGGAGCAGAAGACCGTGATGTTCATAGTGCTCCAGTCCTATCACCGCCCGCCGCACCCGGGTCAAACCGTTTGCGGACCGCCGATCCCGAACGGCGCGCCGCCCTCCCGGCAGCCCACCCGCACGACCGGGAAAACCCTTGGCCCACCGCTCCCCCGACCTGCCACCATGCCGCGCGTGACGGCAGTGGACGAAGCATGGCGGCGGTTGACGGCGTGGGCCCCCGAACCGGTGCTGGAGCAGCTGCGGCGGGCCGCCCGGGGCGAGCCGACCGCCTGGGCGCTGTCGCTGTACCACTGGGAGAGGGGCATGGACCTGGCCGCGCCCGCCGCGCTGCCGTTCCTGGTCGCCCTGGTCCGCGACCCGGACCGGCCGAACCGAGAAGAGCTGCTGAGCGTCCTGGTGCACCTGGTCGGCGTCGCCCGGCAGGAGGCCGCCGAGCGCCACGCGCCCGGCTGGGCCGCCGCCTGGCGCGAGCACCGCACCGCCCTGGAACCACTGCTCGACGACCCGGACCCGGAGGTCCGCCGCACGGCCCTGTACCTGGTGGAGCGGGCCGCACCACTGCTGGCACGGATCCCGGAGGAGCCCGAACCCTGGCTCCGGATCAGGCAGTTGAGACGCCTGGGCGAGGTCGCCGACCCGGCCGTCGACGCGGCCCGCGCCCTGCTCACCGACACCTTGCACCGCGCCACCGGGCCGGACGCCGCCGCCCACCGGCTGGCCGCCCTGTGGGGGCTGGCCGCGCTGGACGCCGCCGAACCGGAACGCTGGGCCGAGCGATGGGTGGCGGCCGTCCTCGACCCGGCGGCGCCCGCCGCCGTCGAACGGCTCTGGAGCGAGCCCGGCGACGACCACCCGGCGGCGCTGGACCGGGAGGTCGCCTGGACCGGCCACGGGCTGCCGCCGCGCCTCACCACCCACCTCTGCGCCCGGTTGGCCCGGGCGGCGGCGGACGCGGGCCGCCACGAGCTGTGCGCGGCCGCCCTGGAGGCCGGCTGGCGCCCGCTGCTGGACCTCCCGTCCACCGGCCCGCTCTGGCTCGCCACCGCCGGCGCGCTGCTCTCCTCGCCCGCCCCCGAGGTCCGCTACTGGGCCACGGCCTTCCTCGCCGTCCTGGGCCGCGCGGCCGCCCCGTACGCCGACGCGCTGCACGCCCTGCTGGACGACGCCGACAGCGGCGACGAGTTCCTCGACGGCAGCGTCGGCGACCAGGCGCACTGGGCACTGGCCCGAACCGGTGACCCGCGCGCCCTGCCCGGCTTGGTGTGGCGGTTGACCGCGCCGGAGAGGGAGGCGGGCCGGGGCTACGACACGGGCGGCCCGCGCCGCCCCGAACCGTACGACGCGCTGCTCCCGCTGCACGAGCACGCGGCGGTGCTGCGCCCGCAGGTCGCCGAGTGGGCCCGGGAGGGCGAGTCGCACGCCTGGCCGCACCACCACCCGGGTGTCCGGCTGCTGGCGGCCTGGGACGGCACGGCCGAGGGCCCGAAGCCGCCCGCCGACCCGGAGGCGGCGGCCCGCGGGCTGCTCCGGACGCCGCCGGTCCGCCGCTCCTACGAGGACCCCGCCCCGTACCTGCTCGGCACCCGGGCCGTCGCCGAACTCTCCCGGCGCGGCCCGCTCTCCCCCGGGGTCCGGGCCGCCGCGGAGCACGCGCTGTCGCTGGACCGCCGGCTGTCCTGGCTCGGCGACTACCGGGCGGTCCTGGACGACGAGCGGCTGCGCGAGGTCCTGCGCGGGGCGCTGCGCGGCGAGGCGGTCACCGTACCGCCGCTGTCACACCTGAGCGAGCTCGACTTCGAGCTGGGTCACTAGACCCCGACGGCCCGCTCGGTGCTCGCGATGGTCGCCGAGCCGACCACCCGGGTGCCGTCGTACAGCACCACGGCCTGCCCGGGGGCGATGCCGCGGGCCGGGGTGTCGAGCCGGACGTGCAGCCGGTCGTCGCTCAGCACGGCGGTGACGGGCACCTCCTCGCCGTGCGCCCGCAGCTGGGCGGTGTAGCGGCCCTCGCCGACGGCGGGGGTGCCGCACCAGCGGGGGCGGATGGCGGTGAGGGCGTGCACGTCGAGCCCCTCGACCGGGCCGACGGTGACGGTGTTGTTGACCGGCGAGATGTCGAGCACGTAGCGGGGCTTGCCGTCGGCGGCGGGGCGGCCGAGCCGCAGGCCCTTGCGCTGGCCGATGGTGAAGCCGTACGCGCCGTCGTGCTCGCCGAGCTTGGTTCCGTCGGTGTCGAGGATGTCGCCGGGGGCGGTGCCGAGGCGCTCGGCCAGGAAGCCCTGGGTGTCGCCGTCGGTGATGAAGCAGATGTCGTGGCTGTCGGGCTTCTTGGCGACGGCGAGGCCGCGCCGTTCGGCCTCCGCGCGGATGACGTCCTTGGTGGTGTCGCCGAGCGGGAAGAGCGAGTGGGCGAGCTGTTCGGCGTCGAGCACGCCGAGGACGTACGACTGGTCCTTGGCGGCGTCGACGGCGCGGTGCAGTTCGCGGGTGCCGTCGGGGTGGTCGACGATCCGGGCGTAGTGGCCGGTGCAGACGGCGTCGAAGCCGAGCGCGATCGCCTTGTCGAGCAGCGCGGCGAACTTGATCTTCTCGTTGCAGCGCAGGCACGGGTTGGGGGTGCGCCCGGCGGCGTACTCGGCGACGAAGTCCTCGATCACGTCCTCGCGGAAGCGTTCGGCCAAGTCCCAGACGTAGAACGGGATGCCGATCACGTCGGCGGCGCGGCGGGCGTCCCGGGAGTCCTCCAGGGTGCAGCAGCCGCGGGCACCGGTGCGGAAGGACTGCGGGTTGCTGGCGAGCGCCAGGTGGACGCCGGTCACCTCGTGGCCGGCCTCGACGGCCCGGGCGGCGGCGACGGCGGAGTCGACGCCGCCGGACATCGCGGCAAGCACGCGCAGGCGGCCGGTGGACGGGGTGGTCGGGGCGCCGGGGAAGTCAGTCATGGTGCCTCCAAGCGTAACGGTGGCGGGCTGCGCCCCGGCGGTCAGCCGTGCACCAGGACGGGCGGCTCGGCGTCGGCGGGCGCGGCCGGGCGGCCGGGGCGGGGCAGGGCGAGGGTCAGCAGGAAGGCGGCGGCCAGCAGGGCGGCGCCGGTGCCGAAGGCGAGGTGGAAGCCGCCGGTGCCGCGCCCGGCGGCCAGGGCGGTGAGGACGGCGACGCCGAGCGCGGCGCCGACCTGCTGGGTGGTGTTGAGCAGGCCGGAGAGCAGCCCGGCGTCCTCGGGTCGGGCGTCGGCCATGCCGAGGGCGGTGAGGGCGGTGGCGGCGAGGCCGAACCCGGCGGCGCTGAGCGTGGTGGGCAGCACGTCGGCGGCGTAGTTCAGGTGTCCGGCCGGGAGTCGGGTGAGCAGGGCGATGCCGACGGTGAGCAGGGCCAGGCCCAGCAGCAGGGTGCGGCGTTCGCCGAGCCGGGCGATGGCGCGGGCGGCCAGCAGCAGGGAGACGGCGGCGATGGTGAGGGCGGCGGGCAGCATGGCCAGGCCGGTGGCCAGGGCGCTGTAGTGCTGGACCTGCTGGAGGTACAGGGCGAGCAGGACCTGGAAGCCGAACAGGGCCGCCAGCATGAGCAGTTGGATCAGGTTGGCGAGCGCGGTGGTGCGCCGGGCGAGGATCCGCAGCGGGAGCAGCGGGGTGGCGGTGCGGGCCTGTCGGCGCAGGAAGGCGGCGAGCAGGACGAGGGCGGCGGCGCCGGTGGCCAGGGTGCGGGCGGAGGTCCAGCCGGCCGGGCCGCCCTCGACGATGGTGTAGACGCCGAGCATCAGGCCGGTGGTGACCAGGACGGCGCCGGGGGCGTCGGCGCCCGCCCCGAGGCCGGGGCCGCGGTCGGCGGCGAGCAGGCGGCGCCCGGCGAGCAGGGCGGCGGCGCCGATCGGCAGGTTGATGAAGAAGATCCAGTGCCAGCCGAGGCCCTGGGTGAGGACGCCGCCGAGCACCTGGCCGAGCGAGGCGCCCGCGGCGCCGGTGAAGCCGACGGCGCCGAAGGCCTTGGCCCGGTCGGCGGGGTCGGGGAAGAGCGCGACGACCATGCCGAGGCCGACGGCGGAGGCCATCGCCCCGCCCGCGCCCTGCAGGAAGCGGGCGGCGATCAGCGTCCCGGCGTTCACGGCGAGGCCGCACAGCACGGAGGCGGCGGTGAAGGCGGCGATCCCGGCGAGGTAGATCCGGCGGCGGCCGAGCAGGTCGCCGAGCCGCCCGGCGAGCAGCAGCAGTCCGCCGAAGGCGACCACGTAGGCGTCCACCACCCAGGCCAGCCCGGCCGTGCCGGTGTGCAGGTCGGCCTGGATGGCGGGCAGCGCGACGGTGGTGATGGACCCGTCGAGGATCACCATCAGCATTCCGGCGCACACCACCGCGAGGGCCAGCCAGCGGGCGCGTGACGGGTTCTCGGACACGGTTCTCTCCCTCCCCGGGGATGCGCGGGCGCGCTCTCCCGATAAGAGAGACCGTAGCAGATAGTTTTATAGTAGACGATTTAAAAGCGGACGGTCAGCTCTGCCGGGCCCGCCGCGGCCTGCGCACCACGCCGCCCTCCCCGACCATCGGGAACTCCTTCGCCTGCTGCAGCCGGTCCAGCGCGTCCACGAACACCTGCCGCTCCCCCGCCGACAGCTCGCCCAGCGCCTCCCCGTGCACCCGGTCGACGATCACCTCGCCGCGCCGCACCAGCTCCGCCCCCGCGGGGGTCACCCGGATCACCTTCACCCGCCGGTCGGTCGCGGACGGGTGGCGCTCGGCCAGGCCGTCGCGCTCCAGCTCGTCGGCGGTGACCACCATGGTGGTCTTGTCCAGGCCGGCGATCGCGGCCAGCTGCGACTGGGTGCGCTCGGCCTCCATCGCGTGCACCAGCACGCAGTGCTTGCGCGGGGAGCTGTCGATCTCGGCCAGGGCCAGCGACAGCCGGGTGTTCATCGCGTGCGCGGCCTGGACCAGCATCCCGGTGAGGTCGCGGACGGTGCGCTCGGGGAGGGGTGCGTTCATGCCCCCAGAATACGTCCGGAAGCAGAAGGTTCCGTACGGAACGTCACGCCGCCGCACGGAACGTCGTGCCCGCCGTGGGGCCCCGGCCTCAGCGGGCGGCCCGCACCAGCCCGGCCCGCCGGGCCCGCTCCACCGCGCCGGGCAGCGCCGCGGCCAGCGCCGCCACGTCGGCGGCGGTGGAGGTGTGGCCGAGCGAGAAGCGCAGCGAGGCCCGGGCCAGCTCCGGGTCGACGCCCATCGCCAGCAGCACGTGGCTGGGCTGCGGGACGCCGGCCGAGCAGGCCGAGCCGGTGGAGCACTCGACGCCCGCCGCGTCCAGCAGCATCAGCAGCGCGTCGCCCTCGCAGCCGGGGAAGGAGAAGTGCGCGTTGGCGGGCAGCCGCCCGTCCGCGCCCGGGTCGCCGTTGAGCACCGCGTCCGGCGCGGCCGAGCGGACCACGGCCAGCAGCTCGTCGCGCAGCGCGCCGACCGCGCCCGCGTACCCGGGCTGCCGCTCGACGGCCAGCGCGGCGGCCACCGCGAACCCGGCCGCGCCCGGCGCGTCCAGCGTGCCGGAGCGCACGTCGCGCTCCTGGCCGCCGCCGTGCAGCAGCGGGACGGGCTTGGCGGAGCGGGCCAGCAGCAGCGCGCCGACCCCGTACGGGCCGCCGACCTTGTGGCCGGTGACGGTCAGCGCGGTCAGCCCGGAGTCGGCGAAGGAGACCGGCACCTGGCCCAGCGCCTGCACCGCGTCGGAGTGCATCGGCACGTCGAACTCGGCGGCGACGGAAGCGAGTTCGCGGATCGGCTGGACGGTGCCGACCTCGTTGTTGGCCCACATCACGGTGACCAGCGCGACCGTCTCCGGGCCGCGCTCGATCGCCGCGCGCAGCGCCTCGGGGTGCACCCGGCCCAGCCCGTCCACCGGCAGGTACTCGACCTCGGCGCCCTCGTGCTCGGCCAGCCAGTGCACCGCGTCCAGCACCGCGTGGTGCTCGACCGGGCTGCACAGCACCCGGCGGCGGGCCGGGTCGGCGTCCCGCCGGGACCAGTACAGGCCCTTGACCGCCAGGTTGTCGGACTCGGTGCCGCCGCCGGTGAGCACGATCTCGCTGGGCCGGGCGCCCAGCGCCTCGCCGAGCGACTCCCGGGACTCCTCGACCACCCGGCGGGCCCGCCGACCGGCGGCGTGCAGGGAGGAGGCGTTGCCGACGGTCCCGAACTGCGCCGTCATCGCGGCGATCGACTCGGGCAGCATCGGCGTGGTGGCGGCGTGGTCGAGGTATGCCATAGCGGGACCCAGTGTAGGCGGCCGAAGAGTCACGATTTGGCCATTGCACCCTCTGCAACGCGCCGTTAGCCTTCCGGCCACGCCGATGTGAGAGGGAGGGGACGTGTCCCAGACGGTCGACCGCGCGCTGACCATCCTGGCGTCGCTCGGCGAGGGTCCGGCGTCGCTGGAGCAGGCCGCCGCGAAGATCGGCGTGCACAAGTCCACCGCGCTGCGGCTGCTGCGCACCCTGCAGGAGCACGGCTTCGTCCACCGGCAGTCCGACCAGCGCTACCGGCTCGGCGGCCGGCTGTTCGCGCTCGCCCACCAGGCGCTGGAGGGCATCGACATCCGGCAGGTCGCCGCCCCGTACCTGGCGGTGCTGAACGAGCGCTACGGGCACACCGTGCACCTGTCCGTGCTGGAGGAGGACGAGGTGCTGTACCTCGACAAGGTCGAGGCCAAGTACCCGGACCACGGCCGCAGCTGGCTCGGCGAGGCCAGCCGGATCGGCAGGCGCGCCCCCGCGGTGGCCACCGCGGCGGGCAAGGTGCTGCTGGCCGACCTGCCCGCGGAGAAGCTGACCACGTTCCTCGCCGAGGCCGACTTCCCGGCCCGCACCCCGCAGTCGATCCGCGACCCGGAGGAGTTCCGGGCCGAGCTGGCCGAGGTGCGCCGCCGCGGCTGGGCGGTGGACCAGGCCGAGTACCAGGAGTCGGTGAACTGCATCGCCGCCCCGATCGCGGGCACCGAGGGCACCGCCATCGCCGCCTGCTCGATCTCCGCCCCGGTCCGGGTCGCCTCGGTGACCGAGCTGAGCAAGCTGCTGCCGGAGCTGCTCTGCACGGTCGAGGCGATCTCGCTGGCGTACGGCGGCTCCCCTACTCCTCGCTGGTGCGAGAACCGTTGCGGTGCCAAGCACGAGGTGCGCGCCAGCCGTACCTGAGCGCCAGCATCCGCATGGTGAACGCGACCACGGCGGCCAGCGAGGCGTTCAGCGGGGTCAGCCGCCCGGTGCCGATCAGGACCGCCACCACGGCCGAGCCGACCAGCGCCGGGACGGCGTAGATCTCGCGGTCCCAGCGCAGCAGCGAGGGAGGCTCCATCGCCAGCAGGTCGCGGATCACGCCGCCGCCCGCCGCGGTCAGCATGCCGCAGGCCACCGAGGCGATCGCGCCCAGCCCGTAGGTGTGCGCCTTGATGGTGCCGGTGACGCAGAACAGGCCCAGGCCCGCCGCGTCCAGCACCATCACCGCCCGGGTGATCCGCTCCACCTCGGGGTGCAGGAAGAACACCACCACCCCGGCGACCAGCGGGGTGGGGAAGTACCCGAAGCTGGTGAACGCGGCCACCGGCAGCGCCCCGATCACCAGGTCCCGGAGGATGCCGCCGCCCAGCGCGGTGGCCTCGGCCAGTACGCAGATGCCGAAGATGTCCATGTTCTTGCGGACGGCCATCAGGCCGCCGGACAGCGCGAACACGAAGATGCCGACCAGGTCGAGGACCTGTTGGACGGTGTGCGGGAAGATCTCGGAGGTCACCTGGTCAGTCTGCACGCCGGCTCACGCCCCCCATGCCCCCGGCCGCCGGGCGGTCAGGCGAACTGCTCGTGCGGCGCGGGCCCGCCCAGCGCGTTCAGCCGGGTCGGCATCCTCAGCGTGGTCATCCGCCGCCAGCCGCCCGCCCGCTCGTACGCGTACACCGCGTGGATGCCCGCCGCCAGCGCCGCCGACTTCGCCCTCGGCCAGCGCAGCAGCTCCCCCAGGTGCGCCATCACGGCCAGGCTGACGTCCCGGTAGGTGCGGATCTCCGCCCGGGCGGTGGCCTGCAGGGTGTCCAGGATCGCCCGCCCGTGCCCGTGGTACGCGAGCCGCAGCAGCTCCTCGTGGCAGAACGCGAGGTGGTTGTCCTCGTCGTTGGAGATCATCCGCACCGCCCGCCCCAGCTCCGGGTGGTCGCCGAAGATCCGCTTCAGCATCAGCATCTGCTCGGAGGCCCGCTGCTCGGTGACCCGGCTGTGCGCCAGGTACGTGATCACGTCCTGCTCGGTCAGCGGCTCGTCGCGGCGCAGCCGGGCGTGCGCCAGGCCGATGCCCTGCCGCTCCAGGATCATCGTGTAGTCGGTGTCGTCCGGGACGTCCCGCTCGGTCAGGCCGCGCTTGTGCATCAGCGCCTTGAAGATCCGGCCGTGCTTGTCCTCGTCGGCGCCGTGCCGGGCCACCTTCGGCGCCAGCACCGGGTCGGGCACCAGCCGGGCGATCCGGCCGTTCTCCCAGCCGCCCTGGTCCTCGCCCTTCGCGGCGATCGAGCAGAACAGCCGGAACGCCTGGTCGTCGTCGTGGATCTCCTGGAACAGACTGCGGGCCGACAGCATGGTGACCTACCCTCGCGCGGGAGCTGGGACATTCCGCTCCAGTCAAGGCACCGCCCCGACCCCCGGCAACAGCTCGGGCCGCGGGCTGCGCCGGACGAAGGACGGCCCGGCCCGCGGCGGCCGGACAGGGGGCCTAGCCGACCAGTCGGCGCCGCCAGTCCAGGTCGACGACCTCGACGGCCCGCGACGGGTCGCCGTCCCAGCTGACCGTGAGGCCGACGGCGCGCAGCGCCGCCGCCACCTCGTGGCCGACGGCGGCGGTGGTCTCCGGGGAGCCGTCGAAGCCGCCGTAGTACAGCGACAGGCCGTGGCCGAGGACGGCGTGCTCGGTGCACTGGAAGTGGAAGTAGACGAAGCCGCGGGCCTGCGGGTCCTCCGCGCCGATCTCGCCGTTGCCGCAGCTGCGGCAGCAGGTGAAGTTCTCCCGGGCGGTGATCCCGGTCGCCTGCAGCGCGGCGAACGCCCGGGCCAGCCGCTCCGGGTCGGTCTCGCCGACCCAGGTGCGCTGCTCGGCGACCCGCTCCAGCCACATCCGGTCGACCAGCTGCTTGGCCTGCTCCGCGCTGACCGGCCGGTTCCCGTCCCGGACGAGGTGCTCCTCGGCGGTCTCGGCCAGTTGCGCCAACGTCGCGTACCCGCCCGCCAGTTGCAGTCGCAGCGTCTCCAGCAGGCTCTCCTCGTCCTCCGCCGGGAGCTCCAGCGGCGCGGGCTCCGGATCCGGTCCGAAGTCGAGCCGCTCCCACTCCTCCCCCGCCGCCCAGTCCGCGTCCTGCCGGGCCCACCCGGTCAGCAGCTCGGCGACCCGCTCCAGCTCGGCCACCCGCGTCGCGAAGTGCCGCGACTGCGCGCCGTCCCGGTGCTCGACCGTCCAGGCGCCGTCCTCCGGACAGGCCTGCGCGTAGGTGTCCGGCAGGTCCGGCACCCGTTGGAGCACCAGGAAGGCGTCCGGCCACCGCCCCATGTCCCGCACCAGGTCACGGAGTTCGTCCTCCGAGACCCGGACCCCGACCCGACCGGACCTGTCCTGCACCGCGATCTCCAGCATGCCCCCACCCTGCCATCGGCCACTGTCACTCCCGCACGAACGACGAGGTCCGTCCGGCGGGGGGAACCCCCTCGCCGGACGGACCTCGTGGACGGAGGACTACTCGCCCGCGTTCTCCGGGAAGTGGCACGCCACCTGGTGCCCGGCCTCGGTGGTGGCGAGCGGCGGCTCCTGGCTCGCGCACACGTCCTGCGCCTTCCAGCAGCGGGTGCGGAAGCGGCAGCCGGACGGCGGGTTGAGCGGGGAGGGGACGTCGCCGGTGAGCAGGATGCGCTCGCGGCGCTCCTTGCGGCGCGGGTCGGGCACCGGCACCGCGGACATCAGCGCGTTGGTGTAGGGGTGCATCGGCCGGGAGTAGAGCGCGTCCCGGTCGGCGATCTCGACCACCTTGCCGAGGTACATGACGGCGACCCGGTCGGAGACGTGCCGGACGACCGAGAGGTCGTGCGCGATGATCAGGTAGGTGAGGCCGAGCTCCTTCTGGAGGTCGTCCAGCAGGTTGACCACCTGGGCCTGGATGGAGACGTCCAGCGCGGAGACCGGTTCGTCGGCCACGATCATCTTGGGGCGCAGGGCCAGCGCGCGGGCGATGCCGATGCGCTGGCGCTGGCCGCCGGAGAACTCGTGCGGGTAGCGGTTGTAGTGCTCGGGGCTGAGGCCGCAGAGCTCCAGCAGGTCCTGGACGGCCCGCTTGACGCCGTGCTCGGTGGCGACCTTCTGGAGGCGGAAGGGCGCGCCGACGATGGTGCCGATGGTGTGCCGGGGGTTCAGCGAGGAGTACGGGTCCTGGAAGATCATCTGGATGTCGCGCCGGTACGGCCGCATCGCCGCGACGCCCAGGTGGGTGATGTCGGTGCCCTCGAACTCGATCGTCCCGCCGGTGGGTTCGTCGAGCCGGGTGACCAGCCGCCCCATGGTGGACTTGCCGCAGCCGGACTCGCCGACCACGCCGAGGGTCTCGCCGGCCCGGACCTCGAAGTCGATGCCGTCGACCGCCCGCACCGCGCCGACCTGGCGCTTCAGCAGCCCCTTGGTGACCGGGAAGTGCCGGGTCAGTCCGGCGACCTTCAACAGGGGTCCGCGGTCGGGCCCGGGCGCCTGGGCGGGCACCTTCGCGAGCTGCGGCACCGCCGCCTGACTGTCCGTCATCGCTGCTCTCCAAATGGGTGGTACGTGCTCACAGCCGGGGCGCGATCTCTTCGGTGAAGATCCGGTGGCGTTCGGCGATCGGCAGGTGGCAGGCGGCGTGGTGCCGGGGCGCGGCCTCGGCGAGCGCGGGCACCTCGCTGGTGGAGCGGCCGCCGGTGAGCTCGGCGTACGGGCAGCGCGGGTGGAACGCGCAGCCGGACGGCACGTTGATCAGGCTCGGCGGGGTGCCCTTGACCGGGATCAGCCGGTCCTGGAGCTCCCGGTCGAGGCGGGGCATCGAGCCGAGCAGGCCCCAGGTGTAGGGGTGCTCGGGGGATTCGAAGATGGTGGCGGCGGGGCCGCGCTCGACGGGCTTGCCGCCGTACATGACCAGGATGTCGTCGGCGAGCTCGGCGACCACGCCCAGGTCGTGGGTGATGATGATGACCGCCGAGCCGAACTCCTTCTGCAGGTCGCGGATCAGGTCGAGGATCTGCGCCTGGACGGTGACGTCGAGGGCGGTGGTCGGCTCGTCGGCGATCAACAGCGAGGGGTCGTTGACCAGCGCCATCGCGATCATGGCGCGCTGGCGCATGCCGCCGGAGAACTCGTGCGGGTAGTTGTCGACCCGCTTGTCGGGCTGCGGGATGCCGACCCGGTCGAGCATCTCGACCGCGCGCTTGCGGGCCTCCTTCTTGGAGGCGCCGGGGTGGTGGGCCCGGTAGCCCTCGACGATCTGGGCGCCGACCGTGTAGTAGGGGTGCATCGCGGTCAGCGGGTCCTGGAAGATCATCGCCATCTTCTGGCCGCGGAGCTTGCGCACCCGGTCGGGGCTGGCGGCGACCAGGTCCTCGCCGTCCAGCCAGATCTCGCCGGAGATCCGCGGGGCACCGCGCTTGGTGCCGGTGCGGTGCAGGCCCATGATCGACAGCGAGGTGACGGACTTCCCGGAGCCGGACTCGCCGACGATGCCGAGGGTCCTGCCGCGCTCCAGGTCGAAGCTCAGCCCGTTGACGGACTTGACCAGTCCGTCGTCGGTGGGGAAGTGCACCTTCAGGTCGCGAACAGACAGGAAGCTCTTGTCTCCCAGGCTGGGCTTGTCGGTGTTGCTCATGTCAGCCTCACCCGGGGGTCGACGACGGCGTACAGCAGGTCAACCACGAGGTTGGCCATGACGATGAAGAACGCGGCGAACAGGGTCACGCCCATGATCACCGGGAGGTCGCTGGACTGGATCGAGGTGACCGCCTCGTAGCCGAGCCCGCGCAGGTTGAAGGTCTTCTCGGTGAGCACGGCGCCGCCGAGCAGACCGCCGAGGTCCATGCCGAAGATGGTCAGGATCGGGGTCAGCGTGGAGCGCATGGCGTGCTTGCCGATGACCACCGGCTCCTTGAGGCCCTTGGCGCGCGCGGTGCGGATGTAGTCCTCGCCGAGGACGTCCAGCAGGGTGGCCCTGCTCAGTCGGGCGTACGTGGCGGCGAACAGGAACGCCAGGGTCACCCAGGGCAGCACCAGCCCCTGGAACCAGGAGACCGGATCGTCGGTGAAGTCGGTGTAGTTGTTGGGGAACCAACCGAGCTGGTGGACGAAGAGGGCGAGCGCGACCAGGCCGGTGAAGTACATCGGCAGCGAGACGCCGGCCAGCGCGACGGTCATGGTGATCCGGTCCAGCGCGGTGCCGCGGCGCAGCGCGGAGACCACGCCGGTGGCGGTGCCGAACAGCAGCCAGAGCACGGAGGCCCCGACCGCGAGCGAGAAGTCGACGCCGACCCGGTTGAGCAGGAGCGGCCAGACCTCCCGCTCGGTCTTGAACGAGTAGCCCAGGCAGGGGGCCGCGCAGTGGGTCATGTCGGTGCCTGCGTTGTAGTCGCGGCCGACGAACACGCCCTTCAGGAAGAGCCAGAACTGTTCGATGATCGACTTGTCGAGACCCATCTTGTGGCGGATGCCCTCGACGGCCACCTTGTCCGCGATCTTGCCCACGTAGAGCATCGCGGGGTCGGTCCCGGTGAGTTTCGGCACCATGAAGAAGATGCCGAAGGTCACCGCGGCGACCACCAACAGCATGAAGACGACGTTGACCAGTCGCCTGAAGAGATACACGAGCACTGCGGTCGGCCCTGCCGCGGGCCGGCCGGGTCCCCCGGTGGGGGGCGTCCCGGCCGGCCCGGGCAGGGCCTTCACCTGCCCTTCGGACTAGCGGTGAGAACTAAGGGGCGGGCCAGGTCACTTGCCGTCGGAGACGCCGAGCGCCTGGAAGTCCACCTCGCCGAAGGCGTCGGAGATGTAGACGTTGGTCAGGCGCGGGTTGCGCCAGTTGAGGGCCTTGTCGGCGACCATCGGCAGGTAGTAGGCGCCGTCGACGACCTTGTGGTTGATCTTCTTGTAGAGCTCGGCGGCCTTGGCCGGGTCGGTCGCCTGGGCGGCCTCGTCGAACCAGCCGTTGATCTCCGGGTCGTTGATCTCGGCGTAGTTGTTGTTGCCGTTCTGGGTGATGAAGCGGCCGTCGACCAGCGGCTGCAGGTAGCCGGAGCCGGTCGGGTAGTCGGCGCCCCAGCCCATCACGATCAGGCCGTAGCCCTTGGACTTGACCACGTCGGGCGCGCCGATGACCGAGGAGATCAGCTTGCCGTCGTACTGGTCGACGGTGACGTCGATGTTGACCGCCTTGAGCGCGGTCTGCAGGGCCACCGCGGAGTTGACCTCCTTCGGCTTGTTGCCGCGCACCGCGATGGTGGTCTTGAAGCCGTCCGGCTTGCCGCAGGCCTTCAGCTCCTCCTTGGCCTTGTCCAGGTTCGGCTTGCCCTTGGTCAGGCCGAACGGGTCGTAGTCGTCGGAACCGAGGATGTTCGGGGGCAGCATCGAGCCGTACAGCGAACCGGCCACCGAGCCGCCGCGGGCGGTCTGCAGGGCGGTGGTGTCGGCCGCGTACAGCACCGCGTTGCGGCAGTGCTGGTTGTCGAACGGGGCGACCGACGGGGCCATCGTGACGTACCGGATGAAGCCGTTGTACGGGTCGTCGGTGTTGGCCTTGAGCGCCGGGTCCTGCAGCACCTTGACCTGGGCGGCCTGCGACAGGCCGGTCTGGGCCCAGTCGAGGTCGGCGGTGTTCCCCAGCAGGCGGGCGTCCATGTCGTCGGCGTTGGTGGTGACGGTCAGCTTGACGACGTCCGGCAGCGCCTTGCGGAACGGGTCGGAGGCCGGGTCCCAGTTCTCGTTGCGGACCAGCTCGTAGCCCTTGCCCGGCTCGACCGACTTGAACTTGTACGGGCCGGAGGAGACCGGCTTGTCGCCGTACTTGGAGCCGGTGTCCAGCTTCTGCGGGACGGGGGCGGCGGAGCCCATGGCCAGCAGGAACGGGAAGTCCGAGTTCGGCTTGGCCAGGTGGAAGACGATCGTGGTGTCGTCCGGGGTCTCCACCGTCTTGAGGCCGAGCTTGTTCGGGTCGGAGTCGGTGTAGGGGCCCTTGTAGCCCTGGCCCTGGTCCAGCTCGTTGATCAGGTAGGTCGGGCCGCCGGAGACGACGTCCTGCGCGAAGATGCGCTCGATGCCGTACTTGATGTCCTTCGAGGTGATGACCGAGCCGTCCTCGAACTTCAGGCCGGGCTTCAGCTTGAAGGTGTAGGTCTTGGCGTCGGCGGAGATCTCCGGCTGGGCGGAGGCCAGGTCGGGGACGAGCTTCAGGCCGTCCTTGCCGGGCTTGCCGTCGAAGGCGAGCAGGGTGCGGGTGTAGAAGCGCTCGTAGTTCCACACCGAGGCGTAGTACGCGCGACCGGGGTCGAGCGAGTCCACGTCGGTGGTGGTCCACATCTCCAGGGTCCCGCCCTTCTTGGTGGACGGGTTCACCACCTTGTCGGCCGCCGCGTTGAAGCCCGCCGCCGCACCGGCCTTGCCCGAGGCGTTGTCGCCCCCGCCGTTGCTGCCGCCGCCCTTGCTGCCGCCGCAGGCGGCCGTGGTGAGGGCGAGGGTGGCCACCAGAGCGGCGGCCGCGAGCGTCCTGTTTCGCTTCATGGGTTGGGGAACCTCCAGAGTTGCGGGCTCAGTTGCCCTTGGGGTCGAGAGCGTCACGCAGGCCGTCACCGAAGAGGTTGAAGGCGAGCACGGTGATGAAGATGGCGAGACCGGGGATCACCATGTACGTGGGATCCGCCTGGTAGATCCCGACCGCGTCCGAGAGCATCTGCCCCCAGGACGGGGTGGGCGGCCGGACGCCGGCCCCGAGGAAGCTGAGCGCCGCCTCGTTCAGGATGTTGGTGGGGATGATCAGGGTCGCGTAGACCAGGATCGGCGCCGTCAGGTTCGGCAGCAGCTCGCGGAACAGGATGTGCGCGCGCCCCGCGCCGAGGCTGCGGGCGGCGTCCACGAACTCGCGCTCGCGCAGCGACATGGCCTGGCCGCGGACGATGCGCCCGATGTACGGCCAGCCGAAGAAGCCGATCACGGTCACCAGGACCGCCACCCGCACGCCGGTGTCGCCCAGGCCGAACAGCTTGTTGGGCATCACCGAGACCAGCGCGATGCTGAACAGCAGCTGCGGGAAGGCCAGCAGGACGTCCATGACCCGGCTGATGACCGAGTCCACCCAGCCGCCGAAGTACCCGGCCATGATGCCCATCACGACGCCGATGCAGACCGACAGCGCGGCGGCCAGGAAGGCCACCAGCAGCGAGATCTGCGCGCCGTAGACGATCCGGGAGAACACGTCGCGGCCGAAGGTCGGGTCGACGCCGAGCAGGAAGTCGCCGCTGATGCCGCCGAACGCCCCCTTGGGCAGGCCCAGGTCGGGGTTGATCTGGTCCGGGTGCGGCTCGTCGACCGGGTGTCCGAACAGCGCGGTCAGCACCGGGGCGAAGACCGCCGCCAGGATCAGCAGCACCACGACGGCGCCGCCGACCAGCGCGACCTTGTCGCGCTTGAGCCGGCTCCAGGCGATGCGGCCCGGCGAGCGGCCCTCGATCTTCTTGGGCGGCTCGGGAGTTGACGCGCCGTCAGGCTGCGCCCCGGACGCCGGACCCGAGGTCTCGGTGGGTGTGGTCATGAGTCAGTTCGTTCCCCTCGCCGACGGTGGCCGGCCCACGGAGTCGCGTGCGGTGCGGAGGTGCAGAGCGGTTCGGTGGTGCCGGGTGCCGGTGCGGCGGTGCAGAAGTGCGTTGAGCAAGCAGGGCGTTGCTGGTGGTGCCGGGTTTCCTCCGGACGGCCCTCCGGTCAGGGGGGCGCCCGGGACGGCGACGATCCCGGGCGGGACGCCTCCGACGTGCACGGTGCGGACGCACGAGATGAGCATCGTGCGGTTCATGCGGTGGCCGGGGCGCGTTCACCTTCGTGAGGATCGACTCGCACCCCGCATTGCGCAGCACTCTCTGTCATGGGAAGTGCCCGGCGGAAGACCCTCATGCCGAAGGATGCCCAACTGTGATCTGTCGGCATGCACTTCCGTTGCGCACGCATATCGCTCTTCACACGGCTGTTACATGTCCGTCAAGGGGTACGCTGACGACACCCCGCCACTGGCGGGAAAACGCCAGTTGGCGCCGGGGGTTGCGCGCGTAGATCACGGGGTGGCAAGAGCTGGCAAAAAACCCCCGCCGACCCTGGGGAAAGGGCGGGACGGGGGTTTTTCGGCAGTGCGTCAGGGTAGGTTCAACGGCCCGGGTAGCCCGGCCAGGGGGCCTGCGGCCAGCCCTGGGCGGGCCCGGCGGGCGGTTGCGCTGCGTAACCGAAGCCGGTCGGGTGGGCCTGCGGGGGGCCCTGCCGGTCGAAGAACGGGCGGGCGTTGGCCCACATCCACATCGCCACCGGGTCGTACTCGTCCGCCATCATCACGGTGGACACCCCGGGCCCGTCGGGCGCCTGCGCGGCGGCCCGCTGCACCAGCGCCCGGGCCGCCTCCACCGACGGCGGGGAGGCGTCGTACAGGTCGAGCCCGATCGCCAGGTACGCCTCGCCCAGCGCCGGCTGCACCCAGGCCCGCCGCAGCGAGCGCAGCGGGCGCACCTCGCCCGCCTGCTGCTCCAGCACGGCGAAGAACGGGGAGGCCTGCACGGCGGGTTCGGAGATCCGCAGCGGGCCGGCCGGCAGCCGGTCCAGGCCGAGCGCGATCCGCCGCAGGTCGGCCCAGGGCACGCCGACGCCGCCACCGGGGCGGTGCGGGTCCAGCCACAGGCCCCAGCGCGAGCGGTAGAGCGCGGCGGCGATCTCCGGGCCGGAGACCACCTCGTGGGCCCGCGTCCAGCCGCTGGCCGCCAACTGGGCCGGGGAGGTGGCGCAGGGCGCGTAGCCGTGCCCGCCGACGTCCATGTTCCCGTACTGGGCGTCCGGGCTGCCGGGGCTGCCGTGCCACAGCAGCATCCAGACCTGCCCGCCGGCCAGCGCGCGCAGCAGGCCCTCGTACGCCTCCCAGCGCTCCGGTGCGACCGCTGCGAGGGCGTGCTCGACCGCCCCCGGGTCGCCGGCTGCTCCCGTCACGTCGCCGCCCTACTCTCTCGTCCGCTCGCCACCGTGCTCCGGTGTGCCGGGGCAACCCTATGGGGCGCACCCGACGGCCGTCATGCCGCCGTACCGCGTGCGGCCGAGGAGCGGGCCCGAGCGGCCGTCACGGACGCACGTAGAAGGGCTGTACCCGCCCCAGCAGCCAGTCCACCACCGGATCGGCGACCAGGTCGAGCAGCACCAGGTGGACGCCCCAGGCGGGCGGCGCGGTTCCCAGCGCCCGGCCCAGCGCGGTGTTCACCTCGACCGGGTCGGCGGGGGCCACCGGGTCGAGCTGGACGCCGACGTACAGCAGGGTCGGCTCGCCCTCCACCCGGGCCAGCGCCCGACGGGCCGTCAACACCCCCGGCAGCGCGACGAGTTCGCTGGTCGCGGCGGCCAGGAAGGCGAACGGCTCCTGGTGCGGCTCGGGCTCCTTGAGCGCCACCCGGGCGCCCTCGGTGACGCCCCGCGCCTCCCACTCCTCGCCGCGCGGCCCGCGCCGCAGCTCGCCGACGCCCTCCGGCGGCACCGGGATGCCCACCGGCGCCTCCGGGTTGACCGCGATGCCGATGCCCAGCGGCAGCCCGCGGGCGAACTCCCACATCGGGGCGATCGCGAACGGGATGCCCGGGCAGTGCTGCAGGTACTGCTCCTGCGAGGAGTACACCGGCACGTACGGCGCCCCGGCCAGCTCCAGCGTCGGCAGGTCGAGCGCCTCGGCGTCCGGGGTGGTGCCGGAGGGCAGCGGGATCCACACCTGGCTGCGGGCCAGCACCTCGATCACCCGGGGCGTCGCGCCCGGATCGCCGAGCGCGGCGGTCAGCACCCGCTCCAGCTCGTTGACCGGCCAGGCCCCGCCCTCCGGAACCCCGCCCAGCGGGAACCCCATGTCGCCCCTCCACGTCCGCAGTTGCGATCAGGTTAGCGGCGCGCGGGGGCGTCCCGGTGCGCCGACGGCCGGACCCCTCTCCCACGAGTGGGCCCCGGCGTGCCATGATGGGCCCGCCCAAACTTCATACCGGCCGCTCGAACCCGCGCGGGAGAGCCGGAACGGCCTGCTCAGGCCGCGACCGGCGCCGAAGGAGCAAGTCCTCCCCGGAATCTCTCAGGCACCCCTACCGCCCGGGCTAGGCAGATCTGGAAAGTGGACACGGCCGCGCCGTGCGCCCACCCACGGTGCAAGCCGCCATCCTGTTCAGGAGGCGGCGAAGCTCTCAGGTTCGACGACAGATGGGGGAGATTCGCCCCAGCCTGCCCGTTTCCAGATCCCGGGAGTCCCGTCGTGTCCCTCCGCCTGACCGCGCTCGACGCGCTGCACCGCTCGCTCGGCGCCACCATGACCGACTTCGCGGGCTGGGACATGCCGCTGCGCTACGGCAGCGAGCGCGAGGAGCACCTCGCCGTCCGCACCCGGGCCGGCCTGTTCGACCTCTCGCACATGGGCGAGATCACCGTCTCCGGCCCGCAGGCGGGCGAGTTGCTCGACCACGCGCTGGTCGGCTTCATCTCCGCGCTCGGCGTGCTGCGCGCCCGCTACACCATGATCTGCCGCGAGGACGGCGGCATCCTGGACGACCTGATCGTCTACCGCACCGCCGAGGACGAGTACCTGGTGGTCGCCAACGCCTCCAACGCCCAGGTCGTGCTGGACGCGCTGACCGAGCGCGCGGCGGGCTTCGACGCCACCGTCCGCGACGACCGCGACGCCTACGCGCTGCTCGCCGTCCAGGGCCCGGAGGCGAACGGCATCCTGGCCAAGCTGACCGACGCCGACCTGCCCGGCCTCAAGTACTACGCCCTGCTGCCCGCCACGGTGGCCGACCGCCGGGTCTGGCTGGCCCGCACCGGCTACACCGGCGAGGACGGCTTCGAGGTGTTCTGCGCCCCCGCCGACGCCGAGCACCTGTGGACGGCGCTGACCGGGGCGGGCACCGCCGAGGGCCTGGTCCCGTGCGGCCTGTCCTGCCGCGACACGCTGCGCCTGGAGGCGGGCATGCCGCTGTACGGGCACGAGCTGTCGACCGAGCTGACCCCGTTCGACGCGGGCCTGGGCCGGGTGGTGCGCTTCGACAAGACCACCAACGACGGCGCCTTCGTCGGCCGCAAGGCGCTGGAGGAGGCCGCGGCGCAGGCCGAGTCCAACCCGCCGCGCAAGCTGGTCGGCCTGGTCTCCGAGGGCAAGCGCGTCCCGCGCGCCGAGTACGCGGTGGTGGACGCCGAGGGCGCCGTGATCGGCCGGATCACCTCCGGCGCGCCGTCCCCGACGCTGGGCAGGCCGATCGCCATCGCGTACGTGGACGCCGTCCACGCCGAGCCCGGCACCGCCGTCGCGGTGGACGTGCGCGGCAAGGCCGAGCCGGTCGAGGTCGTCGCGCTGCCGTTCTACAAGCGCGCCCGCTGACCCCGCACCTCCCCCGAGCAGTCCTCCTCCGGTTCGTCCGCCCAGCGGACGGCCGCGCCCTCCCCTCCCGCGATCCTGGAGAATGACGCCATGAGCAACCCCACGCACCTGCAGTACACCAAGGAGCACGAGTGGCTGACCGCCGCCGTGGACGGGGTGTCGACGGTCGGCATCACCGCGCACGCGGCCGACGCCCTCGGCGACATCGTCTACGTCCAGCTCCCGGCGGTGGGCGACACCGTCACCGCGGGTGAGACCTGTGGCGAGCTTGAGTCCACCAAGTCGGTCAGCGACCTCTTCTCCCCCGCCACCGGCGAGGTCACCGAGGTCAACCAGGCCGTCATCGACGAGCCGGCCCTGGTCAACTCGGAGCCCTTCGAGGGCGGTTGGCTGTTCAAGGTCCGGGTCGAGGCGACCGACGAGCTGCTCGACGCCGACGGCTACACCGCCTTCACCGGCGCCTGACCGGGAGACCCCCCTGATGACGGTTCTCAACCAGTCCCTGCACGCGCTCGACCCGGAGATCGCCGCCGCGGTCGACGCCGAGCTGCACCGCCAGCAGACCACCCTGGAAATGATCGCCTCCGAGAACTTCGCCCCGGTGGCGGTCATGGAGGCCCAGGGCTCGGTGCTCACCAACAAGTACGCCGAGGGCTACCCCGGCCGCCGCTACTACGGCGGCTGCGAGCACGTCGACGTGGTCGAGCAGATCGCCATCGACCGGATCAAGGAGCTGTTCGGCGCCGAGCACGCCAACGTGCAGCCGCACTCCGGCGCGCAGGCGAACGCCGCGGCGATGTTCGCGCTGATCCAGCCGGGCGACACCATCCTGGGCCTGAACCTGGCCCACGGCGGTCACCTGACCCACGGCATGAAGATCAACTTCTCCGGCAAGCTCTACAACGTGGTCGCCTACCACGTGGACGAGAAGTCCGGCCAGGTCGACATGGCCGAGGTCGAGCGCCTCGCCAAGGAGCACCGGCCGAAGCTGATCATCGCGGGCTGGTCCGCCTACCCCCGCCAGCTGGACTTCGCCGAGTTCCGCCGGGTCGCGGACGAGGTCGGCGCCCTGCTGATGGTCGACATGGCGCACTTCGCCGGCCTGGTCGCCGCCGGTCTGCACCCCTCCCCGGTGCCGTACGCGGACGTGGTCACCACCACCACCCACAAGACCCTGGGCGGCCCGCGCGGCGGCGTCATCCTCTCCAAGGCCGAGCACGCCAAGAAGATCAACTCCGCGGTCTTCCCCGGCCAGCAGGGCGGCCCGCTGGAGCACGTGATCGCCGCCAAGGCCGTCGCGTTCAAGGTCGCGGCCTCCGAGGAGTTCAAGGAGCGCCAGCGCCGCACCCTGGAGGGCGCGAAGATCCTCGCCGAGCGCCTGCTCCAGGACGACGTGACCTCCTCCGGCGTCTCCGTGCTGTCCGGCGGCACCGACGTCCACCTGGTCCTGGTCGACCTGCGCAACAGCGAGCTCAACGGCCAGGACGCCGAGGACCGCCTGCACGAGGTCGGCATCACGGTCAACCGCAACGCCGTCCCGAACGACCCGCGTCCGCCGATGGTCACCTCAGGCCTGCGCATCGGCACCCCGGCGCTGGCCACCCGCGGCTTCGGCGCCGAGGACTTCCGCGAGGTCGCCGACGTCATCGCCGAGGCCCTCAAGCCCGGCTTCGACGAGGCGAAGGCCGAGGCCCTCAAGGCCCGGGTGAGCGCGCTCGCCGCCAAGCACCCGCTCTACCCCGAGCTGTAAGCAGCACCCCGCTCGTTCCGGCCGCCCGACCGGCGGCCCGCCCGAGCTTTCCCGGGGCACCGCGCACACTGGAAGACGTGCGCGCGGTGCCCCGTCCCATGCCGCGCCCCGTCCACGAGACGGGACCCAGCACCACCACGAGACCGGACAAGGACGTCACCCCGTGGCCATCAGCGTCTTCGACCTCTTCTCCATCGGCATCGGCCCCTCCTCCTCGCACACCGTCGGCCCGATGCGCGCCGCCCGGATGTTCGCCCGTCGGCTGGGCTCCGAGGGCCTGCTGGAGCGGGTCGCCACCGTCCGGGCCGAGCTGTACGGCTCCCTCGGCGCCACCGGCCACGGCCACGGCACCCCCAAGGCCGTCCTGCTCGGCCTGGAGGGCCACTCCCCCCGCACGGTCGACGTCGACCGCGCCGACCTCGACGTCGAACGCGTCCGCGCCGAGAAGCGGCTCAGCCTGCTCGGCCGCCACGAGATCCCCTTCGACCCCGACCACGACCTCGTCCTGCACCGCCGCAAGGCCCTCCCGTACCACGCCAACGGCATGGCCCTGTGGGCGTACGACGCCTCCGGCGAGGTGCTGCTGGAGAAGACCTACTACTCGGTCGGCGGCGGCTTCGTGGTCGACGAGGACGCCATCGGCGAGGCCCGGGTCAAGCCCGACGACACCGTCCTGCGCCACCCCTTCCGCACCGGCGAGGAACTGCTGCGCCTCACCCGGGAGACCGGCCTGTCCATCTCCGGCCTGATGCTGGAGAACGAGAAGGCCTGGCGCACCGAGGCCGAGATCCGGGCCGGACTGCTGGAGATCTGGGCCGTCATGAAGGAGTGCGTCGCCGCGGGCATGGCCCGCGAGGGCATCCTCCCCGGCGGCCTCAAGGTCCGCCGCCGCGCCGCCAGCGCCGCCCGCGCCCTGCGCGCCGAGGGCGTCGGCCCGGGCAACGCGATGGAGTGGGTCACCCTCTACGCGATGGCCGTCAACGAGGAGAACGCCTCCGGCCGCCGCGTCGTCACCGCCCCCACCAACGGCGCCGCGGGCATCATCCCCGCCGTCCTGCACTACTACCTGAACTTCATCCCCGGCGCGGACGAGGACGGCATCGTCCGCTTCCTGCTCGCCGCGGGCGCGATCGGCATGCTCTTCAAGGAGAACGCCTCCATCTCCGGCGCCGAGGTCGGCTGCCAGGGCGAGGTAGGCTCCGCCTGCTCGATGGCCGCGGGCGGCCTCGCCGAGGTCCTCGGCGGCAGCCCCGAACAGGTCGAGAACGCCGCCGAGATCGGCATCGAGCACAACCTCGGCCTCACCTGCGACCCGGTCGGCGGCCTGGTCCAGATCCCCTGCATCGAACGCAACGGCATGGCCTCCGTGAAGGCCGTCACCGCCGCCCGGATGGCCCTGCGCGGCGACGGGCGGCACCACGTGTCGCTCGACAAGGCGATCAAGACCATGAAGGAGACCGGTGCCGACATGAAGGTCAAGTACAAGGAGACCTCGCGCGGCGGCCTCGCCGTGAACGTCATCGAGTGCTGAGGCGCCTGCGGCGCACCCCCGGAAACGGTACGGGGCCCCTGTCCGCGGTTGTTCGCGGTCCGGGGCCCCTGTGCGTCATCCGGGGGCCAAGGGGGTGCGTGCCCACCGGATGGGGAGTGCCGGGTTGTGCTGCCCGACTTGCATGACTATCGCACGCTATGGGCGGGGGGACAAAATCGAAACCAAGGCGTGTGGCTCAGTTCACCTTCGGATGCCAGGCAGCGGCGGAGAGGTGGGGTCAGACGGCGGCGGCGGCCCGTTCGCGGATCTTCATCTCGAACCAGACGCCCTTGCCGCGCGGCAGCAGGTCCGCGCCCCAGCGGTCGGCGAGGGACTCGACCAGGCGCAGGCCGTGGCCGTTCTGGTAGCCGACCTCGGGGGCCTGGATCAGGCAGGGCAGGGCGCGGGAGGAGTCGCGGACCTCGATCCGGAGCCAGCCGGGGCGACGGGTGACCTTGAGGCCGATCATCCGGCCGCCGGTGTGCCGGACGGCGTTGGCGACGAGTTCACCGGTCAGCAACTCCCCCGCCTCCATGAGCTGGTGGAGTTTCCACGTCCGTAAGACCGAGAGGACCAGGCGCCGGGCCACCCCGGCGGACTGCGGGCGGGAGGGGAGGCGGACCTCCTCCGCGGCGTCGGGGTCGCTGAGGACGCCGAAGAAGAGGTGCTCCATCTCCTCCGGCGTCAGCCGCTCCAGGTCGGCCAGCACCACGCCGGGGGCGATCCCTGACGGGTCGTCACCGTGGGTGCGGGCCGGTGGAAGTGATGACCGCTCTGCTTCGCCCCATGCCGCCATGCGCCCCATCATTGCGGAACGCGAGCAGGCGCGTACGGACAATGAGCAAACGATCACTATTCGTTTGGCATATGCCCTCAGCAACCGAACGGACGCCCGAGCGTCACCACTGCGTCCAGGGGGTGTTCCAGCCGCCCAGTCCGTTGGACGAGTCGACCACCGGGCCCTTGGAGTTGACCACCTTGAACACGTCCCCGACCAGGCTGGAGTCGTAGAGCTTGCCCGCCGGGGCGCTCGGGCTGCCGGACTTGGTGTCGGTGACGCCGATGCAGCCGTGGCTGGCGTTGGCGCTGCCGATCGCGCTGCCGCTCCACGAGTTGCCGTGCACGTAGGTGCCCGAGTCCGTCAACCTCATGGCGTGCGGAACCACCAGGTCGTACTCGTCGCCGGAGCCCTCCTTGGTGACGCCGGCCGAGGTCATCCGGGTGGTGCCCTCCTTGGCCTCCACCACCATGACGCCGTTCCAGGTGTCGAAACCGGGCTTGCCCGCGGTGAACGCGACGGTGTCGACCTGCTGGCCGTCCCGGACGACCGCCATCTTGTGGGTGTTGACGTCGACGGTGGTGACCTGCGAGCGGCCGATGGTGAACGGCTCGTCCTTGTCCACGTCGCCGTAGACGCCGGGCGCGGTCTCCACGTTCTTCAGCTTGTAGTGGATGGTGACCTTGGTGCCGGGGTTCCAGTAGTTCTCCGGCCGGAAGTCGACCCGCTTGTCGCCGAACCAGTGGCCCTTGACCTTGGTGCCGTCGGAGGCCTCGAAGGTGATGCCGGCCTCCACCGCCTCCTTGTTCTTCACCGAGCGGTCGAACCGCACCGAGACGATCATGCCGACGCCGTAGGTCCCGTCGTCGGCGATGTTGTCGCTGGTGCCGGCCTCCTTGTCGGGGGTGAGGGTGGTGAAGGTGGAGCGCGCGTTGGTGACCACGCCCTTGGCGTCCTCGGCGAGCGCGTCCACGGTGTAGGCGGTGCTGACCGCCAGGCCCGCCTTGGGGGCCCAGCCGGTGCCGTCGGCGGTGAGCTCGCCCGGGACCTCGGTGCCGTCCGGGCCGGTGACCTTGACCGAGGTGAGCTTGCCGTTGGCGGCCGAGACCTTGACCGCGCCGGTCGGCTTGACGCCGGTGCTGCCGTTGGCGGGTTCGATCGCGATGCTCGCGGCCGAGACCGCGGGGCTGGGGCTGGCGTCACCGGAGGCGCCGGCCGCGGCCGAGCCCTTGGGGCTCTCGGCCTTCGCCGAGCCGGTGCTGCACCCGGCCGTCGTCACCATCAGGACCAGGGCGCCCGCGAGCGCCCCCACCGCGTATCCCGCGCGCATCGCCTTCACGCTTCCGCTCTCCCCACACCGCACACCCGGGCCGGTCCGGTGACCGGCCTTTCGGTTGATATGACGGGTCGGGCGGCGGAAACGTTGCGGGTGAAGTGTCCCGGTCCGGTCACGAACGGCCGACGGCCCGGCGGTCGGTCGACCGCCGGGCCGTCACCGCACGGGCACCGGGCCTACCACTTGCTCCACGGGACGGTCCAGCCGCTCCAGCCGTTGTCGCCGGCGACGGTCTGGCCCTTGGAGTTCTTGATCTTCACCACGTCCCCGATCATCGAGGAGTTGAAGAACTTGCCCGCCGCCGTGGCGTCGCCGCCGCCCTTGACGTCGGCCATGCCCACGCAGCCGTGGCTGGCGTTGGACTTGCCGAAGGCGCTGCTCCAGTAGTTGCCGTGCACGTAGGTGCCGGTGGAGGTCAGGCGCATCGCGTGCGGCACGTCGGGGACGTCGTACTCGTCGCCCTTGACGTTGGAGACGGTGGCCGAGTTCATCCGGGTGACCTTCTCCCTGGAGGAGATCACCATGGTCCCGTTCCAGGACGGGTTCTGGTCGTTGCCCGCGGTGATCGGGATGACCTCGGTCTTGCCGCCGCCGTGGTCCACCGTCATGGTGTGGGCCGCCGCGTCCACCGTGGAGACCTGGTAGCGGCCGATGGTGAACGGCTCGTCCTTGTCGATGTCGCCGTACACGCCGGGGGCCACCTCGACGTTCTTCAGGCGGTACTTGACCGTCACCTTGGTGCCGGGCGCCCAGAAGTTCTCCGGCCGGAAGTCCAGCCGCGTGTTGTTCTCGTACCAGTGGCCGCGGGCCACCGTGCCGTCGGAGCCGGTGACGGTGACGCCCGCCTCCACCGCCTGCTTGTTCTTGATCGACTTGCCGAAGCGCACCGAGACGATCATGCCGACGCCGTAGGTGCCGTTGTCGGCGATGTTGTCGTTGGTCGAGACGGTCTTCGCCGGGGTCAGCGTGGTGAAGCTGGTGGTCGAGGCGGCGACCAGGCCCGCCGAGTCCACCGCCTGCGCGGCGATGGTGTAGGTGGTGCCGACGGCCAGCTGACCGGTGGGCTTCCAGCTCAGGCCGTCGTCGGCGATCTTGCCCTCGACCGCCTTGCCGTTCTTGTCGGTCACCGCGACGGAGGTGAGCTTCCCGCTCGCCACCGCCACCTGCAGACCGTCCTTCGGCTGCACGTCGGTCGCGCCGTCGGCGGGCGTGACGGTCAGCTGCGCCGCCGAGGTCTTCGGCGGGGCGTCGCTCGCGGACCCGCCGCCCCCGCCCCCGCCGCCCGCGGTCGCGCCCGCGCTGCCCTTGGCGTCGGTCGAACCGCCGCCGTTGTCGTTGCAGGCCGCGGTGCCGAGCAGCAGGACGCCGCCCACCAGCAGCGCCGTCGCGGACCGCCTGGCCCGCCGTCCGCGTCCCGCCACCGCTCCGGCCGTACGAACCGTCTCCACTGCGCTGCTCCCCTCCCGGTATTCCCGACGAATACACGTGCTGACGCCCGGGATCGGTTGCACCGGGTCGGCCCGATCCGGGGTCCGCCCTGTGCCGACCCGGTCGCGCGCGGTCAGGATAACGGGCCCGTCCGGGTGAATCTTCGGCGGGAGCCCGGTGCCGGTTCGGTGAACCCTCAGCCGCGGCCCGGGGCGCTGCCCGCGGTCCAGTGCGCCCAGTCCAGGTTCCAGTCGGAGAGGCCGTTGTCGGGGGCGACCCGCTCGCCGCGGGAGCCGCGGACCTCGACCACGTCGCCGGTGATGGTGTGCCGGTAGAACCAGCCGGCCGGGGAGTCGTCCGAGCCGCCCTTGGCGTCGGGCAGGCCGATGCAGCCGTGGCTGGTGTTGGCGGCGCCGAAGACCGCGGGGTCGCTCCAGTAGTTGCCGTGGACGAAGGTGCCGGAGGCGGTCAGCCGGAGCGCGTGCGGGACGTCCTTGATGTCGTACTCGTCGCCGAGCCCGACCGTCCGGGAGTTCATCCTGGTCTCCTCGAAGCGCTCGGAGACCACCATGGTGCCGAGGTAGGTGGAGTGCTCGGGGCTGCCGCCGCTGACCGGCAGGGTCCGCAGCACCCGACCGTCCCGGCGGACGGTCATGGTGTGGGCGTCCAGGTCGACGGTGGCGACCAGCGAGCGGCCGACGGTGAAGCGCACGTCCTTGTCCTGGGTGCCGAGGTAGCCGGGCGCGCCCTCGACGTCCTTGAGCCGCAGCAGCAGGGTGACCCGGGTGCCGGCCGGCCAGTAGGCGCGGGGGCGGAAGTCGAGCCGCTGGTCGCCGAACCAGTGCGGGGCGATCTCCAGCGGCGGGTCGGCGGTGACGGCGACCGCCTTCTCGACCGCGGCCCGGTTGGCGATCGGGTGCGAGAAGCGCAGCGAGACGGGCATGCCGACGCCGACGGTGGAGCCGTCCTCGGGGGTGAAGAAGCCGACGAAGGTGTGCTCGGGGGCGACGGTGGTGAAGCCCGCGTGCTGGACGGCGCGCAGGCCCGCGCCGTCCTCGGCGACCGCGTCCAGGGTGTACGCGGTCGCGGTGGCGAGCCGGTGGTCGGCCAGCCAGCCGGTGCGGTCGGCGGTGAGCGTGCCGGGGACGGTCGCGCCGCGGTCGTCGGCGAGCCGGACGGTCAGCAGCCGTCCGCCGGTGACCGACACCGCGACCCGGCCGTCCACCGGGACGTCCTGCGCGCCGTCGCCGGGCTCCACCGCGAGCTGGGCGCGGGAGACCGGCGGGGCCGCGTCGCCGTCCGGGGCCCGGTCGCCGCCGGAGCAGCCCGCCAGCAGCAGCAGCCCGAGCGCCGCCGCCCGCCGTGCCCAGAGCCGTACCGCGGCGCGCATGCCGTCCTCCGTGTCCGTTTTCGTCAGCTACCACCCGATACCGGACACAACGAGCGATTCCGTCCGCCGGACACGGCCGAATGGGTTTCCGCATCCGGCTCCGCTGGGCACATGATCGATCACGGTGCGTCACTCCGCCCGACCCGGGGTGACGAGGGCCGTCGGACAGGGAACAACCGGAAGAACGGGGACGGGCCCCCGGATGGCTGGGAGGGTCGCCATGACGGCGTGGCAGGAGCTGGGTGCGGGCACGGGCCGTCAGGCGCGGTCGGCCGTCCGGTGGAACGGCTCGGCGCCCCGGCCCGGGGCCGCCCCGCCGTGGCCGGGCAGCTGGCAGCCGCTGGGCGCCCGGTTCCGCAGCGACGCGGAGGGCGGCCGGGGCACCAACTTCGCGCTCTGGGCGCCGACCGCCGAGGCCGTCGACCTGTGCCTGTTCGACGAGCGCGGCCGGGAGAGCCGGCACCGGCTGACCGAGCAGACGTACCAGACCTGGCACGGCTACCTGCCCGGCGTGCTGCCCGGCACCCGCTACGGCTTCCGCGTGCACGGCCGGTGGGACCCGTGGACCGGCGTCCGGCACAACCCCGCCAAGCTGCTGCTCGACCCGTACGCCCGGGCGGTCGACGGCGCCTACACCGCCCACGACGCGACCTGCGCGGCCGTCCGCAACTGGCCCGAGCGGGACGTGGCGGACACCGTCCGGGACGACCGGGACTCCGCGCCGTACGTGCCCAAGGCCGTGGTCGTGCACGACGACGACGACTGGTACGACGACCAGCGGCCGAAGACCCCGTGGGCCGAGACGGTGCTGTACGAGCTGCACGTGCGCGGCTTCACCATGCGCCACCCGGAGGTGCCGCCGGAGCTGCGCGGCACCTACGCGGGGCTGGCGCACCCGGCGGCGATCGCGCACCTGACCCGGCTGGGGGTGACGGCGGTGGAGCTGCTGCCGGTGCACCACCACGTCAGCGAGGACCACCTGCAGGCCCGCGGGCTGGTCAACTACTGGGGCTACAACACGCTCGGCTACTTCGCCCCGCACGCGGGCTACTCGGCGAGCGGCAGCCGGGGCCAGCAGGTCGGCGAGTTCAAGCGGATGGTGCGGGCGCTGCACGCCGCGGGCATCGAGGTGATCCTCGACGTGGTCTACAACCACACCGCCGAGCAGGGCGTGATGGGCCCGACGCTCTCCCTGCGCGGCATCGACAACCCGGGCTACTACCGGCCGGACCGCTCCCGCCGCGGCTACGCCGACTACACCGGCTGCGGCAACACGCTGGACACCCGCCGCCCGCAGGTGATCCGGCTGATCACCGACTCGCTGCGGTACTGGGTCGCCGAGATGGGCGTGGACGGCTTCCGCTTCGACCTGGCCGCCGCGCTGGCCCGCGGCGGGGACGGCGTGGAGATGGAGCACCCCTTCCTCGCCGCCGTCTCGCAGGACCCGCTGCTCAGCCGGGTCAAGCTGATCGCCGAGCCGTGGGACGTCGGCCCGGGCGGCTACCAGGTCGGCGGCTTCCCGCCGCTGTGGGGCGAGTGGAACGACCACTACCGGGACACCGTCCGGGACTTCTGGCGCGGCGCCCGGCCGGACGTCCGCGAGCTGGCGACCCGGCTCTCCGGCTCCTCCGACCTGTACCAGCGCGGCGGCCGCCGCCCGTACGCCTCGGTCAACTTCGTCACCGCGCACGACGGCTTCACGCTGCGCGACCTGGTCAGCTACGACCGCAAGCACAACGGCGCCAACGGCGAGGACAACCGGGACGGCACCGACGACAACCGGTCCTGGAACCACGGCGTGGAGGGCGACAGCGACGACCCGGCCGTCCGCTCGCTGCGGGTGCGCCAGTTGCGCAACCTGCTGACCACGCTGCTGCTCTCCAGCGGGGTGCCGATGATCACCGCGGGCGACGAGATGGGGCGCACCCAGGGCGGCAACAACAACGCGTACTGCCAGGACAACGAGACCAGTTGGCTGGACTGGTCGCTGCTGGACGACCCGGACTGGCGCTCGCTGACCGAGCTGACCGCCAAGCTGGTGCACCTGCGTCGGGCCCACCCGGTGCTGCGGCAGCGGGCGTTCTTCTCCGGCCGCCCGGCCGGGCCGGACGGGCAGCGGGACCTGACCTGGCTGACCCCGGCGGGCCGGGAGATGACCGACGCGGACTGGTTCTCGCCCGGGCAGGCGCTGGCGATGCGGCTGTCCGGCCGGGCGATGTCCGAGCGCGACCCGCAGGGCCGCGAGGTCCGGGACGCCGACTTCCTGCTGCTGCTGAACGCCGCCGCCGAGCCCCGGCGCTTCACCCTGCCCGGCCCGCACGTCCCGGTGCTGGACACCGCGCTGGCCGGGGCGCCGGAGGCGGTGGCGGTGACGGAGGCGCTGCTGACCGGCCGCTCGGCGGTGCTGCTGACCGCGGGGTGAACGCGGCCGGGCCGTGGCGGCGGGACCGGGCCGCCGCGGCCTGGCCGGATCTCGCCGACAGGGGCAAAAAACCGGATGAGAAATGTCGGCGGGACGGCCTACCCTCTCGGCGATGGCCGAGAACCAGACCTCCGCTCCGCCCACCCCCGCGGATCCGAACGAACCGTCCACCGACGGCGCCCAGGCCCCACCCGCACCGGCACCCCGGTCCGCGGTGCGCTCGCTGCTGCGCCTGTGGCCCTACGCGCGCGAGGTCCGCTGGCGGATCTTCGGCTCGATGGCCGCCGCCGGGCTCGCCTCGCTCAGCGTGCTGGCCGTCCCGGTCGTGCTGCGCCGGATCGTCGACGGCCCGGTCGCCGAGCGCGACCTGTCCGGCCTGTGGCCGCTGGCCGGGGCGCTGCTGCTGCTCGGCGTCGCCGAGGCGGTGCTGTTCGGCGTCCGCCGGGTGATCGTGGCCCGCCCGCTCGCCAAGGTCGAGACCAGGCTCCGCGGAGACCTGTTCGCCAAGCTCCAGCGGCTGCCGATCTCCTTCCACGACCGCTGGCCCTCCGGCCAACTGCTCTCCCGGGCCACCTCGGACCTGTTCGTGCTGCGGCTGTTCCTGGCCTTCCCGCTGGTCTTCCTGGTCGTCAACTCCACGGTCTTCCTGACCGGCACCGCGCTGATGTTCGCGCTGGACTGGCGGCTCGCCCTGATCCCCCTCGTCCCGGCCGTCCCGCTGCTGTTCTTCACCCGCCACTTCGAGGCCCGCTACTCGGCCGCCTCCCGGCTCGCCCAGGACCAGAACGGCGACCTCGCCACCGTGGTCGAGGAGTCGGTGCTCGGCATCCGGATCCTCAAGGCCTTCGGCCGGCACCGCACCATGGCCGAGGAGTTCCGCCGCCGCAGCGCCGAGCTGCGCGGGACCGAACTGCGCAAGGCCGGGCTGCTCGGCAACCTCTGGGCGGCCATCGTCGGCCTGCCCGAGCTCGCCCTCGGCGGCGTCCTGGCCACCGGCGCCGTCCTGGTCGCCCACGACCAGCTCTCGGTCGGCACCCTGGTCGCCTTCCTGTCCACCGCGCTCGCCCTGCGCTGGCCGGTCGAGTCGCTCGGCTGGCTGCTCGGCTTCGCCGCCGAGGCCGCCAGCGCCGCCAACCGCTACTTCGAGGTGATGGACGAGCCGGAACCGGCCGACCCGCCGTCCGGCCCGGCCCCCTCCGGGGACCGCGGCATCCGCTTCACCGGCGTCCGCTTCCGCTACCCCGACGCGCCCGCCGACAGCCCCGACCTGCTGGCCGGCGTCGACCTGCACGTCCGCCCCGGCGAGACGCTCGCCCTGGTCGGCGCCACCGGCAGCGGCAAGACCACCCTCACCGCGCTGCTCCCCCGGCTGTACGAGCCCACCGCGGGCTCGATCACGCTGGACGGCACCGACATCCGCGACCTGCCGCGCGAGCGGCTGCGCCGCGAGGTCGCCGTCGCCTTCGAGGAGCCCACCCTGTTCTCCGCCACCGTCCGGGAGAACGTCCTGATGGGCGCCCCCGACGCGGCCCCCGAGCAGGTCGCCGCCGCCCTCGCCACCGCGCAGGCCGGCTTCGTCGACCGGCTCCCCGACGGGCTCGACACCGAGGTCGGCGAGCAGGGCCTGAGCCTGTCCGGCGGCCAGCGCCAGCGCCTGGCGCTGGCCCGCGCCGTGGTCGGCCGGCCCCGCTTCCTCGTCCTGGACGACCCGCTCTCCGCGCTCGACGTGCGCACCGAGGCCCTGGTCGAGCGGGCCCTGCGGCGGGTCCTGGCCGACACCACCGCCCTGGTCGTCGCGCACCGCCCGTCCACCGTGCTGCTCGCCGACCGGGTCGCGCTGCTCGCCGACGGCCGGATCGCCGCCGTCGGCACCCACCAGGAGCTGCTGCGCTCCTGTCCCGCCTACCGGGCCCTGATGTCCGGCGAGTCCGAGCTGGAAGGGGCGCTGGCCCGATGAGCACCGCCGTCGCCGAACCCGCCGTCGCGGAGGACGACCTCCTCCCCCCGGCCGCCGACGACCAGGACATCCCCGTCCCGCCCGGCGCCCCGCGCGCCCTGCTCGGCTCGCTGCTGGCCCCGCACCGCCGCCGGATCGTCGTCGCCGTCCTCACCGTCCTGCTCCAGCAGGCCGCCCTGCAGGCCGGGCCGCTGCTGGTCGCCGTCGCCATCGACCGCGGCATCCCCGCCCTGCGCGACCACCGCGCCGGGCCGCTGGTCGCCGTCACCGCCGCGTACCTGGGCTGCGCGCTGCTCGCCACCCTGCTGCAGCGGGCGTTCATCCGGTTCGCCGCCCGGATCAACCAGGACGTCCTGCTGGACCTGCGCGGCCGGATCTTCCGGCACGCCCAGCGGCTCAGCCTCGACTTCCACGAGCGCTACACCTCCGGCCGGATCATCTCCCGCGCCACCAGCGACGTGGACACCCTGCGCGAACTGCTCGCCGAGGGCCTGCAGGAGCTCCTGATGGTCTGCCTGTCCGTCGGCTACATCACGGTCGTCCTGGTCGTGGTCGACTGGCGCCTCGGCCTGGCCGCGCTGGTCTCCTTCCTGCCGATGTACCTGGTCATCCGCTCCTTCCGGCGCCGCTCCCAGCAGGTCTACCGCCGCTCCCGCACCGTCACCGCCGGGCTCATCGTCCGCTTCACCGAGACCATGAACGGCATCCGCCCGGTGCAGGCGTTCCGCCGCGAGGCCGCCAACGAGAAGGCGTTCGGCACCCTCAACCGGCAGTCCGCCACCGCCACCGCGGACGGCCTGCTGGAGATGGCCCGGTACGTCTTCCTCTCCCGGCTCACCGCCAACGTCTGGATCACCGGCGTGGTCGTCCTCGGCGCCTTCCTGGTCACCGACGGCAGCCTCGAACTCGGCGTCCTCACCGCCTTCGTGCTCTACCTGCGCCGCCTGTACGACCCGATCGACCAGCTGGCGATGTTCCTCAACAGCTACCAGTCCGCGGCCGCCGCCCTGGAGAAGATGGCCGGCCTGCTCGCCCACGAGCCGTCCGTCCCCGAGCCCGCCGAACCCGTCGCGCTGCCCGCCGCCGCGGGCAAGGGCCGCGAGGTCGTCTTCCGCGAGGTCTCCTTCGCCTACGCCAACGGCAAGCAGGTGCTGCCCCCGTTCGACCTGCGGCTCCCGGCCGGGCGGACCACCGCCGTGGTCGGCGCCACCGGCGCGGGCAAGTCCACCCTCGCCAAGCTGCTGGCCCGCTTCTACGACCCCACCTCCGGCACCGTCGCCCTCGACGGCGTCGACCTGCGCGGGCTCTCCACCGCCGACCTGCGCGCCAACGTCGTGATGGTCACCCAGGAGTCCTTCCTCTTCTCCGGGACGGTCGCCGAGAACATCGCCGTCGGCAAGCCCGACGCCACCCGCGCCGAGGTCGAGGCCGCCGCCCGCGCGATCGGCGCCCACCCGTTCATCGCCGCCCTCCCCGACGGCTACGACACCGACGTCCGCAAGCGCGGCGGCCGCATCTCCGCCGGGCAGCGCCAACTCGTCGCCTTCGCCCGCGCCCTGCTCGCCGACCCGGCCGTCCTGATCCTGGACGAGGCCACCTCCTCCCTGGACGTCCCGGGCGAGCAGGCCGTCCAGCACGCCATGCGGACGGTCCTGGCCGGCCGCACCGCCGTGATCATCGCCCACCGCCTCTCCACCGTCGAGATCGCCGACCGCGTCCTCGTCATGGACCAGGGCCGCATCGTCGAGGACGGCACCCGCGCCGCCCTCATCGCGGGCGAGGGCCGCTTCGCCACCCTCCACCGGACCTGGAAGGACAGCCTGGTGTAGGGACGGACCAGGTGCTCCCCCGTGAGGAGACGGCAACCACCGGGCAACTCCCGTGCAACACCCGGGAATCCGCAGCCCCCTAATTTCTGTCACCCGACAGAAAACGCCTGCGGAAGGCCGGTGCCCCATGACCACCAGCACGACGTCCGCGCCCCCGGCCGCCACCGCCGTCGCGGCCGACTACCCCCAGCAACTGCACCGCACCATCGGCCGGTTCGGCTCCTTCGCGGCCGGCTTCTCCTTCATCTCGGTGCTCACCACGGTCTTCCAACTGTTCGCGTTCGGCTACGGCGCGGCCGGCCCGGCCTTCGTCTGGACCTGGCCCGTCGTGCTGCTCGGCCAACTGCTGGTGGCCGCGTGCTTCGCCGAACTCGCGGCCCGGCACCCCTTCTCGGGCGCGATCTACCAGTGGGCGAGCCGGATGGCCGGTCCGGTGTACGGGTGGTTCACGGGCTGGCTGATGGTGCTGGGCCAGGTCGTCGTGGTGGCGGCCGCCGCCCTCGCGCTACAGGTGGTGCTGCCCGCCCTGTGGTCGGGCTTCCAGCTGCTGGGCGGCGACCCGTCGCCGACCACGGCGAGCGGCGCGGCGAACGCCGTCCTGCTCGGGGCGGCGCTGATCGCGCTGACCACCGTGGTGAACGCCGTCGACAACCGGGTGCTGACGCTGGTCAACGGCGTCGGGGTGGGCGCGGAGATCCTGGGCATCGCGCTGATCGTGGTGGCGCTGTTCGGCCACGCCGAACAGCCCCCGCGGGAGCTGCTGCACACCGCGCCGGGTAGCGGCGGCGGGTGGGCGCTGCTGGTGGGGGCGTTCACCGCGGCGTACGTGATGATCGGGTTCGACAGCGCGGGCGAGCTCTCCGAGGAGACCCTGGCCCCGCGCCGGACGGCGCCCCGGACGATCCTGGCCGCGCTGGCCGCCGCGGGCCTGAGCGGCGGACTGCTGCTGCTCGGCGGGGTGCTGGCCGCGCCGAGCCTGACCGACGGGCGACTGGCGGCGGAGGGGCTGCCGTACGTGCTGACCAGCCGGCTGGGCGAGGGGCTGGGGCGGGTGCTGCTCGCGGACGTCGCGGTCGCGGTGTGCGTCGGCACCCTGGCGATGCAGACGGCGGGGGCCCGGATGGTGTTCTCGATGGCCCGGGACGGCGCGCTGCCGGGGTGGCGCCGCCTGTCCGCGGTCGCCCCGCGCAGCGGGATGCCGCGCCGGGCGGCGCTCGCGGTGGGCGCCCCGGCGGTCGGCTTCCTGCTGCTCAACCTGGCGTCCCCGGCGGCGTTCGTGGCGCTCTCCTCGACCTGCGTGGCCCTGGTCTACGCGGCGTACGCCCTGGTGGTGGGCGCGGCGCTGGTCCGCCGCCTGCGCGGCCTGCCGCTGGGCGAGGGCGCGCCCGCGACGGACGAGACGGGCCGTCCGCTGTTCTCGCTGGGCCGCTGGGGCCTGCCGGTGAACGCGGCGGCGCTGCTGTACGGGGTGGCGATGACGGTGAACCTGGCGTGGCCGCGCGCCGCCGTGTACGACCCGGAGGGCGGCCACTGGTACCTGCGCTGGTTCGCCCTGCTGACCTTCGCCGCCGCCCTCGCCACCGGCGCGGCCTACCGCCTGCGCCGCCGACGCCCCTGACCTCCCCCGCCACCCGCCCACGGCCGCCCGCACCCCGGGCGGCCTCCGCGCGTCCGCCCCGCCCGCACCGCACCGCCCTCACCGTGAGGGGACGGTAACTCCCGTGTCACGCCGGGGCAATGGCGCCGAATCCACCCCTCCCTAATTTCTGTCGCATGACAGAAACCCCCCACGCCGAGGCCGGCACCGCCACCACCACGGCCGCCCGCGCCCACGCCAGGTCCCAGGCGGGCACGGTCGTGGACTGCATGCCGCAACTGCCGCCGCCCGCAGGCACGTTGTGGTCGGAGACCGTCGCGGGCGGCGGCTACACCCAGCTGGCCCTCCCGGCGGGCGCGCACGTCGCGCTGACCGACCGGGACGGGGATGCCTGCGCGCACCTGCTGCTGTTCGTGACCGACCGCCCCTGGGAGCGGCTGAACCCGGCGGACACCGTGAAGGTGCAGTGGAACGCCTACCTCCGGCTCGGCAGCCAACTGCTCTCGGACCAGGGCCGGGTGCTGGCCACCCTGGTCGCGGACACCTCCGGTCGGCACGACGCCCTCGCGGGCGCGTCGACCGCGGCCCGAAACCGCGCCCGCTACGGGGACGGCGCGGCGCACGGCCCGTCCCCGGCGGGGCGCGAACTGCTGCTGCTGGCCGCGGCCAAGCAGGGGCTGGCCCCGCGCGACCTGCCCGCCCCGGTCTCGTTCTTCCGCGGCGTCACGGTGGACCCGGACGGTTCGCTGCGCCCCACCGGTTCGGCCGGCCCGGGGGCCGAGGTGGTGCTGCGGCTGGAGCAGCGCACCACCCTGCTGCTGGCCAACACCGCCCACCCGCTGGACCCGCGTCCGGCCTGGCACTGCACCCCGCTGCGGGTCACCGTCACCCCGGGCGCCGTGACCGCCCCCGGCGACCCGCACTGGGACGCCACGCCCGAGCGCCACCGCGCCCACCTCAACACCGCCGCCCTGGGGGCCCGATGACCACCACCGCCATCCCCGCCGCCGTCCCGGAGACCGTCGTCCTGGACGAGGTCGTCCCCGCCCGCGCCGCCTGGTCCGCCGTGGTCCGCCGCGGGCAGTTCCTGACCGTCACCGACCTGCACGGCAACCAGGCCGTCGACTGCCTGCTGTACGACGCGCACGACACCGCGGTGCGCTACAGCGCCGCCGACACCCTGCAGGCGTCCGGCAGTGTCTTCGTGTCCACCGGCACGGTGCTGATGTCGAACGAGCACACCCCGCTGATGACGGTGGTGGCGGACGACTGCGGGCGGCACGACACGATCGCGGGCGCCTGCTCGAAGGAGTCGAACACGCTGCGCTACGGCCACCACACCTGGTCGCAGCACGCCTGCGTGGAGAACTTCCTGGCCGAGGGGGCCCGGCACGGGCTGGGCAAGCGCGACCTGGTGTCGAACCTCAACTGGTACATGAACGTGCCGGTGGAGGCGGACGGCACGCTGGGCATCGTGGACGGGCTCTCCGCGCCGGGCCTGCGGGTGGTGCTGCGGGCCGAGGCGGACGTGCTGGTGCTGGTCTCGAACTGCCCGCAGGTCAACAACCCGTGCAACGGCTTCGACCCGACCCCGGTGCGGATGACGGTCACCGGGCGCACCGGAGCCACCGTGCCCGCCGCAACCGCCGGGGAGGGCCCGCGATGAGCTTCGACACCCTGCTGGTCGCCAACCGGGGCGAGATCGCGGCCCGGATCGTCCGCACCGCCCGCCGGATCGGCCTGTCCACCGTCGCGGTGTTCTCCGACCCGGACCGCTCGGCCCCGCACGTGCGGATGGCCGACCGCGCGGTGCGGCTGGGCCCGGCCGCGGCGAAGGACAGCTACCTGCGGGCGGACCTGGTGCTGGCGGCCGCGCTGGAGGGCGGGGCGGGCGCGGTCCACCCCGGGTACGGGTTCCTCTCGGAGGACGCCGCGTTCGCCCGCCGGGTGGAGGCGGCGGGCCTGGCCTTCGTCGGCCCGACCCCGGCCCAGCTGGAGGTGTTCGGCGCCAAGCACACCGCCCGCGCGGCGGCCGAGGCGGCGGGGGTGCCGCTGCTACCGGGCACCGGGCTGCTGGCCGACCTGCCCGCGGCGCTGGCCGCGGCGGAGGCGGTGGGGTACCCGGTGATGCTGAAGGCCACCGGCGGGGGCGGCGGCATCGGCATGCGGGCCTGCCGGGACGCGGCGCAACTGGCCGACGCCTGGGAGGGCGTGCAGCGGGTGGCGGCCGCGAACTTCGCCACCGCGGGGGTGTTCCTGGAGCGGCTGGTGGAGCGGGCCCGGCACGTGGAGGTGCAGGTGTTCGGCGACGGCACCGGCCGGGTGGTGACCCTGGGCGACCGGGACTGCTCGCTGCAGCGCCGCCACCAGAAGGTGCTGGAGGAGGCCCCGGCGCCCGGCCTGCCCGACCGCGTCCGCCGCGAACTGGCCGACTCGGCACGGCAGTTGTGCGCCTCGGTGGGCTACCGCTCGGCGGGCACCGTGGAGTACGTGTACGACGCGGCGCGCGAGGAGGCGTACTTCCTGGAGGTCAACACCCGGCTGCAGGTGGAGCACCCGGTCACCGAGGCGGTGTACGGGGTCGACCTGGTCGAGTGGATGCTGCGCCTGGCCCGGGGCGAGCGCGGGGTGGTGCGCGAGGTCGGCCCGCCGCGCGGGCACGCGGTGGAGGCCCGGGTGTACGCCGAGGACCCGTCGCGCGAGCACCGGCCGAGCGCGGGCCTGCTGACCGAGGTGGCCTTCCCCGCCGACGTCCGGGTGGACACCTGGGTGGAGACCGGCACCGAGGTGACCACCGCGTACGACCCGATGCTGGCGAAGGTGGTCGTGCACGGCGCGGACCGCGCCGACGCGCTGGAGCGGCTGACCAAGGCCCTGGCGGACACCCGGATCCACGGCGTCGAGACCAACCTGGGCCTGCTGCGGGCCGTCCCGGCGGTGCCGGAGGTGGCCGCGGCCGCCCACCACACGGGGACGCTGGCGCGCGTCGCGGACCCGACGCCCCGGATCGAGGTGGTCCGGGCGGGCACCCAGACCACCGTGCAGGACTGGCCGGGCCGCACCGGCTACTGGCACGTCGGGGTGCCGCCGTGCGGGCCGATGGACGACCTGTCGTTCCGGCTCGGCAACCGGGCGCTGGGCAACCCGGAGGGCGCGCCCGGCCTGGAGTGCACGCTGCTGGGCCCGGCGCTGCGGTTCACCGCCCCGACCTGGGTGTGCGTGACCGGCGCGCCCGCGGCGGTGACGGTGGACGGCGCGCCGGTGCCGCAGTGGGAGCCGGTGCTCGTCCCGGCGGGCGGGCTGCTGGACGTCCCGGCGCCGCCCGGCCCGGGCCTGCGCTGCTACCTGCTGGTGGCGGGCGGCCTGGACGCCCCGGCGTTCCTGGGCAGCGCGGCGACGTTCACGCTGGGCGGCTTCGGCGGCCACGGCGGCCGGGCGCTGCGCACCGGCGACGTGCTGCACGGCGGCACCGGCCCGCTCGGCCCGGGCGCGGGCCCGGTCGCCGACCGCCCGGAGTTCACCTCGCCCTGGCTGCTGCCCGCGGTCGAGGGGCCGCACGCCGCCCCGGAGTTCTTCACCGAGCAGGACGTCGCCGAGTTCTACGCCGCCGACTGGTCGGTGCACTTCAACAGCGCCCGCACCGGGGTCCGCCTGGTCGGCCCGAAGCCCGCCTGGGCCCGCCGGGACGGCGGCGAGGCGGGCCTGCACCCGTCGAACATCCACGACACCCCGTACGCGGTCGGCGCGGTCGACTACACCGGCGACATGCCGGTGCTGCTGGGGCCGGACGGGCCCTCGCTGGGCGGGTTCGTCTGCCCGGCGACGGTGGTCTCGGGGCAGCGCTGGAAGCTGGGGCAGTTGCGGCCGGGCGACACCGTCCGCTTCGTGCCGGTGACCGCCGACGACGCGGCGGCGCTGCGCCGCGCCCCGGCCGCGGTGCCCGCCCCCTCGCGCCCGGCGGTGCTGGACGGCGGCGTGCTGGACCGACTGCCCGAGGGCCCGGGCCGCCCGTCGGTGACGTACCGGCGCAGCGGGGACGACAACCTGCTGGTCGAGTACGGGCCGATGCAGCTGGACCTGGCGCTGCGGATGCGGGTGCACGCGCTGGCGGAGCTGGTCGCCGGGCGGCGCCCGGCGGGCGTGGTCGACCTGACGCCGGGCATCCGCTCGCTCCAGGTGCACGTGGATCCGGGCGTCCTCCCGGTCTCCGAACTCCTGGCACTCGTCCGCGAGTTGGAGCAGGAGCTGCCGCCCGCCGAGCAGTTGGTGGTGCCCAGCCGGACGGTGCACCTGCCGCTGTCCTGGGACGACCCGGCGACCCGGGAGGCGATCGAGCGGTACGTCGCGGGGGTGCGCGACGACGCGCCGTGGTGCCCGTGGAACATCGAGTTCATCCGCCGGATCAACGGCCTGGCCTCGGTGGACGAGGTGTACCGGACGGTCTTCGACGCCGAGTACCTGGTGCTGGGCCTGGGCGACGTCTACCTGGGCGCGCCGGTGGCGACCCCGCTGGACCCGCGGCACCGGCTGGTCACCACCAAGTACAACCCGGCCCGGACGTGGACGGCGGAGAACTCGGTCGGCATCGGCGGCGCCTACCTGTGCGTGTACGGCATGGAGGGCCCGGGCGGCTACCAGTTCGTCGGGCGGACGGTGCAGATGTGGTCGGGCTGGCAGCAGCGCGGGCCGTTCACCCCGGGCGCGCCGTGGCTGCTGCGCTTCTTCGACCGGATCCGCTGGTACCCGGTCTCGGCGGAGGAGCTGCTGGAGCTGCGCGCCGACATGGCCGCGGGACGGTTCGAACTCCGGATCGAGGAGGGCGAGTTCGCGCTCGCCGAGCACCTGCGCTTCCTGAGCGCGAACGCCGGTCCGATCGAGGAGTTCCGGGCGGTGCAGGCGGCGGCGTTCGCGGCGGAGCGGCGGGCCTGGGAGGAGTCCGGCGAGTTCGACCGGGCCGACCGGGCGGCCGGGGCGGCGCCCGCCGCGCCGCGCGCGGTGGAGGTGCCGCCGGGCGGCGGCGTGGTGGAGGCCGAGTTCACCGCCTGCGTGTGGAAGGTGGACGTGGCGCCGGGCGAACGGGTGCGCAAGGGGCAGCGGTTGATGGCGTTGGAGGCGATGAAGATGGAGTCCGCGGTGTTCTCGGACCGGGACGGCGTGGTCGCCGAGCTGCTGGTCGGCTCGGGCGACCAGGTCGAGGCGGGCAGCCCGCTGGTGGTGCTGGGGGCTCCCGCGTGAGCGCGCTGGAGCGGGTGCGCCGGGCGTACGCGCGGATCGCCGCGGTCGACCGGCCGGAGGTGTGGATCGACCTGCGGCCCGAGGCGGAGGCGGCGGCCGAGGCGGCCGGGGTGGACGCCCGGGTCGCGGCGGGCGAGCGGCTGCCGCTGGCGGGCACGGTGTGCGCGGTGAAGGGCAACATCGACGTGGCGGGCCTGCCGACCACGGCGGGCTGCCCGTCCTACGCGTACGCGCCGGAGCGGGACGCCCCGGCGGTGGCCCGGCTGCGGGCGGCGGGCGCGGTGGTGCTGGGCACCACCAACCTGGACCAGTTCGCCACCGGCCTGGTCGGCACCCGCAGCCCGTACGGCGCGGTGCGCGGCGCGGTCGACCCGGGCCGGATCTCGGGCGGCTCCAGCTCGGGTTCGGCGGTGGCGGTGGCGCTGGGCCTGGTCGACCTGGCGCTGGGCACCGACACGGCGGGCTCGGGCCGGGTCCCGGCGGCGCTGAACGGCGTGGTGGGCCTGAAGCCGACCCCGGGCCTGGTGCCGACCGCGGGCGTGGTCCCGGCCTGCGCGAGCCTGGACTGCGTCTCGGTGTTCGCCCGCACGGTCGACGAGGCGCAGGCCGCGCTGCGGCTGCTGGCCGACCCGGCCCCGGCCGCCCCGGGCCGCCGCCCGGGCCCGTGGCGGGTCGCCGTCCCGGCCGCCGCCCGGCTGGGCGTGCTCGCGGACGGCTGGGCGGTGGCGCACGCGGCGGCGGCCGACCGGCTGGCGGCGGCGGGCGTCGAGCTGCGCGACCTGGACCTGTCGCCGTTCGACGCGGCGGCGGCGCTGCTGTACGAGGGCGCCTTCGTGGCCGAGCGGTACGCCGCGGTGGGCGCGTTCGTGGACGCGGCGGCCGAGCGGGGCGATCCGGGGCTGGACCCGGTGGTGGCGGGCATCGTCCGGGCGGCCCGGGAGGTGCCGGCGCACCGGCTGTTCGCCGACCGGGCCGAGCTGGAGCGGCTGCGGGCCGCGGCGCTGGCCGAACTCGGCGACGCGGACGCCCTGTTGCTGCCCACCACCACCTGGCACCCGACCTTCGCCGAGGTGGCGGCCGACCCGGTCGGCGCCAACGCCCGGCTGGGCCGGTTCACCAACTCGGCGAACCTGCTGGGGCTGTGCGCGCTCGCCGTCCCGGCGGGCACGGTCGACGGCCTGCCGTTCGGCGTGATGCTGGTCGGCCCGCCCCGGACCGAGGGACGGCTGGCCGCGCTGGCCCGGCTGCTGACCGCCCCGCCGGTGCGGCTGGCGGTGTTCGGCGCGCACCTGACCGGGCAGCCGCTGAACGGCCAACTGACCGCGCTGGGCGGCCGGTTCACCGCCGAGGTGCGCACCGCCCCGGAGTACCGGATGTACGCGCTGGACACCGCCCCGCCCAAGCCGGGCCTGGTCCGGGTGGCGGAGGGCGGGGCGGCCCTGGCGGGCGAGCTCTGGGAGCTGCCCGCCGCCGGGCTGGGCGCGCTGCTGGCCGCCCTGCCGCACCCGATGGCGCTGGGCCCGGTCCGGCTGGCGGACGGTGTGAGCGCACCGGGCTTCCTGTGCGAACCGGCCGCGCTGGCGGGCGCGGTGGACGTCACGGCGTCCGGCGGGTGGACCGCCCACCTCGCCAGTCGATCTCTTTCAAACTGACCATCCACTTCTTGCAATATCTGTCGAACATATTGCCGCCCGAAGTCAACGTCGTTACGCTCCCGGGTCGTCGGGTCGCGGACCTGACAGGACGTCGTCAACCGGGCGGAGGCAGCGGCATGGTGGTATCGCGACGGGTGTTCCTGCAGGCGGCGGCAGCGGCGGGCCTCACGACGGGCCTGGCCCTGGGCGAGGCCCCGGCCCACGCCGCCAGCGCCCCGGGCGACGTGGTCGGCAAGGTGACGGTCGGCTACCAGGGCTGGTTCGCCTGCCCGGGCGACGGCGCCCCGATCAACGGCTGGTGGCACTGGTCCCGCAACTGGGGCGCCGCCCCCTCCCCCGCCAACAGCGCGATCGTCGCCTGGCCGGACGTCCGCGAGTACCCGCGCACGTACGCCACCGCCTTCGCCAACCTGAACAACGGTCAGCAGGCCGCCCTGTTCTCCTCCTACGACCAGTCCACCGTCGACCTGCACTTCCGCTGGATGAAGCAGTACGGCATCGACACCGCCGCCCTGCAGCGCTTCAACCCGACCGGCGGCGAGGGCCCGACCCGGGACGCGATGGCGGGCAGGGTGCGCAGCGCGGCGGAGTCGCAGGGCGTGAAGTTCTACGTCATGTACGACGTCTCTGACTGGACGACCATGCAGTCGGACATCAAGACCGACTGGACGAACAAGATGCGCGCCCACACCGCCTCGCCCGCGTACGCCCGGCAGAACGGGAAGCCGGTGGTGTGCGTCTGGGGCTTCGGCTTCAACGACGCCCAGCGCCCGTTCACCCCCGCGCAGTGCCAGGACGTGGTCAACTGGTTCAAGGCGCAGGGCTGTTACGTGATCGGCGGGGTGCCGACCTGGTGGCGTACCGGCGACCGGGACTCCCGGCCCGGTTTCTCGGACGTCTACCACTCCTTCGACATGCTCTCGCCCTGGCTGGTCGGCCGGATCGGCAGCGCGGCGGACGCCGACAACTTCTACAACGTCGCCACCGTCCCGGACCTGGCGGAGTGCGCCGCGCACGGCATCGACTACCAGCCGTGCGTGCTGCCCGGCGGGGTCGGCGACCGGCAGCGGGCGCACGGCGACTTCATGTGGCGGCAGTTCTACAACATGGCCCGGGCCGGGGTGGCGTCCGCGTACGTCTCGATGTTCGACGAGTACAACGAGGGCAACCAGATCGCGAAGACCGCCGAGTCCCAGGCCTGGGTGCCCGCCGGGTCCGGGTTCCTGGCGCTGGACGAGGACGGCACCGCCTGCTCCTCGGACTACTACCTGCGGCTGACCGGCGACGGCGGCCGGATGCTCAAGGGGCAGTTGGCCGTGACGGCGGCCCGCCCGACCCAGCCGTTCCCGACCGCGCCGGACACCACCGCCCCCGGCGCGCCGGGCGGCCTGCGGGTGACCGGGCAGAGCGACACCACGGTCTCGCTGGCCTGGAACGCCGCCAGCGACAACGTGGCCGTCACCGGCTACCGGGTCCGGGTCGGCGGCGCGGTCGCGGCCACCACCACGACGACCTCCTGCACCGTCACCGGCCTGTCCGCCTCCACCACCTACACCTTCGACGTGCAGGCGCTGGACGCGGCGGGCAACCTCTCCCCCGCCTCCGCCCAGGTCTCGGCGACCACCGCCGCCACCACCGTCCCCACCGGCGACCTGGCGCTGCACCGGCCCACCGCGGAGAGCAGCCACACCCAGGTCTACGGCTCCGGCAACGCGGTGGACGGCGACCCGAACAGCTACTGGGAGAGCGCCAACAACGCCTTCCCGCAGTGGCTGCAGACCGACCTCGGCTCCACCCTGCCGGTGCGCCGGATCGTCCTGTCCGTCCCGCCCGCCACCGCCTGGGCCACCCGCACCCAGACCGTGGAGGTGCAGGGCAGCACCGACGGCACCGCCTTCACCCGCCTGCTGGCCCCCGCCGGCTACGTCTTCGACCCGGCGACCGGCAACCGCGCGACGCTCACCCTCCCCACCGCCACCGGCACCCGCCACCTGCGCCTGGTCTTCACCGCCAACACCGGCTGGCCGGCCGGCCAGGTCGCCGAACTGCAGGTCTACGCCTCGTAGTTCCGCCCCCCACGGGCCGGGGGCGGCGACCGGAAACCTCTTCGTCCCGCCCCCGGCCCGACCGCTAGCCTTCCTGCGTGAACGATCCGACGGCCGGCGACCCCGGCGAACCAGACGTCCGCAGCCCGCTGCGCTACCTGGCCTGGCTGGCCACCAGCCAGCTGCGCCGCTCGCTGGCCGGCACCTTCTTCGGCACCGCCTGGATGCTCGGCCTGACCGTCCAGCCCTACCTGCTCTCCCGCGCCGTCGACGACGGGCTGCGCGTCGGCCGCGCCGGCCCGGTCCTCGGCTGGGCCGCCGCGATGCTCGGCTTCGGCGTGCTCGGCGCCGCACTCGCCTGGGGCCGGCACCGCACCATGACGCTGGTCCGCAACGACGCCACCTTCCGCACCGTCGCCGTGGTGCTGCGGCACAGCACCCGCCTGGGCGCGGCGCTGCCCCGGCAGGTGACCGCGGGCGAGGTGGTCACCATCGGCATCTCCGACGTGGTCCGGATGTCCATGGCGCTGACCTTCGTCGGGCCGGGCGTCGGCGCGGCGGTCTGCTACCTGGCGATCGCCGTGCTGCTGTTCGCGCTCTCCCCGCTGCTGGCCCTGGTCGTCCTGCTCGGCCTGCCGCTGCTCGGCCTGACACTGCGGCCGCTGCTCTCCCGCCAGCAGCACGTCGAGGACGCCTACCGCGACCACCAGGCCCGGCTGACCGCCCGCTTCGAGGACCTGGCGGGCGGCCTGCGGGTGCTGAACGGCCTCGGCGGCAAGGACGCGTACGCGGCCCGCTACCGGGACGACTCCCGGCGGCTGCGCGCCGCGGGCTACCGGGTCGGCGCCGTCACCAGCTGGATCCAGGCCCTCGGCACCGGCCTGCCCGTGCTGCTGCTGGCCGCCGTGACCTGGCTCGGCGCCCGGCTCGCCGTCGCCGGTGAGCTGACCCCCGGACAGCTCGCCGCGGTCTTCGGGTACACCGCGGTGCTGATCGTCCCGGTCTACTTCCTGTTGGAGAACACCCAGGAGATCGGCCGCGCCCTGGTGAGCGCCCGCCGGGTGGTCGCCTTCCTCTCGCTCGCCCCCGACCCCGACCTCGGCACCACCGAACCGCCTTCCGGCCAGAGCGAGTTGGCCGACCCCGAGTCCGGCGTCCGGCTGGCCCCCGGCACCCTGAACGTGCTCGCCTGCGCCCGCCCGGCCGAGAGCGCCGCCGTCGCCGAACGGCTCGCCCGGCTCACCCCCGGCACCGCCGCCGAGTGGGGCGGCACCCCGCTCACCGACCTGCCGCTGACCGCCGTCCGCGACCGGATCACCCTGGCCGAGAACGAGGCCGCCCTGTTCGCGGGCACCCTGCGCGAGACCGTCCGCGGCCGCACCGGGGCCGGTGACGACGCCCTGCTCGCCGCGATCGACGCCGCCGCCGCCCGCGACGTCCACGATGCCCTGCCCGGCGGCCTGGACGCCCCGCTCGCCGCCGACGGCCGCAACCTCTCCGGCGGCCAGCGCCAACGCCTGCGCCTGGCCCGCGCGTTGACCGCCGATCCGGAGGTGCTGCTGGCCGTCGAACCGACCTCCGCGGTCGACGCCCACACCGAGGCCGCGATGGCCGCCGGGCTGCGCGCCGCCCGCGCCGGCCGGACCACCCTGCTCACCTCCACCTCCCCGCTGCTGCTCGACCGCGCCGACACCGTGCACTACCTGGTCGACGGCAAGGTCGCCGCCACCGGCGCCCACCGCGAACTGCTCCGCACCCAGCCCGGCTACCGCGCCTTGGTCACCCGCGACACCGGCTCCCGCCCCGAGCCCGCCGCCGGCACCGCCGCCCGCCCCGAGACCCCCGCCGAGGAAGCCAGTTGAGCACCCTGCCGATCGCCTCCTCCCGCCAGGTCCGGCGGGCCGCCACCGCCCTGGTCCGCTCCGACGGCCGGGCCTTCGCCGCCGTGCTGGCCCTCAACGCCGCGGCCGCCCTGCTCGGCCTGGCCGGGCCCTGGCTGCTGGGCCGGATCGTCGACCGGGTCCGCACCGGGGCCACCACCGGCGACGTCGACCGGATCGGCCTGCTGCTGCTCGGCTGCGCCCTGACCCAGATCCTGCTCAGCCGCCAGGCCCGCTACCTGGCGCACCGGTTCGGCGAGCGCTGCGCCGCGAAGGTCCGCGAGCAGCTGCTCGACCGGGTCCTCGCCCTGCCCGCGGGCACCGCCGAGCGCGCGGGCACCGGCGACCTCACCTCCCGCGGCACCGCCGACGCCACCGCCGTCGGCGACACCCTGCGGGACGCCGCGCCCGAACTGCTGGTCGCCTGCGCGCAGATCCTGTTCATCCTCGGCGCGATCCTCACCGTCAGCCCGCTGCTGGGCGGCTGCGGCCTGCTCGGCGTCCTCGGCATCGCTCTCGCCTCCCGCTGGTACCTGCGCCGCTCCCGCCCGGCCTACCTCGCCGACCGGGCCGCGACCGCGGGCCTGGCCGAGACCCTCTCCGCGACCGCGCACGGCGCCCGCACGGTGGACGCCCTCGGCCTGGGCCCGCGGCGCCTGGCCGCCGGACGGGCGGCCGTCGCCGAGGCGCACCGGGCCCGGACGCGCACCCTGTACCTGCGGCTGCGGTTCTTCGCCGCCGTCAACCTCTCGTACACCGTCCCGGCCGTGCTGGTCCTCCCGCTGGGCGCCGTCCTGGTCGCCCACGGCACCGTCACCCCGGGCGCCGCCGTCGCCACCGCGCTGTACCTGCAGCGCGTCGTGGACCCGCTGGACACCGTGGTCATCCTGCTGGAGGGCCTGCAGAACAGCACCGCCGCGTACGCCCGGGTCGAGGGCCTGGCCCCGGCGCCCGCGCCCGTCCCCGCGCAGGGCGGCGACCCGGCCGCCGCCCCCGCGCACGAGCCCGCCGACGACCGGATCCGGGTCAGCGGCGTCCGCTACGCCTACCCGGACGGGCCGGACGTCCTGCACGGCCTGGACCTCGACCTGACCCCGGGCGAGCGCCTCGCCGTGGTCGGCCCCTCCGGCTCCGGCAAGACCACCCTCGGCCGCCTGCTGGCGGGCGTCGAGCGCCCGCGCACCGGCAGCGTCACGGTCGGCGGCGTCCCGCTGGCCGGCCTCGCGCCGGAGCGGCTGCGCCGCCAGGTCGTCCTGGTCACCCAGGAGCACCACGTCTTCCTGGGCACCCTGCGCGACAACCTGCGGATCGCCGCCCCCGGGGCCGAGGACGCCGCGCTGACCGCCGCACTGGACGCGGTCGGCTGGGAGCACGACCTCCCCGAAGGGCTGGACACCGACCTGGGCCCGGCCGCGACCCGCCTGGACGGCGCCCGGGCCCAGCAGCTCGCCCTGGCCCGGGTCATCCTCGCCGACCCGCACACCCTCGTCCTGGACGAGGCCACCGCCCTGCTCGACCCCGGCACCGCCCGCCGCACCGAGCGGGCGCTGGCCGCCGCCCTCACCGGCCGCACCGTGATCGCCATCGCGCACCGCCTGCACACCGCCCACGACGCCGACCGGGTGGCCGTCCTCGACCGGGGCCGCCTGACCGCCCTGGGCTCCCACCAGGACCTGCTGGCCGAGCCGGGCCCGTACGCCGACCTCTGGCACACCTGGCGCACGGCGTGACGGCATGACGGCGGGGCCCGGGGCGGCGTGTCGCCCCGGGCCCCGCCGCGCGGTGCCGGACGGCTACCTGAGCACGCCCGCGTCCATCCCGCCGGTCTCCACCGGGGCGGCCAGCAGGCCCATCTCGGCGACCGAGGCCAGCCTCGGGTGGGTGGGCAGCACGCGGACGGTGTAGCCGAAGGGGCCGGTGCGGGAGAGTTCGAGGTGGCCCTCGTAGCGGATCCGGCCGTCGAGGTCGGTGCCGCCGCCCGCGGGCTTGAGCGCGAGGGTGGTGGCCTCGGAGATCCGGTCGCTCTCGTCGACCCGGCCGGAGACGACCTGCACCTCGACGTCCTCGGGCCGCAGCCGTCCGAGGTTGACCAGGACGCGCAGCGCGAGGGTCGCGCCGAGCTCCTGGGCCTCGCCCGCGCCGTCGGCCTCCACGTGCTCGACCCGCACCCCGGACCAGGCCTCCCGGACGCCCGCCTTCCAGCCCGCCAGGGCCCGCGCGGCCGCGTAGTCGCCGTCCGGTCCGGCCAGCCGCCGCTCGGCCGCGGCGGCGGGGGCGTACAGCCGCTCGACGTACTCGCGGACCATCCGCCCGGCCAGCACCTTCGGGCCCAGGGTGACCAGGGTGTGCCGGACCATGGAGATCCACCGGTGCGGGAGGCCGTCCGCGCCGCGGTCGTAGAACCGGGCGGCGACCTGGTGCTCGATCAGGTCGTAGAGCGCGGCGGCCTCGATGTCGTCGCGCCGCTCGGCCTCCTTGCTCTCCGGGTCGAGGACGCCCTCGCCGGTGCTGCCGTCGGCGGTGGGGATGGCCCAGCCGTTCTGGCCGTCGTACCACTCGTCCCACCACCCGTCGAGGATCGACAGGTTGAGGCAGCCGTTCAGCGCGGCCTTCATCCCGGAGGTGCCGCAGGCCTCCAGCGGGCGCAGCGGGTTGTTCAGCCAGACGTCGCAGCCGGGGTAGAGCGTCTTGGCCATCGCCATGTCGTAGTCCGGCAGGAAGACGATCCGGTGCCGCACCGCGGGGTCGTCGGCGAAGGCGACCAGCTTCTGGATCAGCCGCTTCCCGCCGTCGTCGGCGGGGTGCGCCTTGCCCGCGATGACGATCTGCACCGGCCGCTCGGGGTGCAGCAGCAGCGCGCGCAGCCGGGCCGGGTTGCGCAACATCAGCGTCAGCCGCTTGTACGAGGGGACGCGGCGGGCGAAGCCGATGGTCAGCACGTCGGGGTCGAGGACGGTGTCCGTCCAGCCCAACTCGGCCTCCCCGGCGCCGCGTTGGCGCCAGGAGGCGCGCAGTCGGCCGCGGGCCTCCTCGACCAGCTGGCTGCGCAGCGCGCGGCGCAGCTCCCAGACCTCGGCGTTGCCGATCCGCTCCAGGCCGGTCCACTGGCCCGCGGTGCCGACGGCCATCGCGTTCTCGGCGCGCTCCTGGCCGATCTCGGTGGCGCCGAGCCGGACGACGGCGGGGTCGATCCAGGTGGGGGCGTGCACGCCGTTGGTGATCGAGGTGATCGGGACCTCGGGCGCGTCGAAGCCGGGCCACAGGCCGCGGAACATCTCCCGGCTGACGGCCCCGTGCAGGGTGGAGACGCCGTTGGCGCGCTGGGCCAGCCGCAGGCCCATCGCGGCCATGTTGAACAGCTTGGGGTCGCCGCCGCTCCAGCTCTCCGCGCCGAGCGCGAGCACCTGCTCGACGGGGACGCCGGGCAGCGCCGCGTCGCCGCCGAAGTGCCGGGCGACCAGCTCCCGGTCGAAGCGGTCGATCCCGGCCGGGACGGGCGTGTGGGTGGTGAACACGGTGCCGGCCCGGACGGCCTCCAGGGCGTCGGCGAAGCCGAGCCCGGGGTGGGCGGTGACGAGTTCGCCGATCCGTTCCAGGCCGAGGAAGCCGGCGTGGCCCTCGTTGGTGTGGAAGACCTCGGGCGCCGGGTGCCCGGTGAGCCGGCAGTAGGTGCGGACGGCGCGGACGCCGCCGATGCCCAGCAGTATCTCCTGCATCAGCCGGTGCTCGCTGCCGCCGCCGTAGAGGCGGTCGGTGACGTCGCGCTCGGCCGGGCCGTTGGCCTCGACGTCGGAGTCGAGCAGCAGCAGCGGGACGCGGCCGACCTGGGCGCGCCAGACCTGGGCGGCGAGGGTGCGGCCGCCGGGGAGGGCGAGGTCGATCCGGCAGGGGGTGCCGTCCTCCTCGCGGAGCAGGGTGACGGCGAGCGCGTCGGGGTCGAGCAGCGGGTAGCGCTCCTGCTGCCAGCCGTCCCGGTCGAGGGACTGCCGGAAGTAGCCGTGCCGGTAGAACAGGCCGACGCCGATGATCGGGACGCCGAGGTCGGAGGCGGCCTTGAGGTGGTCGCCGGCCAGGATGCCGAGGCCGCCGGAGTACTGCGGGAGGGCGGCGGCGATGCCGTACTCGGGCGAGAAGTAGGCGATGGCGGCGGGCAGGGCGCCGTCGGGGTCGGCGGGGTCGCTCGCCCCCTGGTACCAGCGCGGGCCGGTGAGGTAGTCGCGCAGTTCGTCGGAGAGGTCGCCGAGGCGGCGCAGGAAGCGCCGGTCCGCGGCGAGCGCGGCGAGCCTGGTCGCGGGGACTTCGCCGAGCAGTCGGACCGGGTCCTCTCCGACGGCGGCCCAGACGTCCGGGTCGACGGAGCGGAACAGCTCCCTCGTCTCGGGGTGCCAGGACCATCGGAGGTTCAGCGCGAGCTCGTGCAGCGGCTGCAACTGTTCGGGCAGGACGGTGCGGACGGTGAACCTGCGGATTGCCTTCACGCCATGGAGCGTAGCCCCGACCGTACGCCTGAAGGGGCGTCAACTGGCGGGCGGCACACCCGTTCGGAGCAGTGTTCAGATCGTTCTCGGCGCGTGGTGGCAAATCGGGGCGCGCAGGGGGCGCACGCTGGGAAAAGTCGCGCCGTCAGGTGTGAACTTCTGAGGACGGGAGGGTTTCGAGTGTCCGTTTTGCCGTGGCATACCGGCTGAAACCGCGCGCCTACCGACACGTAGCCCTTGCCGGTGGTGCGAGGATGCAACAAGGTCGTGAGTGCCGCTGGTGCGCGATCGGGTGGTCGCCCCCTGCTGCCTCGGCTGCTGCATGCCCTGTTCGACGAACCCTCACTTTCCTTAGCCCATTCGGCCCTAGTCGCCGCGTCTTCGCGTGTCCTTGTTCCCTGCCCGGTCGTTTTCCGGTGGATTGGGTCACGTGGGGGGCGTGCACCGAGCGACGCGCGCCGGGACACGTGCGTCCGACCCGGCGCGCGGCCGCGACCGGTTGGGCGGGGTTGCCGGGGCCGTCGGCACGGGCAGGCTCCGGCCGCACGTCCTTCCTCACCCAAGTAGTCCTCCCGGTACTCCCTCGGCGCCGCTGCCTCGGGAGCTGCCGCCGATCTCGGGCAGGAGCATTGGCATGCACGGCGACACGCGGGACCAGTCCACGGTGCCGACGGACGACGCACCAGACACCCAGGCGGAGGCCCCGTCGGCCGGCGAACCGCCGGTACCGGCCCCGCGCACCGGCGCGGCCCGCCGGAAGGCCGCCGACCCGGCCGTGAAACGCGCCGCGGGCACCCCCCGCAAGGCCGCCGCGAAGCGGACCACCACCGTCAGGTCCACCACCCCGACCACCGGCGCCTCCCCGGCCACCGACGCCGCCGCGGCCGTGGAGGCCGCCGCGCGGCCCGCCGCCCGCAGACCGGCGCGGAAGACCGCCGCCGCGACCGCCGAACCCCCCGCGACCTCCGCGCGCCCGGCCGCCAAGCGCGCCGCCGCCCGCCCCACCCGCAAGACGACAGAGAGCGACACCGTGATCGGCCGCATCCCCGTGCTTGACGTGACCCCGCTCGTCGACGCCGGTCGGCGCCCGGCCAAGGCCGTGGAGGGGGAGCGCTTCCTGGTCTCCGCGACGGTGTTCCGCGAGGGCCACGACGCGGTCGGCGCCAACGTGGTGCTGCGCGATCCGCGCGGCCGCTCCGGCCCGTGGACGCCGATGCGCGAGCTGTCCGAGGGCAGCGACCGCTGGGGCGCGCACGTCACGCCGACCGCGCCGGGCCGCTGGTCGTACCTGGTGGAGGCGTGGTCCGACCCGGTGGCGACCTGGAAGAAGCACGCGGCGGTGAAGCTCCCGGCCGGGATCGACACCGCGCTGGTGCTGGAGGAGGGCGCGCAACTGCTGGAGCGCGCCGCCGCCGGGGTGCCGAAGAAGGACGGCCGGGCCCAGGTGCTGGCGGCGGTGGACGCGCTGCGCGACACCGGCCTGCCGCCGCTGAGCCGCTACGCGGCGGCGCTGGACCCGGAGGTGACGGCGCTTCTGGCCCGCCACCCGCTGCGCGAACTGGTCTCGGCGACCCGCCCGCAGCCGCTCCAGGTGGACCGCAAGCGGGCGCTGTTCGGCTCCTGGTACGAGTTCTTCCCGCGCTCGGAGGGCGCGGTGGTCGACCCCACCGGCGTCGAGCCGCCGGTCTCGGGCACCTTCCGCACGGCCGCCGAACGCCTGCCCGCGGTGGCCGCGATGGGCTTCGACGTGGTGTACCTGCCGCCGATCCACCCGATCGGCCGGGCCCACCGCAAGGGCCCGGACAACGCGCTGACGGCCGGTCCGCACGACGTCGGCTCGCCCTGGGCGATCGGCTCCCCCGAAGGCGGCCACGACGCCGTCCACCCGGACCTGGGCACCATCGAGGACTTCGACCACTTCGTCGCCGAAGCCACCGCACTGGGCCTGGAGATCGCCCTCGACTTCGCCCTCCAGTGCTCACCGGACCACCCCTGGGTGCACAAGCACCCCGAGTGGTTCAGCCACCGCGCGGACGGCACCATCGCCTACGCCGAGAACCCGCCCAAGAAGTACCAGGACATCTACCCCGTCAACTTCGACCAGGACTTCGACGGGATCGTCCGCGAGACGGTACGGATCCTGCGCTTCTGGATGGCCCGCGGAGTGCGGATCTTCCGCGTCGACAACCCCCACACCAAGCCGGTGAACTTCTGGGAGAAGGTGCTCGCCGACATCGCCCGCACCGACCCGGACGTGCTCTTCCTCGCCGAGGCCTTCACCCGCCCCGCGATGATGCACACCCTGGGCAAGATCGGCTTCCACCAGTCCTACACGTACTTCACCTGGCGCACCACCAAGACCGAACTCACCGAGTACCTCACCGAACTCACCGGCGAGGCCGCCGCCTACATGCGGCCCAACTTCTTCGCCAACACCCCCGACATCCTGCCCGAGCACCTGCAGCACGGCGGCCCCGCCGCGTTCGCCCTGCGCGCCGTGCTGGCGGCGACGCTCGCGCCGACCTACGGCGTGTACGCCGGCTTCGAGCTGTTCGAGAACGAGGCGGCGGCGCCCGGCTCGGAGGAGTACCTGCACTCGGAGAAGTACGAGCTGCGCCCCCGTGACTGGACCCGGCAGGACAGCCTCGCCCCGCTGCTCACCGCCCTCAACCGGCTCCGCCGCCGACACCCCGCGCTGCAGCAGCTGCGGGACCTGCGCTTCCACCCCGTCGACAACGAGGCGATCATCGCGTTCTCCAAGACCGCCGTCACCGAGGATGGCCTGGAGGACCACGTGATCTGCGTGGTCAACCTGGACCCGCACCATGTCCAGGAGGCCACGGTGACGCTCGACGTACCGGGGCCGCTGACGGTGCACGACGAGCTGACCGGCGCCACCTACGCCTGGGGCCGTCACAACTACGTCCGGCTCGATCCCTCTTCCGGGCCGGCCCACCTCCTCACGGTTCGGAGGAACCCGCAGTGACAGTCAACGAGCCCGTCCCCGACACCTTCGCCGACACCCCCGCCCGGGACCGCGACCCCGAGTGGTTCAAACGCGCGGTCTTCTACGAAGTGCTGGTGCGCTCGTTCCAGGACAGCAACGGCGACGGCGTCGGTGACCTCAAGGGGCTCACCTCGCGGCTCGACTACCTCCAGTGGCTGGGTGTGGACTGCCTCTGGCTGCCCCCGTTCATGAACTCCCCCCTGCGGGACGGCGGTTACGACGTCTCGGACTACCAGTCGGTGCTCCCCGAGTTCGGCAACCTGGCCGACTTCGTGGAGTTCGTGGACGCGGCGCACCTGCGCGGCATGCGGGTGATCATCGACTTCGTGGTGAACCACACCAGCGACCAGCACGCGTGGTTCCAGGCCTCCCGCAGCGACCCGGACGGGCCGTACGGCGACTTCTACATGTGGGCCGACGACGACAAGCAGTACCCGGACGCCCGGATCATCTTCGTCGACACCGAGACCTCCAACTGGACCTTCGATCCGGTCCGCAAGCAGTACTACTGGCACCGCTTCTTCAGCCACCAGCCGGACCTGAACTACGACAACCCGCGGGTGCAGGAGGAGGTGATGGCCGCGCTGAAGTTCTGGCTGGACCTCGGCATCGACGGCTTCCGCCTCGACGCGGTGCCGTACCTGTACGCCCGCGAGGGCACCAACTGCGAGAACCTGCCGGAGACCCACGACTTCCTGAAGCGGGTCCGCAAGGAGATCGACGCCAACTACCCGGACACCGTGCTGCTGGCCGAGGCCAACCAGTGGCCGGAGGACGTGGTCGACTACTTCGGCGACTTCGGCTCCGGCGGCGACGAGTGCCACATGGCGTTCCACTTCCCGGTGATGCCGCGGATCTTCATGGCGGTCCGCCGGGAGTCCCGCTACCCGGTCTCCGAGATCCTGGCGAAGACCCCGGAGATCCCCTCGGGCTGCCAGTGGGGCATCTTCCTGCGCAACCACGACGAGCTGACCCTGGAGATGGTCACCGACGAGGAGCGCGACTACATGTACGCGGAGTACGCGAAGGACCCGCGGATGCGGGCCAACGTGGGCATCCGCCGCCGGCTGTCCCCGCTGCTGGAGAACGACCGCAACCAGGTCGAACTGTTCACCGCCCTGCTGCTCTCGCTGCCCGGCTCGCCGGTGCTGTACTACGGCGACGAGATCGGCATGGGCGACAACATCTGGCTCGGCGACCGGGACGGCGTCCGCACCCCGATGCAGTGGACGCCGGACCGCAATGCGGGTTTCTCGTCCGCCGACCCGGGCAGGCTCAGTCTGCCGCCCATCATGGATCCGGTGTACGGCTATCAGGTGACCAACGTCGAGGCGCAGCAGAGCAGTTCGAGTTCGCTGCTGCACTGGACGCGTCGCATGATCGAGATCCGCAAGCTCAACCCCGCGTTCGGCCTCGGCAGCTACACCGAGCTGCCCTCCAGCAACCCCGCGGTGCTGGCCTTCGTGCGCGAGTACGAAGGTGACCTGGTCATGTGCGTGAACAACTTCTCGCGGTTCGCGCAGCCGACCGAACTGGACCTGCGGCAGTACGGGGGGCGGTACCCGGTCGAGCTGATCGGCGGCGTGCGCTTCCCCACCATCGGCGAGTGGCCGTACCTGCTGACGCTGGCCGGCCACGGGTTCTACTGGTTCCAGCTGCGCCAGTCCCAGACGAAGCCGTCCGGGTCACGGTAGCGGCCGGAGCCGTCAGCACGTCCACGAAGTAACGATCCCTCAGGCCCCGAACGGGACGTCACCCTCCGCGGGCGCGCGAGAAGCCTCGTGCGCCCCCGGGGGTCTTCGCACCACCGCGTACGGAGAACAGCCCAACGGCCACCCACACGAAGGCGTGACACCGAGCCGCTGCTCGCGTGCCGTCGCCGCCGCGCCGCCGAAATCCGGAAGACTGCTGGGCCCGGCCACGATTCGTCGGGCAGCCGCCCGCTTCCGGGGAAAGGGAGTCATGTCCGAACCCTCCCGTTCTCAAGCCCACGTGCACCGTGAGCCCTCCGACGCCGCCACCGGGCAGGTGGGCACGCGCGCGCCGGGGGTCCGGAGAACCGCCGCCGGAGTCAGCGAGCTGGTCCAGGCGGCGCTGCCGCTGATCGCCGAGTGGCTGCCCACCCAGCGCTGGTACGCCGGCAAGGGCCGGCCGATCGCCGCGCTCACCCCGGTGGTCGGCACCCCGCTGCAGGTCGGCGACCCCGCCCTGCTGCACCTGCTGCTGCGGGTCGAGCACGGCGGCGCCACCGCCGGGCCGGGGGACGTCTACCAGTTGCTGCTGGGCATCCGCTCGGAGCAGCCCGCGTCGGTCGGCCCGATGGCGGTGCTGGGACGGCTGGAGGGTGGCACCTACGACGGCGCGACGCTGTACGACGCGGTGCACGACCCCGAGCTGACCGGTCGGCTGCTGGAGCACCTGGCCACCGGCGACCGGTTCGGCTCGCTGTCGTTCCGCCGCACACCGGGCCCCGGCCTGCCGGGCAACCTGCCGGGGCGGGCGTCCACCGCCGAGCAGTCCAACTCCTCGGTGATCTACGACACCGAGTTCATCCTGAAGCTGTTCCGCCGGATCAGCCCGGGCACCAACCCCGACCTGGAGCTGTCGCTGGCGCTGTCCCGGGCCGGCTCGACCCGCATCCCCCGGGTCGCCGCCTGGTTCGAGTGCCGGCTGGAGCGCTCCGAACCCGCCACCCTGGGCCTGCTGCAGCGCTACCTGCCGGACGCCGAGGACGGCTGGGAGCTGGCCCTCGACCAGGTCGCCCGGCTCAAGGGCGACCCCTCGCCCGGCAACTTCGCGATCGAGGCGCACCGGCTGGGCCGGGCCACCGCCGAGGTGCACCGGGTGCTGGCCCGCACCATGCCCACCGCCCTGCTGGACCGGGCCCGGACGGCCGAACTGGCCGGGGCGATGGCCGACCGGCTGGACTCCGCGGTCACCGCCGTCCCCGGCCTGATGCGCTACCGCCCGGCGCTGCGCGCCGCGTTCCAGCAGCTCACCGAGGCCCACCTGGACGGGCTGCAGGTCCAGCGCATCCACGGCGACCTGCACCTGGGCCAGGCGATGCGCACCCCGCAGGGCTGGGTGCTGCTGGACTTCGAGGGCGAGCCCGCCAAGCCGCTGGCCGAGCGCCGCCTCCCGCAGCCCGCGCTGCGGGACGTCGCCGCGATGCTCCGCTCCTTCGACTACGCCGCCGCCCACCTGCTGGCCGGCGCGCCCGGCCAGGACCCGGAGCTCGCCCAGCTCGCCGCCGCCTGGGCCGCCCGCAACCGGGCCGCGTACTGCGCGGGCTACACCGCGGGCGGCGGCCTCGACCCGGCCGGGGCGCCGGAGCTGATGCGCGCGCTGGAGATCGACAAGGCGGTGTACGAGGTGGTGTACGAGGCCCGGCACCGGCCGAGCTGGCTGCCGATCCCGCTCGCCGCGATCAACCGCCTCGCCGACACCGTCTGACTCCGCGCCCGGCCGCCCCCGCGGGGACGGCCGGGCGCACCGCGTTGCCCCGCCCACCCGCGGGGCCCGCACCCGCCCTCTCCTTCAACCCCCCTCCCCCGCACACCAGTTCCCCCCGCGTCCCCGCGCAAGGCACCCCGATCCTGGAGGATTCCGCCGTGAGCCCGCTCGGTCCGCTCGACCCGTCCGCCGACCGCCAACCGGCCGTCCCGGCCACGTTCCGCAGCGGCCCGCGCAGCAAGGCCACCCCCGGGCGGCCCGCTGCGAAGTCCGCCGCGAAGGCCCCCGCGAAGGCCCCGGCGAAGGCCGCCGCGGCGAAGCCGGCCGCCCGGGCGGGGGCAGCGGGCGCCGCTCCGGCAGCCGCGGCGCGGCCGCAGTCCGGCGGGGGCGCGCTGCGGCTGCCGGAGGCCCCGCTGCCGCCCGCCGAGGTGGACCGGCTGGTCTCCGGCGCGCACCACGACCCGCACGCGCTGCTGGGCGCGCACGAGCTGCCCGAGGGCACCGCGATCCGGGTGCTGCGGCCGTTCGCGGAGCGCGTGGTGGTGGACACCGAGCTGGGCCCGGCCGAGCTGACCCACCAGCAGGGCGGCCTGTTCACCGGCCTGCTGACCGGGCAGCGCTTCCCGCGCTACACCCTGCGGGTGACGTATCCGGGTGGTGAGCCGCTGGTGCAGGAGGACGGCTACCGGTTCGCGCCGACGCTGGGCGAGCTGGACCTGCACCTGATCCGGGAGGGCCGCCACGAGCAGCTGTGGCGGGCGCTGGGCTCGCACGTGCGCACGGTGGAGGGGGTGGAGGGTACGGCGTTCGCGGTGTGGGCGCCGAACGCGGTCGGGGTGCGGGTGATCGGCTCGTTCAACCACTGGGACGGCACCGCGCACCCGATGCGCTCGCTGGGCTCCTCCGGCGTGTGGGAGGTGTTCCTGCCCGGCGTCGGCGAGGGCGAGCAGTACAAGTACCAGATCCTCACCCGCCACGGACAGCGCCTGGAGAAGGCCGACCCGCTCGCCCGGGCCGCCCAGTGCCCCCCCGACACCGCCTCGCTGGTGACCGTCTCCCGCCACGCGTGGCAGGACGCCGAGTGGATGCAGCACCGCGCCCGCACCGTGCACCACCGCGCCCCGCTGTCGGTCTACGAGATGCACCTCGCCTCCTGGCGCCCGGAGCTGACCTCGTACCGGGAGATCGCCGAGGTGCTGCCCGGCTACCTGAACGAACTCGGCTTCACCCACGTCGAGTTCATGCCCGTCATGGAACACCCCTTCGGCGGCTCCTGGGGCTACCAGGTCTCCGGCTTCTACGCCCCCACCGCCCGCCTCGGCACCCCCGACGACTTCCGCCACCTGGTCGACACCCTCCACCGGCACAACATCGGCGTCATCGTCGACTGGGTCCCCGCACACTTCCCCAAGGACGACTTCGCCCTGGCCCGCTTCGACGGCGAACCCCTCTACGAGCCCGCCGACCCGCTACGCGCCGAACACCCCGACTGGGGCACCCTGGAGTTCGACTACGGCCGCACCGAAGTCCGCAACTTCCTCGTCGCCAACGCCGTCTACTGGTGCGAGGAATTCCACGTCGACGGCCTGCGCGTGGACGCCGTCGCCTCCATGCTCTACCTCGACTACTCCCGCGAACACGGCGCCTGGACCCCCAACCAGCACGGCGGCCGCGAGAACTGGGACGCCGCCTCCTTCCTCCAGGAGATGAACGCCACCGTCTACCGCCGCTGCCCGGGCGTGCTGACGGTGGCCGAGGAGTCCACCGCCTGGGAGGGCGTGACCCGGCCGACCGACACCGGCGGCCTGGGCTTCGGCCTGAAGTGGAACATGGGCTGGATGCACGACTCGCTGGTGTACATCTCCAAGGAGCCGGTGCACCGCAAGTACCACCACAACGAGATCACCTTCTCGATGGTGTACGCCTACTCGGAGAACTACGTCCTGCCGATCTCGCACGACGAGGTGGTGCACGGCAAGCAGGCACTGGTCTCCAAGATGCCCGGCGACTGGTGGCAGCAACGCGCCAACCACCGCGCCTACCTCGGCTTCATGTGGGCCCACCCCGGCAAGCAACTCCTGTTCATGGGGCAGGAGTTCGCCCAGGGCGCGGAGTGGGACCACGAGCACGGCCCGCAGTGGTGGGTGCTGGACGAGGGCTGGCCCGCGCACGGCGACCACCGCGGCGTGCAGCGCCTGGTCGGCGACCTGAACCGCGTCTACCGGGCGACCCCCGCGCTGTACGAGCAGGACACCGTCCCGGCCGGTTTCAGCTGGCTGGACGGCGGCGCGGCCGAGGACAACGTGCTGTCCTTCGTCCGGTTCGCGGCCGACGGCAGCCCGCTGGTCGCGGTCTGCAACTTCTCCCCGGTCGTCCGGCACGGCTTCCGGATCGGCCTGCCCCGGCTGGAGGGCGCCGAGCAGGCGTGGGAGGAGGCGCTGAACACCGACGCCGAGCAGTACGGCGGCAGCGGCGTGGCCAACTCCAGCCCGGTGAAGTCCGAGCCGGAGGAGTGGAACGGCCAACCGCGCTCGGCCGAGCTCGTCCTCCCCCCGCTGGCCACCGTCTGGCTCCGCCCGGCCCGCTGAGTCCCGCCGGGCGCTCCACCACGGCTGCCGCCGACCCGTGCGGCGGCAGCCGCAGTGCCGCAGCGAGTTCCCCGTGTTGTACGACGGTATGGTCGGTATGACCAATGCCCTGGGACGACCGGACGGAGAACTCCACCGTGGCGCGCAGCGTGTACGTGACCGGGATCGACCGGGGGGACGGCCGACAGGCCGTGGAACTCGGGGTCATGGAACTGCTCACCCGTCAGGTGGACCGGGTGGGCGTGTTCCGGCCGCTGGTGCACGTGCCGGACGGGGGCGAGGCGGGCAGCGACCACGTGGTGGAGCTGCTGCGCGGCAGGTACCGGCTGGACCTGCCGCTGGCGGAGCTGTACGGGCTGACGTACGACGAGGCGGCGGCGCTGCAGGCGGCCCGCGGGCAGGACGAGCTGGTCTCGGTGCTGGTGGACCGCTTCCACCAGCTGGCGCGGCGCTGCCAGGCGGTGCTGGTGCTGGGCACCGACTTCTCGGAGACCAACATCCCGGACGAGCTGGCGTTCAACGCCCGGCTGGCGAACGAGTTCGGGGCGGGCGTGCTGCCGGTGGTCGGCGGGCGGCACGAGGACCCGCAGGCGGTGGTCGCGGAGGTCCGCAACGCGCACCGGGCGTACCGGGACCTGGGGTGCTCGATCCTGGCGATGGTGGCCAACCGGGTCCGGCCGGGGGCGAAGCAGCAGGTGCAGCGGACGCTGACCGAGAAGCTGCCGGTGCCGGTGTACGTGATCCCGGAGGAGCCCGCGCTGGCCGCGCCGACGGTGGCCCAGCTGGTGGAGGCGACCGGGGCGACGGTGCTGCTGGGCGACGCGGCGGGGCTCTCCCGGGACGTGCGGAACTTCGTGTTCGGCGGGGCGATGCTGCCGACCTTCCTGGACGCGCTGACCGAGGGCGCGCTGGTGGTGACCCCGGGCGACCGGGCGGACCTGGTGATCGGGGCGCTGGCGGCGCACGCGGCGAGCTCCCCGCCGATCGCGGGCGTGCTGCTGACCCTCGGTCAGCACCCGGGCCCGAACGTGATGGCGCTGGCCTCCCGGCTGGCCCCGGGGACGCCGGTGGCGGAGGTGTCGGAGGGCTCCTGGCTGACCGCGGCGGCGCTCACCCACCTGGAGGGCCGGATCGGCCCGAACAGCCCGCGGAAGGCCGAGATCGCCCTCGGCCTGTTCGAACTGCACGTGGACACCGCCGAGTTGACCAACCGGATCGAGCTGAGCCGGTCCGAGCGGGTCACCCCGATGATGTTCGAGCACGCGCTGCTGGAGCGGGCCCGCGCGGACCGCCGCCACATCGTCCTGCCGGAGGGCACCGAGGACCGGGTGCTGCGCGCCGCCGAGGTGCTGCTGCGCCGCAACATCTGCGACCTGACCCTGCTCGGCGACCCGGACGCGGTGCACCGCAAGGTCGCCGCGCTGGGCATCGAGTTCCCGCAGCCCGGCGACGCGGGCGCCCAGGTGCGGGTCGTCGACCCGACGGCCAGCCCGCTGCGCCAGCAGTTCGCCGAGCTGTACGCGAAGGCCCGGGCGCACAAGGGCATGACGGTGGAGCGGGCGCTGGACGTGGTCGCCGACGTCTCGTACTTCGGCACCCTGATGGTGCAGGAGGGCATCGCGGACGGCATGGTCTCGGGCGCGGTGCACTCGACGGCGGCGACCATCCGCCCGGCCTTCGAGGTGATCAAGACCTCGCCGGGGGCGGCGATCGTCTCCTCGGTGTTCTTCATGTGCCTGGCCGACAAGGTGCTGGTGTACGGCGACTGCGCGGTCAACCCGGACCCGGACGCCCAGCAGTTGGCCGACATCGCGATCCAGTCGGCGGAGACGGCGGCCCAGTTCGGGGTGGAGCCGCGGGTGGCGATGCTGTCGTACTCGACCGGCACCTCGGGCTCGGGCGCGGACGTGGACAAGGTCCGCAAGGCGACCGAGCTGGTCCGCGAGCTGCGGCCGGACCTGCTGGTGGAGGGGCCGATCCAGTACGACGCGGCGGTGGACGCGCGCGTCGCGGCGACCAAGCTGCCGGGGTCGGCGGTGGCCGGGCGGGCCACCGTGCTGGTCTTCCCGGACCTGAACACCGGCAACAACACGTACAAGGCGGTGCAGCGCTCGGCCGGGGCGGTCGCGGTCGGGCCGGTGCTGCAGGGCCTGAACAAGCCGGTGAACGACCTGTCCCGGGGCGCCCTGGTGGAGGACATCGTGAACACCGTGGCGATCACCGCGATCCAGTCCCAGCCCGCCGAGGCCGCGCCCGGCGACGAGTCCCCCGCCGCAGGAGGCGCGCAGTGACCACCGGTACCCGTGTCCTGGTGCTGAACGCCGGGTCGTCCTCGGTGAAGTACCAGCTGATCGACATGCTGGACGGCGCGAAGCTGGCGTCCGGCCTGGTGGAGCGGATCGGCGAGGCGAGCGGGCGGCTGCTGCACCTGCCGCCGACCGGGGAGCCGCGCGAGACGGTGCGGCGCTTCGGCGGGCACGACGTGGCGCTGGAGGCGGTCGCGGAGGAGCTGGCGAAGGACCTGATGGGCCTGGACTCGCCGGAGCTGGCGGCGATCGGCCACCGGGTGGTGCACGGCGGGCTGCGCTTCACCCGGCCGACGCTGGTCACCGACGCGGTGCTGGCCGAGATCCGCCGGCTGATCCCGGTGGCGCCGCTGCACAACCCGGCCAACATCACCGGCATCGAGGTGGCCCGGAAGCTGCGCCCGGACTTGCCGCAGGTCGCGGTGTTCGACACCGCGTTCCACGCCACGCTGCCCGAGCACGCGGCCCGCTACGCGATCGACCGGAGGACCGCCGACGAGCACCGGGTGCGCCGCTACGGCTTCCACGGCACCTCGCACCAGTACGTCTCGCGGGCCACCGCCCGGCTGCTCGGCCGGGACCCGGCGGAGCTGAACGTGATCGTGCTGCACCTGGGCAACGGCGCCTCGGCCTCCGCGGTGGCGGGCGGGGTGTGCGTGGAGACCTCGATGGGCCTGACCCCGCTGGAGGGCCTGGTGATGGGCACCCGTTCGGGCGACGCGGACCCGGGCCTGGTGTTCCACCTGCACCGGGTCGGCGGGATGAGCATCGACGAGATCGACGACCTGCTGAACCGGCGCAGCGGCCTGCTGGGCCTGTGCGGGGACAACGACATGCGCGAGGTGGTGCGCCGGGCCCAGGAGGGCGAGGAGGACGCCAAGCTGGCCTTCGACGCGTACGTGCACCGGATCCGGCGCTACCTGGGCGGCTACTACGCGGTGCTCGGACGGGTGGACGCGGTGGCGTTCACCGCGGGGGTCGGGGAGAACTCCGCCGAGGTGCGGGCCGCGGTCTGTGCCAACCTGGAGGAGCTGGGCATTTCGGTCGATCCGGAACTGAACGCGGTGCGCTCGCGGGAGGCGCGGACGGTCTCGCCGTCCTACTCGCGGGTCGCCGTCGCGGTGGTGCCGACCGACGAGGAGCTGGAGATCGCCCGGCAGACGTTCGCGCTGGTCCACGCGGTGTAGGCCCCGCGCGGGATGACTACCCGTCAGTATCCCACCCCTCGGAATGTTCGTTGGCGATATCTGACGATTCGAGCTGAATGCACCGATAACACGAACGGATAGACTGACGGATATGCGCCGAGCGAAAATTGTCTGCACCCTGGGTCCTGCGACGGACTCCTACGAACAGCTGAAGGCCATCGTCGAAGCGGGCATGAACGTCGCCCGCCTCAACATGAGCCACGGCTCCCACGCCGAGCACGAGGACCGGTACCGCCGCGTCCGCCAGGTCTCGGCGGACACCGGCCGCACCATCGGCGTGCTGGCCGACCTGCAGGGCCCCAAGATCCGTCTGGCGACCTTCGCCAACGGCCCGGTGACCGTTGACAACGGCGACACGTTCACCATCACCACCGAGGACGTCCCCGGTGACCAGCACATCTGCGGCACCACCTACAAGGGCCTGCCCGGCGACGTGAAGCCCGGCGACCCGATCCTGATCAACGACGGCGTCATCGCCCTGGAGGTCGTCAGCGTCGACGGCCCGCGGGTGAAGACCGTCGTGGTCGAGGGCGGCGTCCTCTCCAACAACAAGGGCATCAACCTGCCCGGCGCGGCGGTCAACGTCCCCGCGCTCTCCGAGAAGGACAAAGACGACCTGCGCTTCGCCCTGCAGCTGGGCGTCGACATGGTCGCGCTGTCCTTCGTCCGCAACGCCGCGGACATCGACGACGTGCACAAGGTCATGGACGAGGTCGGCATCCGGGTGCCGGTCATCGCCAAGATCGAGAAGCCGCAGGCCGTCGAGGCGATGGAGGAGATCGTCCTCGCCTTCGACGCGATCATGGTGGCCCGCGGCGACCTCGCGGTCGAGTACCCGCTGGAGAAGGTGCCGCTGGTCCAGAAGCAGCTGGTCACCCTGGCCCGCCGCAACGCCAAGCCGGTCATCGTCGCCACCCAGATGATGGAGTCGATGATCCACGCCTCGCGCCCCACCCGCGCCGAGGTCTCCGACGTCGCCAACGCCATCCTGGACGGCGCGGACGCGGTCATGCTGTCCGCCGAGTCGAGCGTCGGCAAGTACCCGGTCGAGACCGTCAAGACCATGAGCAGGATCGCCGAGAAGGCCGAGGAGGAGCTGCTCTCGCAGGGCCTCCAGCCGCTCAACCCGGGCCGCAAGCCGCGCACCCAGGGCGGCTCGGTCGCCCGCGCCGCGTGCGAGCTGGGCGACTTCCTCGACGGCAAGGCGCTGGTCGCGTTCACCAAGTCCGGTGACACCGCCCGCCGCCTGTCCCGCTACCGCTCGCCGATCCCGGTGATCGCCTTCACCCCGGACGTCGCCACCCGCAACCAGCTCTCGCTGAGCTGGGGCGTCGAGGCGTACGTCTCGGAGCAGGTGGCCACCACCGACGAGATGGTCGAGCAGGTCGACCGCGAGCTGCTGAAGATGAACCGCCTCGCCGAGGGCGACACCGTGATCGTCACGGCCGGCGTGCCGGTCGGCATCCCGGGCACCACCAACATGGTCCAGGTCCACCACCTGGGCGCCCGCTCGGACGGCTGAGCACCCCGCACCGACGCCCGAACGCCCGAACAGCCGCAGGGGCGGGACCCGAGGACCGGGTCCCGCCCCTGCGGCGTTCCGTGGCGGCGGCGGTCAGCCGTCGTACGGCTCCTTGTCGTTGAACAGCCGCATGCCGGGGATGGTCAGGTCGCCGCCGAACTGGCCCGCCTGCACCGCCTTGGCGTTCGTCAGGGTCAGGTCCAGCGGGATCGGCACCCCGCCCAGCAGGTCCCACAGCCACTTCGGCAGGGTGTCCGGGGTGAGCGTGATGGTGCCCAGGTCGATCGGGATCGGCAGGCCGTAGACCGCGGCCAGGTTGCCCGACAGGCTCTCCACGTACATCGTGATCGGGCCGCGCCGCATGGTCGAGGTCGAGCCCTGGCGGCTCTTCACGTGGAAGGTCAGGCCGGGGATCTGGATGGTCGACATGTCGAGGTTCTCGATGTCGACGCTGTCGGTGGTGAACTTCAGCACCCGCTTGGTGCCGCTCTCCGTGGTGACGTCGTAGACGCCGTTGAACACCGAGCCGTGCAGCGCCAGCCGGGTCGAGTGCAGCACCCAGTTCTGGTCCGGCACCACGTGGCCCGCCGGGGCCGCCTTCGCGGCCAGGCCCTGGGTGCTGACCAGGCAGTTCGGGTCCGCGGAGGCCGGGGCCGAGGGGGACGGCGTGCTCTTGGCGGTGCTGCCGCCCTTCGGGGCGGGGGTGCTCGCCGAGGCCCCGGGCGCGGGCGTCCGGGCGGGCGCCGCGGTGCCCGACGGGGCGGCGCCGGACGCGGACGGGGCGGGGGTGGCCGCGGGGGCCTTCGGGGCGGTGGTGGTGGGGGCCGCGGACGGCGTCGCGGCGGGTGAGGGCGAGGGCGAGGCGCTCGCGCCGGGGTGGAACAGGCCGTTCCACAGGTCGTCGATCACCCCGGCCTGCTGCACCCCGCCGGTCGCCGCGCCCGCCTTCGGCACGGTGTAGACGGCGGACCGCACGGTGTCCGCGCCGGTGCCGGCCAGGGTGGCGGGCACCGCGGCGGCGCTGCCCGCGGGGGCCTGCCCGGCGGTCGCGGTCCGGGTCGTCGAGGAGTCCGGCTGCACCTTGACCTCGCTCTTCGGGACGGGCGTCTCCTCGAGCACGGTGTCCGGGGCGCACTTCCCGGCCTGCGGGTCGGCGGCCGCCGCCAGCGTCGGCGCGTAGGCGGCGCCCATCAGCAGCGCGGTCGGCACCGCGGCGATCGCCAGCGCCCGCCCGCGCAGGCGGGCCCGGACGCCCTCCCGGGGCACCGCGTGCCGCGGGCCGGGGACGCCCGGCTGCTCGGAGCCGGTCACCGCTGCTCCTCCTCGGCCGCGGGCCGCGGGGCGGCGCCGTACTCCAGCGGCTGCTCGGCGGCGGCCTGCGCGGGCAACTGGGCGGTGGGCGCCTCGTCCGGCACCGTCGCGGCCCGCTCGGCCGCCTCGGGCAGCGGCGGCAGGGGCGCCCAGGAGACCAGCAGGCCGCCCGCGACCAGGCCCGGGAGCAGGCCCATGCCGAAGCCGCCGAGGTTGGAGACCGGGACGGAGATCAGGGCCAGGATGGTGGTCGCCACGCCGCAGAAGATCCGCACCGCGGGCTGGAACCAGGCCGTCAGGCCCAGCACGATCAGCATCACCCCGATGATCAGCGAACCGGCCCCGGCGGTGGTGGACATCGCCACCGTGAGCCCGCCCAGGCTCAGGTGGGCGTACGGGAAGTACAGGATCGGCACGCCCGCGAGCATCGCGAGCAGCCCGCCCCAGAACGGCCGGGTGCGTCGCCACGTGCGGAAGCCGCGCCGGGTGCGGCCGACCAGACCGGCCGGGCCCTCGGGCCAGGCCTCGACGGTTGCGCTGGACATGGTGCGACTCCTCGATGGTGGGTCCGAGGGGGAATGCGGACGGCCCCGGGCGCGCCCCGGGGGGGGGGGGGGGGGGGGGGGGGGGCGCGGCCCCCCCCCCCCCCCCCCCCCGGTGGTTGTCCTGCCGTCGGGCCCTCAGCGGGGCCCTCGGGTGCGGACTAGTAGCACTCGACGCCGGCGCCGGAGCCCTGGTTGATGTTCAGCTTCAGGCCGTTGAGCGTGAAGGTGCCCGCCGAGGTGGCCCAGGCGGTCTGCTGGACGCCGGTCAGGTGCGCGGTCTCGGCGGACTGCGCGAAGCCCTGCGCACCGGTCGGCACCTTGCCGCCGTCGGCCTTGAGCTTGTCGATCGCGCTGCCCTTGAGGGTGGCCGCGTCCTGGCCGATGTTGATGTTCTTGAACTCGGCGTCCGCGTTCAGCTGGTTGAGGTCGATCAGCAGCTGCTGGGCCTTGACCTGCTTGTCCGGGTCCGTGCTGTTGCCGGCCTTGAGGACCAGGGTCCACTTGCCGAGCGGGCCGAGGTCGGTGACGACCGACTGGCACAGGTTCTTCAGCGTGGCGCTGTCGAAGGCGGAGATGGCCACCGGGTGCGGGGTGCCGTTCGCCTCGACGTCGACGCCGCCGAACTGCGAGAAGTTCTTGCCCTGCAGGTCTTCGACGGTGACCTTGAACTGCTGGCCGGAGACCGAGAACGAGGCCGCCAGCGCGGAGTTGGCCAGTGAGACGCCGATCGCGGCGGTGGCCGCGACGCTGGGCACCATCACCAGGGCGAAGCGCTTCCAGCGGGTCTTGCCGTAGGACTGGGACATGCGTGTCCTCCTTCTAGGACGTACATCTCCGGCCGTTCCGGTGCGTCCCGCACGTGGTCCGGCCCGGGATGGGAGAGAGCTACGTCCTCGGTAGCGGAGAGCGCCTGCGGCCGTGGGGACGGCAGCGACGATCACCCCCGAGCGACAACCGTGCGACCGCGCGGGCCGCGCGGCCGTCGTGAGGCCAGGAACCGCCGCGTGGGATCTGCGGTTACCCCCCTGCCCTCACCCGGTGGGGACCCCTCGTCGCCGAGGGACCGGGCGTCGCCGATCGTGGTCCAATCCAGGGCCGAACACAAGGGGTCCGTTACTGACGGGTAATCCAACAGTGCACGGGGGCGATCATGGAATCGAAGGCGTGACGACGGAGGGTGACCGAAACCACATGCATGGTCGATTTCAACCCGGGGAAACACAGACGAAACACCCCTCCGTCGTCACTTCCGGTGACGACGGAGGGGTGTTATCAAGATTTGGTAAACGTGCCCCGAAGGCACCCGAAAGTCGTCAAATCACCGCCGACACCGCAGGTCACCCGAGGTGCCGCCGGTGTCATCGGGTGCCGCCGGGGCCCGGCCTCAGAACAGCACCCGGGCCAGCGCCTGGCGGGCCGCCACGGTGCGCGGGTCCTCCGGGCCGATCACCTCGAACAGCTCCAGCAGCCGCAGCCGCGCCGCGTCCCGGTCGTCGCCGAACGTCCGCGCCACGGTGTCGACCAGGCGTCCGAAGGCGTCCTCGACGTGCCCGCCGACCAGGTCCAGGTCGGCCGCCCGCAGTTGGGCCGGCACGTCCTTCGGGTCGGCCGCCGCCTCGGCGCGCACCTGCTGCGGGTCGAGCTGCTCCACCCGCTGCAGCAGCTGGGCCTGGGCCAGGCCCAGCTTGGCCTCGACGTGCCCGGGACGGTCGCTCAGCACGTTCTGGTAGGCCCGCACCGCGCCGGCCAGGTCGCCCCGGTCCAGCGCGTCGTGCGCCGCCTCCAGCGCCGGGTCGGCCGGGACGCGCGGCTCGGCCGCCGCGCCCTGGCCGCCGCCCGCCGCGCCGCCGACGATGCCGAAGCGCTGCTCGGCCACCGCGATCAGCTGGTCCAGGATCTTGCGGACGTTGGCCTCGTTCTCGGCGCCCTGGAACAGCGGCACCAACTGGCCCGCCACCACCGCCATCACGGCCGGGATGCCCTGGATGCCGAACTGCTGGGCGATCAGCTGGTTGGCGTCCACGTCGATCTTGGCGAGCACGATCCGGCCCGCGTACTCCTCGGCGAGCCGCTCCAGCACCGGGCTGAGCTGCTTGCACGGGCCGCACCACTCGGCCCAGAAGTCCACCACCACCGGGACCTCGGCCGAGCGCTGGACCACCTCGACCTCGAAGGTCTCCTCGGTGACGTCCAGTACCAGGGGGTAGTCCGCGAGCGCCGGGCCCTCGCCCGCCGCCGCCTGCCGGGCCCGCTCGGCCCGGGTCTGCTCGGCCTTCTGGGCGGCCTCGCCGGCCGCCTTGACCGCGGCCAGGTCCACCGCACCGCGCAGGGCGGAGCTGTTGAGACGCGAATTCCGTGACTGCATGGCTCTATCCTCCCCCGCCGGAGCCGATGCCGGACGCCATCCGGCCGGAAAACACCGGAGCGGGCTCCCGCCTCCCCGGCCGGGCCCGAACCGTTCGACGCGGGTCCCCACCCGCGCCGCACGCCCGCCCGATCCCAGAGGGCGGGGCGCGATCGGTCGTCGCTCTTTCGCTACTGGTCGTAGCGTATCTGTCTCCCGGGCTCCCCCCGCAAGCCCCCCGCCCCCTCCCGGAGCGTGAGCTGTCCCACTTTCCGGTACGCGGCGGGTGCCGGTCGGGGCGGTCGGTCGCTACCGTGGGACCACCAAGTTACTTCTGAGTAAACAATCTGGAGGCGCGGTGGCCCCCACCACCAGGCAGCCCGCCGAGCAGCCGCACCCGCCGGACGACCGGACCCCGCCGGACGCGGCCGTGGCCGACGGGGCCGTGGCCGCCCGCGGCAAGGGCCGGCCCCGCAGCGCCGCCGCCGACCAGGCCATCCTGGACGCCACCCGCGAGGCCCTGGCCGAACTCGGCTGGGGCGGGCTCACCATGGGCGACGTCGCCCAGCGGGCCGGGGTCGCCAAGACCACCCTCTACCGGCGCTGGCCCTCCAAGAGCGAACTCGTCGTCGACGCCATCGCCAGCCTCTTCGACCAGCTGGAGTGCGCCGACCGCGGCAGCCTGCAGGCCGACATCGAGGCCGTGGTCGCCCGCTTCGCCGAACTGCTCACCCTGCCCGAGACCCAGGCCGCGCTGCTCGCCCTGTTCGCCGAGGGCTCCCGCGACCCGCAACTGCGCCGCCGCATCCGCGAGCGGATCGTCCAGCCGCAGAAGGTGCTGGTCGAGCTCGGCCGGGCCAACGCCCAGGCCCGCGGCGAGATGGACCCCGACCGCGACCCGGCCGACGCCGCCGAGGAGGTCGAGATCATCTTCGACACCATCGCGGGCACCGTCGAGCACCGACTGCTGGTGAGCGGCGAACCCGTCACCGCGGACTGGATCCGCCGCTTCACCACCCTGCTGCTGGGGCCCTTCCCCGGCCTGCTGCGCTGAGCCGCGCTCAGGCGGGCAGCGCCAGCGCCGCCAGCCGGTCCGGGTCGCTGAGCACGTCGATCCGCGCCACCCGGCCGTCCACCACGGTGAACGACATCACCGAGACCGGCTTGCCGTCCACCACCGTCAGCGTGCCGTAGGTGCCGTTCACCAGCACCGGGCGGGCGAACGGCGCCAGGTGCCGGAAGCCCTGCGCCGAGGACGCGATCGCCGTGCCGCCGCGGATCACCTTGCTGAGCTGCGCCATCGCCGCCCCGCCGTCCGCCCGCAGCACCGCGTCCGGGGCCAGCACCGCGACCAGGCCCTCGAAGTCGCCCTCCCGGGACGCCGCCAGGAAGGCCTCCACCACGGCCCGCTGCGCCGCCCGGTCCCGCTCCGGCTCCGGGGCCCGCTCCTTCACCCGCTTGCGCGCCCGGCTCACCGTCTGCCGCACCGCCGCCGGGGTCTTCTCCAGCAGCGGCGCGATGTCCTCGAACGGGACGGCGAACAGGTCGTGCAGCACGAACGCCAGCCGCTCCGCCGGGCCCAGCGTGCCCAGCACCACCTGCAGCGCCAGGCCCACCCGGTCGCCCAGCAGCGCCACCGCCTCCGGGTCGTCCTCCTCCGGCGCCGCCAGCACCGGGTCCGGCACCCGGGTGTCCAGCTCCTCCTCGCGCCGCCGCTGACGGCTGCGCAGCTCGTTCAGGCACACCCGGGAGGCGACCGTGGTCAGCCAGCCGCCCAGGTTGTCCACCTCCTCGGCGTGCCGGTCCAGCCGCAGCCAGGTCTCCTGCACCACGTCCTCGGCCTCGCCCAGCGAGCCCAGCATCCGGTACGCCACCGCCCGCAGCCGCGGCCGGTGCTCCTCGAAGCGCTCCGCGAGAAGGCTTCCCCCGCCCATCCGTCACGTCCCTTTCCCCGTCGGATCGACACCGCAGGTACCAACTCTGGCAGGCCGGACGGCGGTTCCGGCCACCGGGGCGGACGCGGCGCGGCCCGCCCCGGTGGCCGGGGGCGGCGCTAGAAGCTGGCGTTCTCCCGGTAGGTGCCCCACTCGTCGCGCAGCGCGTGGCAGATCTCGCCGAGGGTGGCCTCGGCCCGGACGGCGCGGAGCATCGGCTCGATCATGTTGGCGCCGGAGCGGGCCGCCGCGAGCATCTCGTCCAGACCGGCCCGGACGGCGGCCTCGTCGCGCCGCGCCTTGCGCTCGCCCAGCACCCGGACCTGCTCGCGTTCGACCTCGTGGCTGACCCGGAGGATCTCCAGTTCGGGGGTGACGCTGCGGGGGTGGCAGTTGACGCCGACCACCCGCTTGTCGCCCTTCTCGACCGCCTGCTGGTAGCGGAAGGCGGCCTCGGCGATCTCGCCGGTGAACCAGCCCTCCTCGATGCCGCGCAGGATGCCGGAGGTCATCGGGCCGATCGGGTGCTCGGCGCTGCCCTTGTCGAGGATCCGCTGGAAGATCTCCTCGACCTGGGCCTCGATCCGGTCGGTGAGCGCCTCCACGTACCAGGAGCCGCCGAGCGGGTCGGCGACGTTGGTGACGCCGGTCTCCTCCATGATCACCTGCTGGGTGCGCAGGGCGATCTCGGCGGCCTGCTCGCTGGGGAGGGCCAGGGTCTCGTCGAGGGCGTTGGTGTGCAGCGAGTTGGTGCCGCCGAGGACGGCGGAGAGCGCCTCCACCGCGGTGCGGACCACGTTGTTGTACGGCTGCTGGGCGGTCAGCGAGACGCCCGCGGTCTGGGTGTGGAAGCGCAGCCACTGCGCCTTCTCGGTCCTCGCGCCGAAGTGGTCGCGCATCCAGCGGGCCCAGATCCGGCGGGCGGCGCGGAACTTGGCGATCTCCTCGAAGAAGTCGAGGTGGGCGTCGAAGAAGAAGGACAGGCCGGGGGCGAACACGTCGACGTCCAGGCCGCGGGAGAGGCCGAGCTCGACGTAGGCGAGGCCGTCGGCGAGGGTGTAGGCGAGCTCCTGGGCGGCCGTGGCCCCGGCCTCGCGGATGTGGTAGCCGGAGACCGAGAGCGGCTTGTAGGCGGGGATGCCCGCGGCGCAGTGCTCCATCAGGTCGCCGATCAGGCGCAGGTGCGGCTCGGGGGCGAAGAGCCACTCCTTCTGCGCGATGTACTCCTTGAAGATGTCGGTCTGCAGGGTGCCGTTGAGGACGGCCGGGTCGACGCCCTGCCGCTCGGCGGCCACCAGGTACATGCAGAAGACCGGGACGGCCGGGCCGCTGATCGTCATCGAGGTGGTGACCTCGCCGAGCGGGATGCCGCGGAAGAGCACCTCCATGTCGGCGGCGGAGTCGATGGCGACGCCGCAGTGGCCGACCTCGCCGAGCGAGCGGGGGTCGTCGGAGTCGTAGCCCATCAGGGTCGGCATGTCGAAGGCGACCGAGAGGCCGCCGCCGCCCGCCTCCAGGATCATCCGGTAGCGCTCGTTGGTCTGCTCGGCGTTGCCGAAGCCCGCGAACTGGCGGATGGTCCAGGCCCGGCCGCGGTAGCCGGTGGGGTGCAGGCCGCGGGTGTAGGGGTACTCGCCGGGCCAGCCGATCCGCTCGAACCCCTCGACGTCCTGGCCGGGCGGCGGCCCGTAGACGGGCTCGACCTCCTCGCCGCTGAGGGTGGTGAAGTCCGCGTCGCGCTTGCGCGCCCGGTCGTACCGCTGCTGCCAGCGCTGCCGCCCGGCCTCGATCTGCTCGGCGTCCATCGGCTCCGACTCCCGCTCCGTGCGGCCGCTCCTCGTGGGGGCGGCAGAACTACTTGGATGTCCTAGCAATTTACTCGGACGTCCTACTACCTGTCGACGGCGGGTCCCCGACACGCGAAGGGCGCCCCTCCCGTCAGGAGGGGCGCCCCGGCAGAGCGGCTGGTGCGGGCGCGGTCAGGCGGCGACGGGTTCCGGCACGGCGATCAGCGGGGTGACCTCGCGGACCACCCGGCGCTCGACGAAGAAGACGGCGGTGGGGATGGTCCCGGCCAGCAGCGTCCAGGCGAGCTTGCCCATCGGCCACTTGGCCTTCGTCCCGAGGTCGAAGGCGAACACCAGGTAGACCACGTACAGCCAGCCGTGCGCGATGCCGACCGCGGTGGTGAAGCCCGCCGCACCCGAGACGTCCAGGACGTACTTGGCGACCACTCCGAGGGTCAGCAGGATCAGGAGCACGCCGGTGACGTAGGCCATGGCGCGGTAGCGGGTCAGCACACTCTGCTTCATACCGACGAGGGTAACCGCCCCTACGCGTCGTCCCGGTCGGGGCCCTCCTCGGCGGGCACCGTGAAGTCACCGGCGGCGATCCGCAGCGGGCGGAGCAGTTCGAACACCTCGGCGCAGGCGTCGGCGTCGTAGCCGTCCAGTCCGAACTCGATCGCGACCAGGGCGCGGGTGGCCTGCTCGACGACCTGGCGGCCGCGGTCGGTGATGGCGGCGAGGACGCCGCGGCCGTCGAGCGGGTTGGGGCGGCGGGTGACCAGGCCGGCCCGCTCCAGGCGGTCGACGGTGTTGGTGACGCTGGTGGGGTGGACCATCAGGCGCTCGCCGATCTTGGAGAGCGGGAGCTCGCCGGAGCGGCTGAAGGTGAGCAGCACCAGGGCCTCGTAGCGGGCGAAGGTGAGACCGTAGGGCTTGACCACCGCGTCGACCCGGGCGAGCAGGATCTGGTGGGCGCGCATCACCGAGGTGATCGCCACCATCGACGGCACCTTGCCCCAGCGCTGGGTCCAGTGCTCGTCGGCGCGGGCGATCGGGTCGAAGTCGAGGGCGAGGGGCTTGGGCACGCCCCTTACCGTACCCGCGGGCGCGAACGGGGGTAGCAGGTGTCCACGATGGTGGACAAGCCGCCCGCTTGGCGGGATCACGCCAAACAGACGAGAGCGGCCCGGCGGCGGCCCTTTACCGTGCATATTCCGGCAATATTCAGTGATTGCACCGGAGTTGGCCCTCTGCGCAGCCCGCACGGCATGGTTCGCAGCGAAACCTCCGATTTCCCGGACCCCCCGTTGCCGCCCCGTTGGCGAGAGTTTGCCAATAGTTACCGAACCGCTGTTCCCGACCGCCGCCGCCTCGTCATGCTTCTGGCCAGCCCCGTTCGACACCGCCGGCCCACCCCACCGGCTGCTGTCGCCTGACCGCACGGAGCTGCACGTCAGCGCCCGTTCCGCCCCAGCAGGCACCGACCCAGGTGCCCCGGAGCGAGGTGCGACCGCACACCCGCGGTTGATCCGGAAGGAACCCGTACGTGAAGCGAAAGCTCGCTGTCGGAGCCGTTCTCTCTGCCTCGGCCCTGCTGGCCGGTGCGATCCAGGTGAGCGCCGGCATGGCGTACGCCGCCCCCAACCCGGCCTCCCTCGGCCGGGCCGACCAGCTCGCCCTGGCCGCCGCCCAGGCGCCCGCCGCCGCCAAGGCACTGGGCCTGGGCGCCCAGGAGAAGCTGGTCGTCAAGGACGCCGTCGTCGACGCCGACGGCACCCGCCACTTCCGCTACGAGCGCACCTACAACGGGCTGCCGGTGCTCGGCGGCGACCTGGTCGTGCACCAGGCCGCCAACGGCAAGGTGAAGTCCACCGACAAGGCCACGCCCGGCAGCCTGGCCCCCGCCTCGCTGAGCCCGAAGCTGACGGCCGGCCAGGCCGCCGCCAAGGCGACCGGCGCGGTGCAGGCCACCGTCGGCATCACCAAGGACGCCGACGAGGCCGCCCTCACCTCGGTCTCCGGCGCCAGCGGCAGCGCCCAGCTGGTGATCTGGGCCGCCGACGGCGCCCCGCGGCTGGCGTACCGCACCACCGTGGAGGGCGTCCGGGCGGACGGCACCCCCAGCCGCCAGCTGCTGGTCACCGACGCCGACAGCGGCGCGGTGCTCTCCGTCCACGAGCAGATCCAGACCGCCGACGCGACCGGCTCCGGCAACGGCGTGTTCGTCGGCAGCGTCCCGCTGACCACCACCTACACCGGCAGCGCGTACCAGTTGAAGGACGCCACCCGCGGCGGCCAGTACACCACCACGCTGGCCAACAAGACCTCGGGCAAGGGCACCCTCTACTCGAAGTCCACCAACACCTGGGGCAACGGCCTGGTCTCCAACGGCGAGTCCGCGGCCGTCGACGCCCAGTACGGCGCGGCCGTCACCTGGGACTTCTACAAGAACACCTTCGGCCGGGCGGGCATCCGCGGCGACGGCGTCGGCGCGTACAGCCGGGTCCACTACGGGCGCAACTACGTCAACGCGTTCTGGGACGACAGCTGCTTCTGCATGACCTACGGCGACGGCGCCTCCAACACCCACCCGCTGACCGAGCTCGACGTCTCCGGCCACGAGATGAGCCACGGTGTGACCTCCAACACCGCGGGCCTGAACTACTCGGGCGAGTCCGGCGGCCTGAACGAGGCCACCTCCGACATCTTCGGCACCCTGGTCGAGTTCTACGCCAACCTGCCGAAGGACAACCCGGACTACCTGATCGGCGAGCTGATCGACATCAACGGCAACGGCACGCCGCTGCGCTACATGGACAAGCCGTCCAAGGACGGCGCGTCCGCCGACTACTGGTCCTCCACCGTCGGCAGCAAGGACGTCCACTACTCCTCGGGCGTCGCCAACCACTTCTTCTACCTGCTGGCCGAGGGCAGCGGCGCCAAGACGATCAACGGCGTCAGCTACAACTCGCCGACCTACAACGGCGCGTCGCTGACCGGCATCGGCCGGGCCAAGGCCGCGCAGATCTGGTACCGGGCGCTGAGCGTCTACATGACCTCCAGCACCAACTACAAGGGCGCCCGCACCGCGACCCTGAGCGCCGCCGCCGACCTGTACGGCTCCGGCTCCGCCGAGTACAACGCGGTCGCGGCCACCTGGACCGCGGTGAACGTCAACTGACGCCGACCGGCTGACGAAAGCCCGCGGCGGGCGGGGCGCCCCCCCAGAGGGCCCGCCCCCCCCCCCCCCCCTACCGGCCGGGGCGGCCGGGGCGGGCGCCCGGGGGGCCGGCGCCCCCCCCCCCCCCCCCCCCCCCCCCCCCCCCCCCCCCCCCCCCCCCCCCGGGGGCCCCCCCCCCCCCCCCCCCCCCCCCCCCCCCCCCCGGGGGGCGCCGGCCCCCCCCCCCCCCCCCCCCCCCCCCCCGCGCACCACGTTCCGGACGGGTCAGGCGGTGGCGGTCGCCGGGGCGTCCGGCTCGCCGCGCTCCTCCTTGGCGAGCATCCGCTCGGCGAAGAAGCCGCCGGTGGGCAGCACCGAGAGCACGAACAGCACCCAGCCGCGCTTGGGCTCCCAGCGGCGGGCCTGGTGCGCCTGCACCAGGAACACCACGTACAGGATGAACAGCACGCCGTGGATCGGGCCCAGCACCGGCACCGCGTTGAAGCTGGTGGTGCGCTTCAGCACCGCGCAGATCAGCAGCAGGATGAAGGACAGCCCCTCGGGGCCGGAGACCAGGCGCAGGCGGTGGACGGCGGCGACGCTCTTCACGGGGATTCCTCACGGGGGCACGGCGGACGGCTGGGCCGGTGGACGGCCCGGCTTGTGAACGGACGCACAAGCCGGGCCCATTATCACCGACCCGACAACGGCACCGACCGGGGACCCCCTATCCTGCTGTGCTGCGCGGGCTCCGACCGTCGGACCGCGCCGACCCACGGGGGGACACACCATGCTGAAGCGGGACTGGGACCGCCACACCTGCGCCAAGCGCGGCCACATCACCTACGCGCCCGACGAGCCCGAGCTGCGGACGCGCCTGCACACCGCCACCGCGGTCGGCACCGCCTGGCGCTGCCTGCGCTGCGGCGACTTCGCGCTCGGCGAGCCGCACGGCTCCGGGCCCGCCCAGGACGCGCCGCTGGTGCCCCGCGGCAAGGCGCTGCGCGACCTGTTCATCCTGCGCTTCCTGGCCGTCGAGCGGCTGCTGCGCGGCCTGCTGATCGTGGTCGTCGCCTGGGGCGTGTGGAAGTTCTCCAACAGCCAGGACGCGGTGCGCCGGATCTTCGACGAGAACCTGACCGTCCTCAAGCCGGTCACCGAGCACTTCCACTGGGACCTGGAGCACTCGCCGATCGTCGACACCATCCGCAAGACCTTCGACTACAAGCACTCCACCCTGGTGTACGTGGCGGCCGCGCTGGTGGTGTACGCGCTGATCGAGATCGTCGAGGCCTTCGGCCTGTGGTGGGGCCACCGCTGGGCCGAGTACCTGACCGTGGTCGCCACCGCCGCCTTCCTGCCGCTGGAGGGCTACGAGCTCACCGAGCACGTCAGCGCCCTGAAGGTCTGCACCCTGCTGCTGAACATCGCCGCGGTGCTCTGGATCATGCTCTCCAAGCGCCTGTTCGGCCTGCGCGGCGGCCGCGCCGCGTTCGAGGCCGAGCGGCACTCGGCCTCGCTGCTGGAGGTGGAGGCCTCCGCGGGCGCGCTGCCGCAGACGGTCTGACCTTTTGTCCGGTATGCCCGACTGACGGTATGTCCGATGTACGGGTTTCGTACCGAACGGGTACCAGGTGCCCCGGCCCCCTCCCCCACCCGGGGAGGAGGCCGCTACATTCCCGGACGTGGCACAGTTCCGACTCCAGGGGTCAAAGGTCCTCGCCGTCGATCTCGCCGGGGACACCGTCAAGGCACGCAACGGCTCGATGGTCGCCTACACCGGGCAGATGGGCTTCAAGAAGCTCTCCGGTGGCGGCGACGGCCTGCGCGGCATGGTCACCCGCCGGCTCACCGGCGAGCGCATGGAGGTCATGGAGGTGAAGGGGCAGGGCACCTGCTACTTCGCCGACAAGGCCACCGAGATCAACCTCGTCCGACTGAACGGCGAGACGCTGTTCGTCGAATCCGACAACCTGCTCTGCACCGAGGCGTCCCTGCGCACCGGCACCTCCTTCACCGGCCTCAACGGCATGGCGAGCGGCAACGGCCTGTTCACCACCAAGGTCGAGGGCCAGGGCTGGGCGGCGGTCACCTCGCACGGCCCCGCGGTGATCCTCCGGGTCTCCCAGGGCCTGCCGCTGCGGGTCGACCCGGGCGCCTACGTCGCGCACACCGGCAACCTGCACCGGGCGCTCAAGTCCGGCGCGGGCTGGACCACGCTGATCGGCGAGGGCGGCGGCGAGGCGATGCAGGTCGAGTTCACCGGCGAGGGCCTGGTCTACGTCCAGCCCTCCGAGCGGATGACGCTGGGGGGCGAGGTCTGATGGCCTTCACCAGGATCAACAACAAGATGATCTCCGCCCAGGTGCTGCCCGGGCAGCGGATCCTCTCCCAGCGCGGCGCGATGCTCGGCTACACCGGCGAGGTCTCCTTCCAGCCCAACCTGATGGGCGGCCAGGGCGGCGTGATGTCGATGATCGGCCGCCGGGTCGCCAACGAGGACACCCCGCTGATGACCGTCGAGGGCCACGGCACCGTGATGTTCGGCCACGGCGGCCACCACGTGCACGTGGTCGACCTGGTCGGCGACACCCTCTACGTGGAGGCCGACCGGCTGCTCGCCTTCGAGGGCAGCCTCCAGCAGTCCACCATGTTCATGGGCCAGCAGGGCGGCCTGATGGGCGTGGTCCGCGGCCAGGTCACCGGGCAGGGCCTGTTCACCACCAAGCTCACCGGCCACGGCGCGGTCGCCGTGATGGCCCACGGCGGCGTCATCGAGCTCCCGATCTTCCCCGGCCAGCCCGTCCACGTCGACCCGCAGGCGTACGTCGCCCACCGCGGCGAGGTCACCAACAAGCTCTCCAGCGCCCTCGGTTGGCGCGACATGGTCGGACGCGGCTCCGGCGAGGCGTTCCAGCTCGAACTGTCCGGGCAGGGCACCGTGTACGTCCAGGCCAGCGAGGTGAAGCTCTGATGTCCTACCCCCCGCAGAACCCCTACGGCCAGCAGCCGTACGGCCAGCAGCCCCCGCCCGGGTACTCCCAGCAGCAGTACGAGCAGTCCCACCAGGCCACCCAGGCCGGGATGCCGCTCCCCCCGCAGGCCCCGCCCTACCAGGCCGCCCCCGCCGGGCAGTTCGGCGCCCCGCTGTTCCAGCCGCCCGGCGGCGACGGCCCCAAGGTCTGGGACGCCGGGACGCTGCCCGACAACGACAACGTCAACCCGTACTGCTTCTCGGTCGACCTGAACGGCGCGTACTACCTGCAGAAGGGGAAGATGATCGCCTACTACGGCGAGATGCGCTTCTCCGGGATCGGCCGCGGCGCGCTCGACCAGCTCCTCGAACGGAACTTCAACTCCCCGCTGCACGCCTCCGACTGGGTGGTCGCCGAGGGGCGGGGCAAGCTGCTGCTCGCCGACCGGGCCTACGACCTCAACTCGTACGACCTGGAGGACGGCAACCTGACGGTGCGCTCGGGCAACCTGCTCGCCTTCGAACCCACCCTGCAGCTCAAGCAGTCCATCATCCCCGGGTTCCTCACCCTGATCGGCACCGGCAAGTTCGTCGCCGCCTCCAACGGCCCCGTGCACTTCGTCGAACCCCCGATCCGGGTCGACCCGCAGGCCCTGGTCGGCTGGGCCGACTGCCCCGCGCCCTGCCACCACTACGACCACGGTTACCTGCACGGCGTCATCGGCGGCCTGCGGCACCTGACCGGGATCGGCGGCGCCAGCGGCGAGGAGCACCAGTTCGAGTTCATCGGGGCCGGGCAGGTCCTGATGCAGTCCTCCGAGACCCTGATGGCCGACCGCTCGGTCGGCGTCGTCGGCGCGGAACCGGGCATCCCGGGCGCGGGCGTCCCGCACCAGCAGCAGCAACACGGCGGCGGCATGACGGGGCTGGGCAACCTGGGCGACCTCGGACGCCGCTTCGGGCTGTAGGCGGAAGCCGCCGACAGAAGGCACAACCAGGGGCGCGGGGAACTGCGCGGCCGAGCGAGCACGCACAGCAGGATCGCGACGTGGGACAGCCAGTTGCACTGTCTCGCGATCTTGCTGACGTGCTCCTCCGCTGCGCGCAGTTCCCCGCGCCCCTGTCGGTGCGCGTCCTGACCGTGCGCGTCCTGTCGGTGCGCGTCCGGCGCTCTCACACGGGGGTGAACTCGACCGGGAGGGAGACCAGTGCCCGGTGGATCGGCCCCGGGCGCCAGAGGACGTCCGCGGTGGGGACGGCGAGGCGGAGGTCGGTGAGGCGGCTGATGAGGTACTCGATGGCGGTGACGGCCATCAGGACGGCCGGCTGGCGGGCCGGGCAGCGGTGCGGTCCGGCGCCCCAGGCGAGGTGGGCGTAGGAGCCGCCGAGGGACTCGCTCTCGGCGGGGGTGAGGGCCGCCTGGGCGTTGGCGGAGGCGTAGGAGACCAGGACGGGCTGCTCGGGGGTGAGCGGGGTGCCGTGGAAGACGATCTCGCGCCGGGCGTAGTGCGGGGAGAAGTTGGACAGCGGGGGGTCGTTCCAGAGCACCTCGTTGACCGCGTCGTGCGCGGTCATCGCACCGCTGTGCAGCGAGCCCGCGTACCGGTCGTCGGAGAGCATCCGCAGCAGCGCGCCCGCGATCAGGTTGGCGGTGGGTTCGTGCCCGGCCATCAGGGTGAGGGTGATGTGCCGGACGACCTCGTCGTCGGCGAGCTGCGCGGGGTGGCCGAGGAAGGCGGAGATCAGGTCGTGCTGGGGGGCGGTGCGGCGGTCGGCGACCTGTTCGGTGATGACGGCGACCAGGTCGGCGTACGCGGCGGCGGCGCCGGAGGAGGTCTCGAAGGCGCGGTTCATCGCGGTGCTGATCCGGTCGATGTCCGGGTCGGGGACGCCGTACCAGGAGGTGAGGATGAGCAGCGGCAGCCGGTAGGCGTACTCGGCGAGCAGGTCGGCCTTGCCGGTGCCCGCGAACTCGGCGATGAGCTGTTCGGCGACGGCGGTGGTGTCGCGCTGCAGCAGGTGGGGTTCGAGGATGCCGACGCTGTCGGTGATGACCTGGCGGTAGCGGGTGTGGGCGGGGCCGTCGGAGAAGAGCGCGGTGGGGCGCCAGCCGAACAGCGGGAGGAGCGGGGAGTCGGCGGGCTGGGTGGCCTGCCAGCGGCGCGGGTCGCGGGTCCAGGTGTCGGTGTCGCGGAGGACTTCGAGGGCGACGTGGTAGTCGGTGACCAGCCAGGCGTCGACGCCGGGGGCGAGTTCGACGGGGGCGAGCGGTCCGCGGTCGCGCAGCCGGGCGTAGTGGGCGTGCGGGTCGGCCGCGAACTGGCGGCCGTGGAGGGCGGTGCGGGGGGCGGGGGCGGTCACGGGGCGCTCTCCTGGGGCAGGCGGTCCAGGACGTGTTCGGCGAGGGCGATCAGGGCGTCGACGCCGCCCCCGCGTTCGCGGGCGTCGAGTTCGACCAGCGGGGTGGCGGGGTCGAGGTCGAGGGCGGCGCGGACGGCGTCGAGGGCGATCGGCGGGGTGTCGGGGAAGCGGTTGACGGCGACGGCGTAGGGCAGTCCGGCCTCCTCGATCAGGTCCATCGCGTCGAAGGCGTCGGCGAGGCTGCGGGTGTCGACCAGGACGAGCGCGCCGAGGGCGCCGCGGGCGAGGTCCTCCCAGAGCGGCAGGAAGCGGCGCTGGCCGGGGGTGCCGAACAGGTAGAGGACGAAGTCGCCGTCGGCGAGGGTGAGTCGGCCGAAGTCGACGGCGACGGTGGTGGCGCTCTTGCCGGGGGTGCGGCTGATGTCGTCGACCGGGACGCTCGCCGCGGTCATGGTCTCCTCGGTGTGCAGGGTCGGGATCTCCGACAGGGTGCGCACGAGGGTGGTCTTGCCGACCCCGAACGGCCCGGTGACCATGAGCTTCATCAGGACCGGGTCGGTCGGCGGCAGGTAGGCCGGGGCCCCGGCGGGCCCGTCGCCGAGCAGGGCGGCGTTGCTACTTGAGGGCGCGAAGTCCACTGAGGAGCCTTTCGGCGAGGTCCCGGTTGACCGGCTGGGCGGAGGGGATGGGCGCGCGGACGGAGAGCGCGCCGCGCTCGGCCAGGTCGGCGGCGATGAAGACGGTGGCGCTGACGGGCAGCCGGAGGTGGGCGGCGGCCTCGGCGAGGGTCAGGGCGCCGGGGCGGACCAGTTCCCATAACTGGCGGTGCTCGCCGCCGAGTCCGGCCGGGAGGTCGGCGGCGGCGTGCAGCACGCTGAGCCGGTCCAGGGTGCCCGCGCCCGTGGCGGCGGTGCGGCCGTGGGTGGCGAGGTAGGCGGGGACGAGGCGGCGGCGCGGGGGCGTGGTCATGTGCGGCTCGCCTCCCGGGCGGGGCTGGCCAGCGCCCTGGCCAGCGCGGCGACCTGGACCTGCATCTGGTAGGCGATGGTGCCGAGGTCGGCGCCGGGGAGGGCGAAGACGGCCAGCGAGGAGTTCTCGCCCGCGGGGGTGACCACGGCGTAGCCGTGCGCGGACTCGACCACGGTCTGGGTGAGGGCGACCTGCTCGGCGCCGGTGAAGGCGGTGGTGAAGGCGCGGGCGGCGGCGTGCAGCGAGGCGGTCATCGCGGCGACCCGGTCGGCGCCGTCCCGGCCGAGGTCGGCGGAGTGGCCGGTGACCAGGCCGTCGCCGGTGGCGATGACGGCGTTCTGCACGCCGGGCAGGTCGAGCAGCGGGGTGAGGACCCAGGAGAGGTCCTCGGTGTGGCGACGGAGCTGGGCGGTCACGGGGTTTCGACTCCTTCGGGTGCGGCGGGTCCCTGGGGGCCCGCGGGGCGTTCGGCGGCGCTGCGTCCGGCGGCGGTGCCGGACTGGAGCGCCGACCACGCGCTGCGGGCCCGGTCGGGGGTGGTGCCCGCCGGGGCGGGGAGGGGGGACGGTGCGTCCTGCTGCGGGACGCGGGGGGTGCGGCGCTTGCGGGTCGGCAGGGCGTCGCCGGCGTCGAACACCGGGGTGCTCTGGGTGATCGGCCGGGGGGCGAGGGCGGAGAGCGGGGCGGCCGGGTCGGTCAGGGTGAGCAGGTCGGCGGGCAGCCGCAGGATGGCCCGCACGCCCCCGTACGGGGAGGGTTCGACCCGGCAGCCGAAGCCGAACTGGCGGCAGAGCAGGCCGATCACCGCGAAGCCGGCCTGCGGCGGGTCGCCGAGCTCGGTGAGCAGCACCTCGGCCTGGCCGTCGAGCAGTTCGGCGGCCCGTTCGAGCTGGTCGGGCTCCATGCCGACGCCCATGTCGTCGACCACCACGAGGGCGCCGGAGCTGCCCTGTTCGATGGCGACCACGACCCGGGTCTCGGGGTGGGAGTAGGCGGTGGCGTTGCCGAGGATCTCGGCGAGCGCGATGGCGACGGGCTCGGCGGCCCGGGCGGCAACCGCGAGCCGGGGTTCGCGCAGGTGGTTGGTGATCTCGATCCGGGCGTACCCGGCGACCCGGGACTGCGCGCCGACGCAGAGTTCGGCGAGCGGGGAGTCCTCGCGGGTCATGCCCGGCCAGGCGCCGGAGAGCACGGCGAGGGACTGCACCCGGCGCAGGGTGAGCTCGTTGCGGAAGTCGAGGGCGAGCAGCCGGGGGTCGTCGACCGAGAGCTGGATCTCCTCCAGCAGGGAGCGGACCTGGATCAGCAGGGCCTGGATCTTGGAGGCGGCGCCGCGCAGGGCGGCCCGGGCGGCGGCGTCGGTGCGTTCGCGCTCGGCGAGCGCGGCGCGCAGGGCGGCGCCGAGGACGGCGTCCAGGGCGCGGTGCAGTTCCTCGTTGCCGCCGGTGGTGTCGAGCGGCCCGGGGACGGGGGTGCGGGGGTGGGTGAGCGCGGTGGCGGCGGCGGGGAGGCGTTCGTGCGCGAGGTGGGCGAACTCGCGGACGGCGGCGGCCAGCCGGTCCTCGGCGAGGGTGTGCCGGGCGTCGGCGGCGCGGGCCCGGGCCTCGGCGGCCCGGGCGTGCTCCTCGTTCTCGCGGGCCCGGGTCTCGGCGGCCCGGGCCCGGACCTCGGCGCCCTGGACGCGGTGGTCGGCCTCGGTGGCGCGCCGGGTGGCGGCCCGGGCGGTGCGGACGGCGCGCCGGGTGGACCACAGCAGGGGTGCGGCGGTCAGGGCGGCGCCGGCCAGCAGGGCGAGCACGATCTCGGCCATGGGGTCCTCGGGGGAAGTCGTCGCGGCGGGGACGGTGCGCTGGGGTCAGGCGGTGCGGGCCTCGCGCTGCCGGGCGAGGTGGGCCATCCGGCCGACGACCTCCAGCATGGCGGGCGGCTCGGTGCCGTCGAGGTGCCGGTACTCGGTGCCGATGGTGACCAGCAGCCGCTCGGGGAGGCCGAGTTCGGGGTAGCGGGCCTCGTCGATCACGGTCTGCGCGGCCTCGGCGGCGGTGCTCCCGGCGGCGTGCAGGGCGTGCGCGCGGTCGCGGACGTAGCGCAGGTACCCGGCGTGGGCGCGCAGGTCGGCGCGGGTGAGCAGCGGGCCGTGGCCGGGGACGATCGTCTCGGCGCCGGTGTCGAGCAGCCGCTCGACGGCGTCGATGACGTTGCCGAGCGGGCCGGCCCAGTGCACGGGGTGGTCGCCGGGGCGGTCGGCGGTGGAGCCGAAGACGACGTCGCCGGTGAAGACGGTGGAGCGGGTGGGCAGGTGGACGATCAGGTCGCCGCTGGTGTGGGCCGGCGGGAGGCTGCTGACCTGCACCGGGATGCTGCCGACGCGCAGTTCGAGCTCGCCGGTGAAGACGGTGTCGGGGACGACGGGCGGGGTGTCGGCCCAGTTGAAGCAGCCGAAGTGCTCGTGCAGGTAGGCGCCGGTGTCGCCGCCCTTGTCGAGGCTCTGCAGCAGGGCGTGCTGCTGTTCGGGGGTCGGCTCGTAGGCGATGTGGTGCAGCGCCTCGCGGGTGGTGATCACCTCGGCGTCGGGGAGGACGCCCGCGCCCCACATGTGGTCGCCGTTGGCGTGGGTGACGACGATCCGGTCGACCTCGGCGCCGGGGGCGAGGACGGTCCGGGTGCGCTGCAGGAACTCGCCGGCCAGGGTGCGGTCGTACGGGGTGTCGATCCAGAGGGCGCGGCCGCCGTCGGTGACCAGGCCGCAGTTGGCCAGGCCCCAACCGCGTTGCTGCGGCTGCCATGCGTATATACCGTCGGCTATCGAATGGAAGTGCGCACTCCGGGTCGTCATGGGCGCGATTATGCCCAACGCTGTGTCACTGTCCGACTCCGACCCGGGAATTGGACATGACTGGCTCAATTCGGCCGTCCGGGGCGGCGGTTGTGCGAGCACGGAGCAGTTCGTCCGCACCCCGGGGGCCGGGCCGGGGCGGCGGTTGTGAATTCGTACAACATTGAACAACTTCGGCTATACTCGATCCCATGGACACCTCAGAGACCGCAGCGCCCGAGGTCTCCCCCTCCCCGCGGGGAGCGGCGGAGACCCCGTGGCTCGACGCCCGCGAGCAGCGCTTCTGGCGCGCCCACCTGGAGGTCGGCAAGCTGCTCGAGCACCAGCTGAGCCGGGAGCTGCAGAGCCACAACCTGGCCATCAACGACTACGAGATCCTGGTCGTGCTCTCCGAGTCGCCCGAGCGCCGGATGCGGATGACCGACCTGGCCACCGCCACCCTCCAGTCCAAGAGCCGCCTCTCGCACCAGATCACCCGGATGGAGACGGCCGGGCTGGTGCTGCGCCAGGAGTGCCCCGGCGACCGCCGCGGCCTGTACGCGCACCTCACCGAGCACGGCTGGCAGACGCTGCAGCAGGTCGCCCCGGACCACGTCCGCAGCGTCCGCGAGCACTTCATCGACCGGCTCACCGACGAGCAGCTGGACGCGATGTACGCGGCCCTGGCCCCGATCGCCGAGCACCTGCGCGGGCTCCGCGGCCGGGGCTGACGGCGGCCTCAGGAGGTCAGCTCGGCCACCAGCCGGTCCGCCGCCGCGTACGGGTCGAGCTCGCCCGCGGCGACCTGTCCGGCCAGGGCGTCCAGGTGCCGGTCGCCGCGCAGGTCGCCGATCCGGGCGCGCAGCGCGGCCAGCGTGATCGCCTCGACCTCCTGGGCGGCCCGGCGGCGGCGGCGGGCGTCGAGCTCGCCGGTCTCGGCGAGCCAGCCGCGGTGCTTCTCCAGCGCCTCGACGAGTTCGTCCACGCCCTCGCCGCGGGCCGCGACGGTCTTGACGATCGGCGGCCGCCAGTCGCCCGCCTGCCGGGACTCCCCCAGGCCGAGCATGTGGTTGAGCTCGCGGGCGGTGGCGTCCGCGCCGTCCCGGTCGGCCTTGTTGACCACGAACACGTCGCCGATCTCCAGGATGCCCGCCTTCGCGGCCTGGATGCCGTCGCCCATGCCGGGGGCCAGCAGCACCACCGCGGTGTCGGCCTGCGCGGCGACCTCCACCTCGGACTGCCCGACGCCGACGGTCTCCACCAGGATCACGTCGCAGCCCGCCCCGTCCAGCACCCGCAGCGCCTGCGGCGCGGCCCAGGCCAGGCCGCCGAGGTGGCCGCGGGTGGCCATCGAGCGGATGAACACCTCCGGGTCGGTGGCGTGCTCCTGCATCCGCACCCGGTCGCCGAGCAGCGCGCCGCCGGAGAACGGCGAGGACGGGTCGACCGCCAGCACCCCGACCCGCTTGCCGAGCCTGCGGTAGGCGCTGACCAGCGCCGAGGTGGAGGTCGACTTGCCCACCCCCGGCGAGCCGGTCAGGCCCACCGTGTAGGCCCGCCCGCTGTACGGGGCCAGCGCCGCCATCACCTCGCGCAGTTCGGGCGCGGCGTTCTCCACCAGCGTGATCAGTCGGGCCACCGCCCGGGGACGGCCCTGCCGGGCCTGGTCGACCAGCGTCGCCACATCGGCCATCGAAATCGCTCCTCGCAGCAGAAAGACGGACGCCCCGCCGGGCCGCGCGGGCGGCCCTGCGGGGGTCCTGGGGGTCCCTGGGGTTCGGCTCAGCCCTGCGCGGGGACCTTGACGATCAGCGCGTCGCCCTGGCCGCCGCCGCCGCACAGCGCGGCCGCGCCGACCCCGCCGCCGCGGCGCTGCAGCTCCAGCGCCAGGTGCAGCACCACGCGGGCGCCGGACATGCCGATCGGGTGGCCGAGCGCGATCGCGCCGCCGTTGACGTTGACGATCTCGTCGCTGACGCCCAGGTCCTTCATCGACTGGTGGGCGACGGCGGCGAACGCCTCGTTGATCTCGATCAGGTCGAGGTCGCCGACCTCCAGGCCCTCCTTGGCCAGCGCGTGCTTGATCGCGTTGGACGGCTGCGACTGCAGCGAGTTGTCCGGGCCCGCGACGTTGCCGTGCGCGCCGATCTCGGCGATCCAGCTCAGGCCCAGCTCCTCGGCCTTGGCCTTGCTCATCACCACGACGGCGGCGGCGCCGTCGGAGATCTGCGAGGAGGTGCCCGCGGTGATGGTGCCGTCCTTGCTGAAGGCGGGGCGCAGCTTGGCCAGGCCCTCGACGGTGGTGTCGGCGCGGATGCCCTCGTCCTGGCTGAACAGCACCGGGTCGCCCTTGCGCTGCGGGATGGCGACGGGGACGATCTCGGCCTCGAACACGCCGTCGGCCTGGGCCTTGGCGGCGCGCTGGTGGGAGGCGGCGGCGATGGCGTCCTGCACCTCGCGGGTGATGCCGAGGCGGGTGTTGTGCTTCTCGGTGGACTCGCCCATCGGGATGTTCTCGTAGGCGTCGGTCAGGCCGTCGTGCGCCATCGAGTCGAGCATCCCGATCGCGCCGTACTTGAAGCCCTCGCGGGACTTCGGCAGCAGGTGCGGGGCGTTGGTCATGGACTCCTGGCCGCCGGCCACCACGACGTCGAACTCGCCGGCCCGGATCAGCTGGTCGGCCAGCGCGATCGCGTCCAGCCCGGAGAGGCAGACCTTGTTGATCGTCAGCGCCGGGACGTTCATCGGGATGCCCGCCGCGACCGCCGCCTGCCGGGCCGGGATCTGGCCCGCACCGGCCTGCAGCACCTGGCCCATGATCACGTACTGCACCTGGTCGCCGGTGATGCCGGCCCGCTCCAGTGCCGCCTTGATCGCGAAGCCGCCGAGCTCGGCGCCGGAGAAGCCCTTGAGCGACCCGAGCAGCCGTCCCATCGGGGTGCGGGCACCTGCGACGATCACAGAAGTAGTCATGGACGAGCCCCTTCGCGCGTCGGACCAGAGGGTATGGGGATGCCGTCAATGTACTGACCGGTCACCTCTGCGTCACCGGCGCGGCGATGTGATCAGCACTACTGGCACTCCCCAGTGAACACCGTGCCGGAACCGGGCCGGAACGTGTGAGCAGACTCGCAGCGCGGCCCGCTGGCGTCCGGTCGCCGGGATGCGCTGCACTGGGTGCCATCCCTCGCCGTCCCACCCTTTCCGGAGGACACCGTGCTGACCCGCATCGACCACATCGGCATCGCCTGCTTCGACCTGGACAAGACCGTCGAGTTCTACCGCGCCACCTACGGCTTCGAGGTGTTCCACAGCGAGGTCAACGAGGAGCAGGGCGTCCGCGAGGCCATGCTGAAGATCAACGACACCGGGGACGGCGGCGCCTCCTACCTGCAGCTGCTGGAGCCGACCCGGGAGGACTCGACGGTCGCCAAGTGGCTGGCCAAGAACGGCGAGGGCGTGCACCACATCGCCTTCGGCACCGCCGACGTGGACGGGGACGCGGCCGCGATCGCGGGCAAGGGCGTGCGGGTGCTGTACGACGAGCCGCGGCGCGGTTCGATGGGCTCGCGGATCACCTTCCTGCACCCCAAGGACTGCGGCGGCGTGCTGACCGAGCTGGTCACCGCCGCGGACCCGTCCGCGCACTGACCGGGGCCGGTCCTCAGCCGGTACGGGAGCCGACCGGTCGGTAACGAACTGGTCGGTAACTTCCGAAAAGCACCTCGCCCCCATTCCCCCGGGAGCGGCTCCCACTACAATGCCCAGGTGCGCTGGTACCACCGGTCCGCGCACCGCAGGGGAGTCCACGACGCGGGCACGGCCGGACGGTCGCCGTTCGGATCTGTCACCATTCTCCAGAGGCAACATGTCGCTCAGGAGTCCACCCGGACGGCGGAGCGATTGCAAGGACCAACCGATCCGCCCGCGAACCCGCGCGGCGGAACGGCCCGGTCGAGGACGCGACCAGGAGATGGATGGGACCGCGGAGTGCGGGGCTACGACCGCTACGAGGTTGAGGATCACCTCTCCAAGTTCGAGGCCGAGCTGGAGAAGGCCCGCAAGGAGCGGGACAAGACCATCGAGCACGCCGACGACCTCGCCTACCAGGTGGAGGTGCTCCGGGCCAAGCTGCACGAAGCCCGTCGGCAGCTCGCCCAGCCGCGCGCCTTCGACTCCGTCTCCGGCCAGGCCGAACAGCTCCTGCGCAACGCCGAGATGCAGGCCGAGGCGCTGCGCGCGGACGCCGAGCGCCAACTGCGCGAGTCCCAGGCCGCCACCCAGCGGATGATGGCCGAGGCCGCCGAGCGGACCGCCCAGCTGGAGGCCGAGTTCAACGCCCGGCGCCGACGGCTGGAGGAGGAGCTCGCCGAGTTCCGGGCCGCCGCCGAGCGCCACGTCAACGAGAACGTCAACTGGGCGGAGCAGACCCGCGCCGGCACCGAGCAGGAGGCCCAGCGCCTGCTCCAGGAGGCCCGCGCCGAGGCCGACCGGATGATGGCCGCCGTCCGCGCCGAGGCCGCCGCCCTCGCCGACCAGGCCCGCGCCCAGACCGCCGCCGACGTCGACGCCGCCCGCGGCGAGGCCCAGGCCCAGGCCGAGGCCGCCCTGCTGCGCGCCCAGACCGACGCCGAACGCCTGCTGCGCGCCGCCTCCGAGCAGGCCCAGCAGACCGGCGCCCAGGCCGAGGAGCAGCGCGCCGCCGCCCTCACCGCCGCCCAGCAGCAGCTCGCCGAGGCGCACGCCGCCGCCGAGCAGAAGCTGGCCGCCGCCGAGGCCGAGATCACCGCCCTCAAGCAGCAGGCCCTCGCCGACCAGGAGCGCGCCGAGGCCGCCCTGTCCGGCGCCCAGGCCGAGATAGAGCGGCTGCGCGCCGAGGCCCTGGCCGAGACCGAGCGGGCCCGCGCCGAGGCCGCCCGGATGCGCGAGGAGGCCACCGCCGCCGCCCAGCGCCTGCAGGCCGAGGCCACCAGCGAGGCCGAGCGCAAGGTCGCCGACGGCGCCGCCGCCAGCGAGCAGCGCTCCGCCACCGCCCGCGCCGAGATCGCCAAGATGGTGGCCGCCGCCACCCGCGAGGCCGAGCTGATCCGCTCCGCCGCCGCCACCGTGCAGGCCGAGGCGGACGCCGCCAAGGCCGCCGCCCGCGAGGAGAGCGAGCGCCTGCGCAGTGCCGCCGAGTCGGTCGCCCACGAGCTGCGCGCCGAGGCCGAGGCGGAGATCGCCGAGCGCCGGGCCGCCGCCGAGGCCGAGGCCGCCGCGCTGCGCGAGGCCGCCGCCGCCGAGGCCGAGCGGATCCGCACCGAGGCCGAGGAGACCGGCCGCGCCGAGGGCGCCAAGGACGCGGCGCTGCGGCTGGCCCGCGCCGCCAAGCAGGCCGAGGAGGTGCTCGCCCGGGCTGGCGCCGACGCCGAGAGCACCCGCGGCGAGGCCGCCGCCGAGGCCGAGCGGCTGGTCGAGCACGCCAAGTCCGAGGCCGGGACCCTGCTGGAGCAGGCCCGCGAGGCCGTCGAGCAGGCGCAGAACGCCGCCATGGAGGACGCCGCCTCGATCCGCGAGCAGTTGGAGCGGATGCAGGCCGAGGCCGCCCAGGCCCGCGAGCAGGCCGAGGAGCAGCGCGCCGCCGCCGAGGCCGAGGCCGAGCGGGTCCGGGCCGAGGCCCGCCGCCAGGCCGCGGTGCAGATCGAGGAGTCCGCGAAGCAGGCCGAGGAGCTGTTGACCAGCGCCAAGTCCGACGCGGACGCGCTGCGCTCCGGCGCGGGCGAGGAGGTCGAGCGGCTGCTGGGCGAGGCCCGCGAGCAGGCCGCCGCCGTCCAGGGCCGGGCCGAGCAGACCCTCGCCCGGGCCCGCGCCGAGGGCGAGAAGATCACCGGTGCCGCCGAGCAGGCCCGCACCGAGCTGCTCGCCGCCGCCGAGGCCGCCGCCCAGGAGGCCCGGGCCGCCGCCGAGCGGCACGGCGCCGAGCTGCGCGAGCAGGCCGCCGCCGAGGCCGACACCGTCCGCGCCGAGGCCGCGGCCGCCGCCGAGGCACTGCGTGCCGACACCGCCCAGTGGATCGAGCAGCACCGCGCCGAGGCCGAGGAGGCCGGGCGGGCCGTGCGCGCCGAGGCCGAGGAGGCCGCCCGCGCGGTCGCCGAACGGGCCGAGGCCGCCGCGCAGGCGCTGCGCGAGGAGGCCGCCGCCGCTCGCGAGGCCGCCCGCGCCGACCTGGAGCGCGACCAGGCGCGGACCGCCGAGCAACTGGCCGAGGCCGCCGCCATCCGGGCCGCCGCCGACGGCGAGGCCGCGCAGGTCCGCGAGGCCGCGGCCACCGACGCCGCGCAGACCCGCGAGGCCGCCGAGGCCGAGGCCGCGCAGTTGCGCGCCCAGGCCGAGCAGGCCCTCGCCGCCGCCCGCACCGACGCCGAGGCGCTGGGCACCGAGGCCGCCGCCGACCGGGCCGAGGCCGCCCGACTGCGCGAGCAGGCCGAGGCGTACGACCGCGAGCTGCGGGCCACCGCCGAGCGCGAGACCGCCGAACTGCGGGCCACCGCCGAGCGGGAGACCACCGAGCAGCGGGAGGCCGCCGAGGCTTACGACCGCGAACTGCGCGCCGCGGCCGAGCGCGAGAGCACCGAACTGCGCGCCACCGCCGAACGCGAGACCGCCGAACTGCGCGAGGCCGCCGAAGCGTACGACCGCGAACTGCGCGCCACCGCCGAGCGCGAGACCGCCGAGCTGCGCGAGGCCGCCGAGGCGTACGACCGCGAGCTGCGGGCCACCGCCGAACGCGAGACCGCCGAGCTGCGCGCCACCGCCGAACGCGAGACCGCCGAGCTGCGCGAGCGGGCCGAGCACGCCGCCGAGCAGTTGCGGGCGAACGGCGAGGCGCGGGCCGCCGAGCTGGTCGCGGCGGCCGAGCAGGAGGCCGCGGAGGTCCGCCAGTCGGTGGCGGGCATGCACGAGAAGGCGACCGGCCAGATCGCCGAACTGCGGGCCGCCGCCGAGCGGGAGACCGCGGAGCTGCGCGAGCAGGCCGAGGCGTACGACCGCGAGCTGCGGGCCACCGCCGAGCGCGAGACCGCCGAACTGCGGGCCGCCGTGGCCGAGTTCGCCCAGCAGCAGCGGGCCGAGGCGGAGGCCGGGGCGCAGCGGGTGCTGGCCGAGGCCGACGAGTTGGCGGCGGCGGCGCTGGCGGAGGCCGAGGAGCGGGCGGGTGCGCTGCGTTCGGAGGCCGAGGAGTACGCGCTGGCGACCCGGATGCTGGCGGAGGAGTTCGACGCGGACATCCGCGGCCGGGCCGAGGCCTTCGACCGGGAGACCCGGGAGGCCGCCGAGGCGTACGACAAGGCGACCCGCGAGCAGGCGAAGTCGGTGCTGGAGAAGGCGTTCGCGGACGCCGAGCAGCTCGGCGAGCAGGCCCAGGCGGAGGCGCTGGCGGTGGCCGCGGCGGCCGAGGAGCAGTCCGACGCGATGGTCGCGGCGGCCCGCCAGGAGGCGGAGCGGCTGCGGGCCGAGGCCGAGGCGCGGGGCAAGGCCGAGGTGGAGAAGGCCCGGGCGGACGCGGACGCGCTGCTCTCGGAGGCCCGTCGGGACTCCACGGCGATCCGCGAGCGGGCCGAGGAGCTGCGCGAGCGCACCGACGCCGAGATCGAGGCGCTGCACGAGCGGGCCCGCAAGGAGAACGCGCAGGCGATGAAGTCGGCCGGCGAACGGGTGGACGCGCTGGTGACGGCGGCCCAGGAGCAGTTGACCGAGGCCGAGGAGCAGGCGCAGGCGCAGGTCGCGGAGGCCGAGGAGCGGGCGGCGGAGCTGATCGCGGCGGCCGAGGCGCGGGCGTCCGAGCTGACCTCGGAGGCGTCCGCGGAGGCGGGCCGGGTGCGGATCTCGGCGGTGCGCAAGGCGGAGACGCTGCTCAAGGAGGCCGAGAACAAGCTCGCGGACTCCACCACCCGGGCCGAGGCGCTGATCATCAAGGCGGAGGCGAAGCTCAAGGCCGCCGAGATGGAGGCCGAGGAGCAGCTGGAGGCGGCGGCCGACGAGGCCGCGTCGCGTCTCAAGCGCGCCGACGAGGAGGCCGACAAGCGGGTCCGGCGGGCCGGTTCGGACGCCGAGGAGCAGCTGCGGCTGGCCGCCGAGGAGGCGGAGCGGCTGCTCTCCGAGGCCCGCTCGGAGGCCAAGCGCGTGACCGACGAGGGCCAGCGGGAGTTGGACGAACTGGTCCGTCGGCGCAAGGACATCAACACCGAGATCTCTCGGGTCCAGGACGTGCTGTCGGCGTTGGAGGCGTTCGAGGCGCCCGCGCCGTCGGCCCACGGCAACGGGGGAAGCAAGAAGGACGGAGGGCCCAAGGCAGGTGCCGGAGTGGGCTCTCCGCGGTCGGGAGGCAATCGTTCCGGGGGCGCGCCACCCGATTGAGCGGACATTGTCCGCGAACCAACGGTGTTTCGCCGTTGACACTCCGGTACCGTGTCAGGATTCCCTCAACCATCTCAGCGGTTTGACGACAGGAAGCCCAGAAATCCCATGAGCGACAGTCACTCCCCGCACGGCTTCGACCTGGTACGCCGTGGGTACGAGCGCGCCCAGGTCGACGAGCGGATCGCCAAGCTGGTGGCCGACCGGGACAGCGCCCTCTCCCGGATCAGCGCGCTGGAGAAGCGCATCGAGGAGCTCCACCTGGAGACCCAGACGGCGCAGGCCGCGGTCACCGAGTCGGAGCCCTCCTACGCCGGTCTCGGCGCCCGCGTCGAGAAGATCCTCCGCCTCGCCGAGGAGGAGGCCAAGGACCTGCGCGACGAGGCGCACCGCGCCGCCGAGCAGCACCGCGAGCTCGCCGAGGCCGCCGCGCAGCAGGTCCGCACCGAGGCCGAGAACTACGCCAAGGACCGCAAGGCCAAGGCCGAGGACGAGGGTCTGCGGATCGTCGACAAGGCCAAGTCGGACGCGGCCCAGCTGCGCGCCGAGGCCAACAAGGACGCGCAGAACAAGCGCGAGGAGGCGGACGCCCTCTTCGAGGAGACCCGCACCAAGGCCGCCCAGGCCGCCCTGGAGTTCGAGACCAACCTGGCCAAGCGCCGGGAGCAGTCCGAGCGCGACCTGGCGGCCCGTCAGGCCAAGGCCGAGAAGCGCCTGGCCGAGATCGAGCACCGCGCCGAGCAGCTCCGCCTGGAGGCGGAGAAGCTGCGCACCGACGCGGAGCGCCGTTCCCGCCAGACCATCGAGACGGCGCAGCGCCAGGCCGAGGACATCGTGGCCGACGCCAACGCCAAGGCCGACCGGGTCCGCAGCGAGTCGGAGCGCGAGCTGGCGGCGCTCACCAACCGCCGCGACTCGATCAACGCCCAGCTGACCAACGTCCGCGAGATGCTGGCCACGCTGACGGGTGCGGCGGTCGCCGCCGCCTCGCTGCCGAACGACGACTCGCTGGGCGTGCCCGCGCAGCAGTCGCGCTGACGGCCCGGCCGACCGCCGGTCGGCCTTGTCGGGACACCGCTGAAGTCCTGAAGTGCCCGCAGGGGCCCGGAGCTCGCGCTCCGGGCCCCTGCGGCGTTCCCGGACAGGGCCTACTTGACGCGCTTGAGCAGGGCCCGGACGGCGGCGTTGAAGGTCTCGGGGGCCTCCAGCGAGGAGAGGTGGCCGACGGCCGGGATGACGGTCAGTTCGGCGTCGGAGAGCGCCTCGGCCATCATCCGGGCCTCGCTGAGCGGGGTGACGGTGTCGAGTTCGCCGACGATGACCGCGGCGGGCACCTCCAGGGCGGCCAGTTCGTCCAGCGAGTCGGGGCGGGCGGCCATCGCGCGCTGCGCCCAGGCGACCGCCGCCGGGTCGGCTTCGGCGATCATCTGCCGTACGGCGTCGACGAGTTCGGGGTCGGTGCCGGGGGCGAGCAGGTTCTCCGCCATCCGCTCCTCCAGCAGCAGGTCGACGTTGCCGCGCTCCAGGACGGCGGCGGCGATGCGTTCCCGGTTGGCGCGGACGGCGTCGGTGTCGGTGGTGGCCTTGGTGTCGGCGAGGACGAGTCCGGCCAGCCGTTCGGGGTGGCGGCGGGCGAAGGCCATCGCGACGTAGCCGCCCATGGAGAGCCCGGCCAGGACGGCCCGCTCGACGCCGAGCGAGTCCAGCAGGTCGGCGAGGTCGTCGGCGGCGGTGTCCAGCGACGGGGGCGGGTCGCCGAGCGGGGCGCCGCCGAAGCCGCGCTGGTCCGGCGCGACGGCCCGGGCGTCGTCCCCGGCCGGGCCGGGTACTCGCTCCAGTTGGACCTCCCACATCCGCGCGGAGAGCGGGAAGGCGTGCAGCAGGACGAGCGGGGTGCCGGTGCCGTTCTCGCGGACGGTCGGCGCGCTGGGCGAGGTCATGGTTCCACCGTAGGGCCCGGGGGGCACGCCCCGGTCACAGGTTGTCCGATTCATCCGCTTTCTGCCCTAACCTGGCCGGAGACCAAGGAGCGGCAGATGATCGAGTTGCACCACCTGACGAAGCGTTACGGCGACAAGTTGGCCGTCGACGATCTGAGCTTCCGCATTCCGGAGGGCGTGGTCACCGGGTTCCTCGGCCCGAACGGGGCGGGCAAGTCCACCACCATGCGGATGATCCTCGACCTGGACCGCCCGACCAGCGGCGAGGTCACCATCGGCGGCAGGCGCTACGCCGAGATCCAGGACCCGCTGCGCCGGATCGGCGCCCTGCTGGAGGCCAAGGCCGTCCACCCCGGCCGCACCGCGTACGACCACCTGCTGTGGCTGGCGCAGTCCAACCGGGTGCCGCGCGCCCGGGTCGACGAGGTGCTCGACCTGGTCGGCCTGACCGCGGTGGCGGGGAAGCGCGCCCGCGGCTTCTCGCTCGGCATGGGCCAGCGCCTGGGCATCGCCTCCGCGCTGCTGGCCGACCCGCAGACCCTGATGTTCGACGAGCCGGTGAACGGCCTCGATCCCGAGGGCATCCTGTGGATCCGCAACCTGATGAAGCGCCTCGCCGCGGAGGGCCGCACCGTCTTCGTCTCCTCCCACCTGATGAGCGAGATGGCGCTGACCGCCGACCACCTGGTGGTGATCGGCCGCGGGCGGCTGCTGGCCGACCTGCCGATGGCCGAGTTCATCAGGCGCAACTCCCGCTCGGCCGTCCGGCTGCGCACCCCGCACCAGGAGCAGTTGCTGAACGCCCTGCACGGCGCGGGCCTGCGGGCCGAACCCGGCCCGGACGGCGCCTGGGAGGTGGTCGACGGCGACCCGGTCGTCCTCGGCGACCTGGCCGCCGCGCACGGCGTCACCCTGCACGAACTGAGCCCGCAGCAGGCCTCGTTGGAGGAGGCGTTCATGCAGATGACGGCCGATTCGGTGGAGTACCACATGGGGGCCGGCGCCCCCGAGCCGCCGCCCGTCTGGGGCGCGGGCTGGAACGACCGCAAGCCGGCGAAGGAGAGCTGAGGATGGCCGCGTTCCCCGCTGTCGCGCAGTCCGAGTGGACCAAGATCCGCAGCGTCCGCTCCACCGTCTGGTCGCTGGTCTCGGTCTTCCTGATCACCGTCGCCCTGGGCCTGGTGATCGGCCTGGTCGCCCGGAACAACCCCACGGACTTCACCGAGGGCGGCGGGCCGTTCGACGCCACCGCCATCTCGTTCATCGGCGTCGCCTTCGGCCGGCTCGCCATCGTGGTGTTCGGCGTGCTGGCCGTCGGCAACGAGTACAGCAGCGGCATGATCCGGGTCTCCCTGGCCGCCGTCCCGCAGCGCGGCACCCTGCTGGCGGCGAAGACCGCCGTGCTGGGCGCGCTGGCCCTGGCCGCCTCGCTGGTGACGGTGTTCGTCGCCTTCTTCGTCGGGCAGGCCGCGCTCGGCAGCGGGCTGTCGACCTCGCTGGGCGCGGAGAACGTGCTGCGGGCGGTGTTCGGCACCGCGCTCTACCTGACCCTGCTGTGCCTGCTCTCGGCCGGCGTCACGGTGATGGTACGGCACCAGATCCTGGCGCTGGCGATCCTGGTGCCGTTCATCCTGCTGATCTCGCCGATCCTGTCGATCGTCCCCGTGGTGAAGAACTGGATCAAGTACTTCCCGGACCAGACGGGCGGCGCCATCAGCCAGGTCTTCCCGACCGACGACCTGCCGTACGGCCCGTGGGCCGGCCTGCTGATCTGCGCGGCGTGGACGGCCGCGGCCCTGCTCGGGGGCTACCTCGTCCTGAGGAAGCGCGACGCCTGAGGCCCCGTCGGCCGTCAGTACTTCGGAGCGCCGCGGCCCCGCAGGACGTTGGAGCCGCGGCGCTCCCGCGCTCCCCAGCAGGCCCGGTGCCAGTGCCGCCGGTCGTCGACGCCGCCGTGCTCGGGCCAGGCCACCACGTGGCCGACGCCGGGCGGGATCTCCTGGTCGCAGCCGGGGCACCGGTAGTACCGCCCGGCCGTCCCGGCCACGGTCTGCACCACCCACTCCTCGCCCCGGTACTCCTCCACCCGGCGCAGCGAACTCCCCATCGGTGCGCCGCTGCCGCGGTCCTCGGGCTTCTCGATCCGGTTGCGGCGGGGTGACACGGGACTCCCTCTCCATCGGCGCGCTGTCCTCCCAGGGTACGGGCCGCCGGGCCGCCGCTCCCAGCCGGTGACCGGACAGCGGCCCGGCGCGTTGTACCGGGTGCGGGCACCGGGAGCCACCGGCCGCCCCACCGCCCCCTCGGGCCCCAATAGCACGGCGGGCCGGTCGGCTGCCGGGGTTTCGGCGGTAATCCACCCTTCCCCCGGGGAATTCGGGGATTCGGCGTGCCATTGGCACATGACATGGGTTACTCACGTGGTGACACGGCGGGGCCCGCGACCCTGCGCGGCACCGATGGAGGCACCCGATGACGAAGACCACCGCCCGCCCCGAAGCCCGCTCCGCCTCCCCGCGGCGGGTCCGCACCGGGGTGGTGCCCGCGGCGCAGCCCGCCGCCGAGCAGTCCCCGGGCACCGGCACGGACGCGATCCGGGTCGGCGCCTTCCTGCTGTCGGCGCAGTTCCCGGGCCAGGGCCACGGCGAGGCGCTGGAGCGGACGGTCTCGGCCGCGCTGGCCGCCGAGCGGGCGGGCCTGGACGCGGTCTGGCTGGCCGAGCACCACTTCGTCCCGTACGGGGTCTGCCCGGACGCGGCGACGCTGGCCGCGCTGCTGCTGGGCCGCACCCGGCGGATCGGGGTGGGGACGGCGGTGAGCGTGCTGAGCACCCGTCACCCGGTCGCGCTGGGCGAGCAGGCGGCGCTGCTGCACCTGACCTCGGGCGGCCGGTTCACGCTGGGGGTGGGGCGCGGCGGGCCGTGGATCGACCTGGCGGTGTTCGGCGGCGGCCTGGAGGCGTACGAGCGGGGCTTCCCGGAGCGCCTCGACCTGCTGCTGCGCTGGCTGCGCGGGGCCCGGGTGGGGGCGGCGGGGCCGCAGTTCGCCTTCCCGGAGGTCGCGGTGGTGCCGCGGGCGGCCGAACCGGCCCGGCGGGGGGAGCTGGCGAACTGGCTGGGCCTGGAGGCGCCGGTGATCCCGCGCCAGCGCCAGGACGAGGCGGCCCCGGCCCGCTCCGGCCCGCCGGTGGTGGTCGCCTGCACCTCGCCGGGCGGGGTGCGGACGGCCGCGGAGCGGGGCCTGCCGATGCTGCTGGGCATGCACTCGGGCGACGAGGACAAGCGGGAGATGCTGGCGGCGTACCGGGCGGCCTGGCGGGCGGCGGGGCGCGGCGAGGAGCAACTGGCCCGGGTGGAGCGGGAGCACGTCGCGGCGGGCGTGGCGCAGGTGGACGACCGGGCGGGGGCGGCCCGGGCCAGCCTGCTGCGGGCGATGCCGGACTTCTTCGCGCACGGCCTGGGCGCGCACCGCACCGTGGACGGCCGGGAGCGCACCATGCGCGACCCGCGGGCGTACACCGAGCTGCTGTGCGACCTGCACGCGGTCGGCACGCCCCGGCAGTGCGCGGACCGGCTGCTGGCGACCGCGGAGCGCACCGGCGTCCGGCGCTTCGCGCTGCTCGCGGAGGGCTCGGGCGACACCGCGGCGACGCTGCACAACCTGGCCCGGCTGGGCGCGGAGGTGCTGCCGCAACTGGCCTGAGCGCCGTACGGGCCCGCACGCGGCCGCGGGCCGCCCCGGGATGCTGGGACCCGGGGTGACCCGCGTTCGGCGCCCGCAGGGGTGCTGACGGCCCGTCAACGGCGGTGCTTCGACGGTGGTGCGTCAGCGGTGGTGCGCAGCGGTGGCGCGCCGACGGCGGCGCGGCGGGTGCGCGGAGGCTCCGTCAGCAGTCGCGCAGCTCCGGCGACTGGTTGAGCAGTTGGCCCCGGATCGAGGTGAAGCGGGCGAGCCGCGCCTCGGTGTCGGGGCCGGGGGCGAAGACCGCGACCCGGTGGCAGTTCTGGAACGCCAACTGCACGCCGAAGTGCCGCTGCAGTGCGCCCCGGATCGCGTCGCTGGCCAGTGCGCGGAGCAGTTGGCCGCGCTCCTTCTCGCTCGGCGGGGGCACGTCGTTGTCGGCGAAGTCGGTTCCGTCGACCTTGAGCTGGGCGACCAGCGAGCTGATCATGTCCCAGGCGTAGGGCAGCGAGGTGCGGACACAGTCGACGAACTCCCGCTCGTCGACCTCGCCTCGTTCGGCCTTCTCCAACAGGGCCGGTGAGACGTCGAGCGACATGGGTTCTCCTCTCGCGGTCCGCTCCGACGTGGTCGCCGGGGCGGTGGTGCCGGTGTGCTGGGGGTGCTGGTGGGTGCTGGGGGTGCTGCCGGGGCGCGGTGCGCCGGGGACGGCGGGACGGACGTGCGGTGAACCACGCGTGCCGTTCGAACGGTGCGGGTGTGACGCACCGGCGGACGCCGCGCGTCGGGGGTTCGGGCCGGGGGTCAGACCAGCCTGGCAGGACCCCCCTCACCCGGGTTGGTGAATCGACGGATTGCCGCCCGGAACGCCCCTTCCTGGACGAGATTGGCCGGAATCCGACGTGTCCCAACCCCCCGCAGCGAGCAGGCACCCCTCACCGCACGTGTCCGTGCGGTCACCATGCTTCGCCCCTCCCGCCCGGCCCACACCTGCCGTGCGCGCACTCGCTTCAAACGGCTCCCGGTTCCCGTCCGCCCGGACCGGCTGTCTCGGGATTGCGCCGCTTCGGCCCCACCGGAGCGGAGCGGGCCGTTCCGGCCCGCGGAATCGAACGCGGACCGGGGCACTCCCCGCGGGCCTTAGGCTTGTCCCCATGCGTCTTGTCATCGCCAAGTGCACCGTGGACTACGCGGGCCGCCTCGCTGCACATCTGCCCTCCGCCGTGCGCCTGGTGATCGTGAAGGCCGACGGGAGCGTCAGCATCCACGCCGACGACCGGGCCTACAAGCCGCTGAACTGGATGTCGCCGCCGTGCTCCCTCAAGGAGGCCGACGGCGTGTGGACGGTCACCAACAAGGCCGGCGAGAAGCTGATCATCACCCTGGAGGACGTCCACCACGACTCCTCGCACGAACTGGGCGTCGACCCCGGCCTGATCAAGGACGGCGTGGAGGCCCACCTGCAGGAGCTGCTGGCCCACCGGATGGAGGTGCTCGGCTCCGGCTGGCAGCTGATCCGCCGTGAGTACCCCACCCCGATCGGCCCGGTCGACATCCTGTGCCGCGACTCCGACGGCACCACCGTCGCCGTGGAGATCAAGCGCCGCGGCGAGATCGACGGCGTCGAGCAGCTCACCCGCTACCTCGAACTCCTCAACCGCGACCCGCTGCTGGCCCCGGTCAAGGGCGTCTTCGCCGCCCAGGAGATCAAGCCCCAGGCCCGCGTCCTGGCCACCGACCGCGGCATCGGCTGCGTCGTCCTCGACTACGACGAGCTGCGCGGCATCGACGACGACAAGCTCAAGCTCTTCTAGGACCCGCCCACCCGCCCGGCCCGGGGCGCCGTCGGTACGGGCTGCCACAATCCCGGCATGCCCGTTCGCAGCACCCCCGGGGCCCCGTGGTCCGGCCCGTACGAGACCCACCTGACGCTGGCCCCGGCCGAGGCCGACGCGCTGGCCGCCTGGGCGGCCGCGCACGGCCTGGAGTTCACCCACATCCTGCTGGCCCGCGGGCGGCACCCCTCGCAGCCGATGCTCTCCTGGCGCGCCGAGGGCACGCTGGCCGCGCAGCACCACCGGGCCGCCGCCGAGACCGCCCGGCTGCGCGGCGCCGGGTTCACCCCCGTCCGGGTCAAGATCGAGGCCGCGCCCTGGACGCCGGGCGTCCCGCGCACCGACGCCGAGGCCGAACTCGCCGACCCCGCCCGCTACTTCGAGCACCACGTGAAGGTCCGGACGGCCCCCGGCACCCCGCGCGAGGCCCTGGCCCGGGCCGCCCGCGGCCACGACGCCCACGTCTCCTGGAACGCCCGCCGCACCGACCCCGACGGCCACCGCCACTACTTCGTCACCCAGCGCTGCCACCGCGTCGGCCTCACCACCGCCGGCGCCCGCCTGAACCGCCTCACCACCGCCCTCGGCACCGCCGGCTTCCCGCCCCTGAAGGCCGAACGCGAGTACGTGGTCCACGACTCGGCGCTCGCCCTGGACGAGGGCTGGCTCCACGACGGGCCCCCGAACGAGGAGTTGCCGTGAACGAAGCCCCCGACGCCGCCGAGCTGGCCCGCCGCTTCCCCGAGGACCTGCCGCTGACGTTCCGCCCGCTCGCGGACGGGCGGGCCCGGCAGGCCGCGGTCTTCGACCCGTCGCTCAAGCAGTACCCCCGCGCGTACCGGGCCACCGACCCGCGCTTCGCCGACCCGGCCCTGGCCACCGCCTGGCCGGCCGCCCGCCGCACCGCGACGGACGCCGTGCTGTCCGCCGTCGCCGCCTCCCGCTGGGCCGACCACCTGGTGCTGCGCGGCTCGGTCGTGCTGCGCACCTGGTTCGGCGCGGCCGCCCGCGAGCCGGGCGACCTGGACTTCGTCCTCACCCCCGCCGACTGGCTGCCCGAGGACCCGCGCACCGACGAACTGTTCGCCGACCTGACCGACGCCGTCCCGACCACCGGGGCGGTGCGCTTCCTCCCGGCGGAGGCCGTCAGCGAGGAGATCTGGACGTACGACCGCGTTCCCGGCCGCCGCCTGCTGCTGCCCTGGGAGGCCGACGGACTGCCCGGCGGCGGCGTCCAGCTGGACTTCGTCTTCACCGAGCACCTGCCGGTGCCGCCCGAGCCGCTGGAGACCGCCCCGGGCGCGGTGCTGAACGTCGCCGGGCGGGAGCTCTCGCTCGCCTGGAAGCTGCTGTGGCTGGCCACCGACTCCTACCCGCAGCCCAAGGACCTGTACGACGCGGTGCTGCTCGCCGAGTCGACGGCGCTGCGGTACGGGGTGCTGCGCGAGGTGTTCACCTCCGGCGAGGCGTGGCTCGCCGAGGCCCCGCCCGGCCCGGACGCGGTGCCCGGCGCCGGGCCGGACACCGGCACCGCCGACTGGGCGCACTTCCGCACCGAGTACCCGGAACTGACCACCTCCGGCGAGGAGCTGACCCGCCGCCTGGCCGCCGCCCTCGCCCCGACCTTCGCCGAGGTCCCGGACGCCGAGCGCGCCGCCTGGTGGACCGAGGGCTGGCTGGCCCCGCTGCGGGCGGCCCACACCACCGGGGGCCTGGACGCCGCCGAGGCCTGGCTGCTCGCCCGCGGCGCCTCCCTCGGCCTCGCCCGCCGCCTCCTGCAGGCCGCCCTCGGCCCCGGCGCCCCCGACCCGCTGGACACCCTGCTCGCCCGCCCGGCCTGGGCGGGGTACGCACGCATCCTCGCCCGGGGGCACGTCAGCCTGGAGCAGCTCCTGCGGTGACGCCCCGTCAGGACGGGCTGCTGCTCGGCGTCGCGGTCGTCGGTGTGGTCGTCGGCATGCTCGGCGTCTCCGTCGGCGTGGTTGTGGGCGTCGAAGCTGTCGCCGTGGCCGTCGGCTTGGGCGGCGCCGTGTTAGGCGGTGCTGGCGTGGTGCCCGACTTCGTCGTGGTCGTGCTCGGGGACGGGGAGCCGCCGGGCTTGTGGCTGGCGGAGGGGCTGCTCGTGGCGGAGGGGCTCGTGCTGGGGCTGTCGCTCGCGCTCGGGCTGTCCGTCGCCGTGGGACCGGCGCTGGACGGGGCGGGGGTGGGCGAGGTGCTGCGCGGGGTGGGGCTGGGGTCGAGCGGGGGGAGGTCGTCGGCGGAGTTGCCGGTGCGGTCGCCGCCCGGGCGGCCGTCGTCGGTGGCGGCGACGCCGATCGCGGTGCCGAGGGCGCCGAGCGCCATCACCGCCGCACCGGCCAGCAGCACGGTCTTGCGGGCGCCGCGCGGGGCCCGCTTGCGCAGGCGGCCGGGGACGACCTGGGCGATGGCCCGGATGGAGCGGCGGCGGCGGGCGGGCGCGGTGTCGGAGCCCGCGGTCAGGGCCGCGGGCTCCTCGATCCGGATGAGGTCGAGCATCCGGCGGGCCCCGGCGACGCCGCGCTGCTCGCCCGCGGCGGCGCGCAGCGCGAGCGCGGCCTCCAGTTCGGCGACGGCCCGCCGGTTGTCGCCCGTGCAGAGCGCGTGCACGCCCAACTCGTGGTGGAACCAGCCCTGTTCGGCGTTGGCGCCGAGCATCCTGGCGGCTTCCAGGCCGAGTTGCAGGGCGCGCTCCCAGGCGCCCCAGCGCAGCGACAGCGCGAGCGCGGGGGCGGCGGCCCGGGCGAGGCGGAGCACCTCGGCGGGGCGGTCGGCGTTCCGTTCGGCGAGCAGCACGGCGAGGATGACCTCGGCCTCGGCGGCGACCTGCCGGGTGGAGACGGAGGCGTGCCCGACCCACCAGGCGAGGTGTTCGGCGGCGCCGTGCGCGATCCCGCCGGGGGCGAACGGGGCGGGCAGGCCGTTGCTGTCGTCCTCCAGCTCGGGCAGCAGGGCGTCGAGGACGCCCTCGGTGAGGCGGTGGTGGCCGCCGACGGAGACGGCGAGCCCGGCTTCGACGAGTTCCTGCAGGGCGCTCTCGCCGAGGCCGACGTCGAGCAGCGCGGGCAGGTGCGGGGCGGTCGGGCACTCCCCGCCGAGGGCGAGGGCGAGCCGCAGCACCAGCCGGGCGGACTCGCTCAGCCCCTGCACCAGGCGGCGGGCCGGCGCGGCGCTCTCCCCCACCGAGGGCAGCGGCACCTGCTGGCGCAGTTCCCGCTCCAACTCGGCCGGGTCCCTGGGCAGTTGGTACTCCTGGACGGTGCCGAACAGGCTCCGCCGGTCCTCCTGGGCGGCGACCAGGGCGTCCACCGTGACGTCGCGCTGGCGCAGCAGCGCGGCGGCCCGGACGAAGCGCAGCGGCAGGCCCTCGGACTCGAACCAGAGGTCGACCGCCCAGGCCCGTTCGACCTCGTCGAGCGGACGGCCCGCGAGCCGGGCCGCGAGGGTCAGCGAGGCGGGACGGGACAGGCCCGCGACCAGGTGGTCGCGCAGCCGGGAGCCGGGGGCGGGGGGCGGACTGCCGGGGACGGCGGCGATCAGGAAGGCGCACTCGGGGGCGAGGGTGAGCAGTTCCTCCAGCTCCTCGCCGTACGGTTCGACGTCGTCGATCACCACGACCGCGGCGACGCCCGCCAGCAGTTCGGCGAGCTGTTCCCGGTCCGGGCGGAAGTCGGGGGCCTGGTGGGTGGCGGCGAACAGGTCCTGCAGCAGGTCGGCGACGGTGCGGCGGTAGCCGCTCAGGCGCACCACGCCGTCGGGGGCGAGCTCCCCGGCCGCTTCGGCGACGGCGGCGAGCAGGGCGGAGCGGCCCGATCCGGCCTGTCCGACCAGTTGGACGGAGCGGCCGGCCCGGAGCTGCTCCAGCAGGGCCGCGACGTCGCCCTCCCGGTCCAGCAGTCGCAGGTCGCCCGGTCCGGCGCCGAGCGCGAGCGGGCCGACGGCCGGGCTGGGGCCCAGTTCCGGGCGGGCCTGCACCAGTCCGCGGATCCGGCGGGGCTGCGGCATCCACTCGTCCGGACAGTGCCGGGCCTCCGAGCCCTCCGGCCCGCCGACCACCACCAGTCGCTCGCCGCTGACCAGTTCCCCGCTCCGCGGGCGCACCCCGTCCCCCCGGAAATCGCCGCTCGGCTGACCCACGTCACTGCTCCCCGCCACTCGGACACCTGAGCGGAGACTTTCCCACACGGGCGCGCCCGGTCACCACACAGGGGTGGCTCCGGCGCCCAGCCGCTCCGCACACGAACCCCCGGCGCCCGGGCCGACCTGCGACGGCGCACCACCGAGGGGTGCGGGGAGCTGCGACTAGCCCAGCGCGGGGAGCGTCGTCCCGCAGGGGTCCTGCACCGCGCCCTCGACCGCGAGGATCCGGTGCAGCCTGGTCGCGACCAGCAGCCGCTGCAGTTGCACGGGCACGTCGCGGAGCACCAGGCGCCGCCCGGCCCGCCCGGCCCGGCGGTGGGTGCCCATGATCACGCCGAGGCCGGTGGCGTCCCAGAACTCCAGGCGTCCGAGGTCGAGGACGAGGTCGCCCTCGCCGCCGTCGACGGCGGCGTGCAGCAGCGCCCGGGCGTCGGCGGCGCTGCGCACGTCGAGCCGTCCTTCGACGGCCAGTGCGGTGTGGTCGCCGGTGATGCGCATGCTGTCCTCCTCCTCGGCCGTCTGCCGTACGTCCGCTGCCACGGTGCGCCCGCAGCTCGGGGAACGTCCGCGCCCTGTGGGGCCGTGTCCGCGCACCGGCCCCTTCCTGAATCTGACGGTGAACCAGTTCCGCAGGTTGCTGTCACCCGCCGGACTGCCCCTCAACTTCACCCGTCCGAGGGAATATACGCAGGAACACCTCATACCTACGCTCGATTACCGCCCAAATCACCCGTCTGCGGGGCGGACGGTGAGCAAACTCACCCGGCCGCCCGGAACGTCCCGCACCCGGGCGGCGCGGACCACCTGCGGGAGCGGCACCGCTCTCGCCGGACTCTAGTGGGAGCGCGGCCACCGTGGTGCGATCCGGCGGTGTGATCTGCGCCGGAGGGGGTGTGATCTGCACCCCGAGCGCCCGGGGCGGCGGCGCCTCAGCGGTTCTCGCCGGGCACCCACAGCACGTCGCCGCGCTCCTTGTTGGCCGTCCGCGCCAGGATGAACAGCAGGTCGGAGAGCCGGTTCAGGTACTTCGCGGTCAGCGGGTTGACGCTCTCCCCGTGCTCCTCGATCGCCGCCCAGGTCGCCCGCTCGGCCCGCCGCACCACCGTGCACGCCAGGTGCAGGTACGCCGCCCCGGGCGTCCCGCCGGGCAGGATGAAGCTGCGCAGCTTCTCCAGCCCCTCCAGGAACCGGTCGCAGTCGGCCTCCAGCCGGTCCACGTACGACTGCTCGACCCGCAGCGGCGGGTACTTCGGGTCCGGCACGATCGGGGTGGCCAGGTCCGCGCCGACGTCGAACAGGTCGTTCTGGATCCGGGTCAGCACCGCGGCCAGTTCCTCGTCCAACCCCCCGGCGGCCAGCGCCACGCCGAGCGCCGCGTTGGCCTCGTTGGTGTCCGCGTACGCGATCAGCCGGGGGTCGGTCTTCGTGGTCCGGCTCATGTCGCCGAGCGCGGTCGTGCCGTCGTCCCCGGTCCGGGTGTAGATGCGCGTCAGGTTCACCATGGCCGCAGCCTAGCGGGCCGGTTCACCACCGTTAACAGCGCCTCGCTACGCGACGTTCACGCATCCCCCAGCCTTCGGCCGGGGGGACCCCCCCAGCGGGTCCCGTCGCTACGCGACGTTCACGCGCTGTCCGGGCGGTGCCGCCTCCAGCCAGGCCAGGAAGCCGGTCAGGGCGTCGTCGCTCATCGCGAGCTCCAGCGGGGCGCCCTTGTGCAGGCAGCGCAGCACCACCGAGCCGGAGAGCAGGGCGAGTTCCTCCTGCCCCTGCGGGTAGCGGCGGCCGAGGACCTCGATCTCGGTGCGCGGCAGGACCCGGCGCGGGCGGGGGGCGTAGGAGAAGACCCGGAACCACTCGATGGAGTCGCCGCTGTAGCGGCCGATACCAAAAACCCACCCCTTGCCGTCGGTCTGCGGGACCGGGGCGGAGGTGGGCTGGCCGTTCTCGTCGAGATCCGGCTGCGTCGAGGCGTCGGCGGGCATTTTCAGGCGGTAGGAGCAGTCGAAGGTGCCGCCCACCCGCTGGATGAGGCGGCGGCGTACCGCGAAGCCGACCAGGCCGGCGATGGCGAGGACCACGACGGCCGCGCACACCACAAGGGCGAGGACCATGCTCACCTACCTCCTCGCTGCATCCCCGTGGCGGTCGACCCACGACCGCTCGTTCCTACCAACTGATGCGACAGTCCCGGGGTCACGCTGCAGGCGTCCCCGGGACCGTCGCTGAGGTCACATCAGGCTCAGTGCTGCGCCTTGAGGCCGCCGGCGGCGAGCAGCCGGACCTCGGCGCGCCGCTCGGCGTGCGAGTCGGCCTCGTTCTTGGCGTTCTCCAGGGCGCGCTCGGCCCGGGCGACGTCGATCTCGTCGGCCAGCTCGGCGATCTCGGCGAGGATCGACAGCTTGTTGTCGGCGAACGAGATGAAACCGCCGTGCACCGCGGCGACGACCGTGCCCTGGTCGGTGGTGCGGATGGTGACCGGACCGGTCTCCAGCACGCTCAGCACCGGGGTGTGGCCCGGCATGATGCCGGTGTCACCGGAGGCCGTACGGGCGACAACGATGGTGGCCGCACCGGACCACACCTTGCGGTCGGCTGCGACCAGCTCGACGTGCAGCTCAGCCAACGTGGGCTCCTTGGCTCTTGCCGGTCCTCGGGCACCCGGGCGAACGGGCGGCGGTCTCGGCAGTTTCGGTAAGAATAACGGTCACGCGCCCCCGGAACGAAACCAAGGGCCCGTACATGACCGGGATCACAGCAGATCCAGCGGTGAGGGGTGGCCCCCGACGGAGAGCCGGGGACCACCCCTCAACGGTTCGGTCTGCCGCGCAACCGGCCTGCGGTTACTTCTTCAGCAGCTCGGCGGCGTTGCGCTCGAGGTCGTCGATGCCACCGCACATGAAGAAGGCCTGCTCCGGGACGTGGTCGTACTTGCCGTCCGCGATCGCGTTGAAGGCCTCGATGGTCTCCGACAGCGGAACGGTCGAGCCGTCGACGCCGGTGAACTGCTTCGCCACGTAGGTGTTCTGCGAGAGGAAGCGCTCGATGCGGCGGGCCCGCTGCACCGTGACCTTGTCCTCCTCGGACAGCTCGTCGATGCCGAGGATCGCGATGATGTCCTGGAGGTCCTTGTACTTCTGCAGGATCCCCTTGATACGGACGGCCGTGTCGTAGTGGAGCTGCGTGATGTACCGCGGGTCGAGGATGCGGGACGTGGAGTCCAGCGGGTCGACGGCCGGGTAGATGCCCTTCTCCGAGATCGGGCGCGACAGAACGGTGGTCGCGTCCAGGTGGGCGAAGGTGGTGGCCGGGGCCGGGTCGGTCAGGTCGTCCGCGGGGACGTAGATCGCCTGCATCGAGGTGATCGAGTGACCGCGGGTCGAGGTGATGCGCTCCTGCAGGAGGCCCATCTCGTCGGCCAGGTTCGGCTGGTAGCCCACCGCGGAGGGCATGCGGCCGAGCAGGGTCGACACCTCGGAACCGGCCTGGGTGAACCGGAAGATGTTGTCGATGAAGAGGAGCACGTCCTGCTTCTCGACGTCGCGGAAGTACTCCGCCATGGTCAGCGCGGAGAGCGCGACGCGCAGACGGGTGCCCGGGGGCTCGTCCATCTGGCCGAAGACCAGCGCGGTCTTGTCCAGGACGCCCGAGTCGACCATCTCGTCGATGAGGTCGTTGCCCTCACGGGTGCGCTCGCCGACACCGGCGAACACCGACACACCACCGAAGTTCTCGGCGACGCGGTAGATCATCTCCTGGATCAGAACGGTCTTGCCGACACCGGCACCACCGAACAGACCGATCTTGCCGCCGGTGACGTACGGGGTCAGCAGGTCGATGACCTTGATGCCGGTCTCGAACATCTCGGTCTTCGACTCGAGGTCGGAGAAGTTCGGGGCCTTGCGGTGGATCGGCCAGCGGACCTGCACCTGGGACTCGAACTCGGCCTTGTCGACGTTCAGCACCTCACCGAGGGCGTTGAACACCTTGCCCTTGGTGATCTGGCCGACCGGGACGGAGATCGCCGAACCGGTGTCGACGACCTGCGAACCGCGGACCAGGCCGTCGGTCGGCTGCATCGAGATGCCGCGGACCAGGCCGTCGCCGAGGTGCTGGGCGACCTCGAGGGTCAGGGTCTTCTTGCCCGTGCCGTCGGGGTTGTCCACCTCGACGTGCAGGGCGTTGAACATGTCCGGAATGGCGTCGACGGGGAACTCCACGTCGACGACCGGGCCGATGACCCGCGCGACGCGGCCCGTCGCCGTGGTCGGCTCAACAGTGGTGGTCATACTCATTCGCTCCCCGCGCTAGCGTCGGCCAGCGCGTTCGCGCCGCCCACGATCTCGCTGATTTCCTGGGTGATCTCGGCCTGACGGGCCGAGTTGGCAAGCCGCGTGAGCGACTTGATGAGCTCGCCGGCGTTGTCCGTCGCGCTCTTCATCGCACGACGGCGGGCGGCGTGCTCGGAAGCAGCCGACTGCAGCAGCGCGTTGTAGATCCGGCTCTCGACGTACCGCGGCAGCAGCGCGTCGAGGACGCCCTCCGCCGACGGCTCGAAGTCGTAGAGCGGGAAGATCTGGTTCTTGGCCGGCGTCGCGTCGCTGAGTTCGACCTCGTCGATCCGCAGCGGCAGCAGGCGCTTGTCGATGGCGTTCTGCGTCAGCATCGACACGAACTCGGTCGACACCAGGTGCAGCTCGTCCACGCCGCCGGTCTCCGCGGTGAAGGCCTCGATCAGGTCCGCCGCGACCGTCTTGGCGTCCCCGTAGGTCGGCTTGTCGGAGAAGCCGGTCCAGGAGTTCGCCACCGCCAGGTTGCGGAAGCCGTAGTAGCCCACGCCCTTGCGGCCGACGATGTACGTGACCACTTCCTTGCCCTCGGAGCGGAGGCGGGCGGCGAGCGCCAGCGACTGCTTGATGGCGTTGGTCGAGTAGCCGCCCGCCAGGCCGCGGTCCGCCGTGATCAGCAGGACGGCGGCGCGCTTGGCGTTCGGGTTCTCGGTGGTCAGCGGGTGCTTGGCGGTGGACCGGGTGGCCACCGCGGTCACCGCGCGGGTGAGCTCGTCGGCGTACGGAGTGGAGGCGGCCACCGCGCGCTGCGCCTTGACGATGCGCGACGCGGAGATCATCTCCATCGCCTTGGTGATCTTCTTCGTCGCGGTGACGGAGCGGATGCGGCGCTTGTAGACCCGAAGCTGTGCTCCCATTGGGTCGTTACGTCCTTTCCCTCGCTACCGGACTCAGGCCTGCTCGGAGAGCAGCTTGCCGTCAGCCGTGGTGAAGCCCTGCTTGAAGGACGTGATGGCGGCGGTCAGCGCGTCGATGGTGCCCTGCTCCAGCAGGCCGGTCTCGACGATGCCGGCCAGGATGCCCTTGTGCTCCAGGCGGACGTTGTCCAGGAACTCGCGCTCGAAGCGGCGGATGTCCGCCACCGGGACGTCGTCCAGCTGACCGGTGGTGCCGGCCCAGATGGAGACGACCTGCTCCTCGACCGGGAACGGCTGGTACTGGCCCTGCTTCAGCAGCTCGACCATGCGCGCACCGCGCTCCAGCTGGGCCTTGGAGGCCGCGTCCAGGTCGGAACCGAAGGCGGCGAAGGCCTCCAGCTCGCGGTACTGGGCGAGGTCCAGGCGCAGACGGCCGGCGACCGAGCGCATGGCCTTGATCTGGGCGGAGCCACCGACGCGGGAGACCGAGATGCCGACGTTCACGGCCGGGCGGATGCCGGCGTTGAACAGGTCGGACTCCAGGAAGCACTGGCCGTCGGTGATGGAGATGACGTTGGTCGGGATGTACGCCGAGACGTCGTTGGCCTTGGTCTCGATGATCGGCAGACCGGTCATCGAGCCGCCGCCGAGGGCGTCGTTCAGCTTGGCGCAGCGCTCCAGCAGGCGGGAGTGCAGGTAGAAGACGTCACCCGGGTACGCCTCGCGGCCCGGCGGGCGGCGCAGCAGCAGGGAGACGGAGCGGTAGGCCTCGGCCTGCTTCGACAGGTCGTCGAAGACGATGAGGACGTGCTTGCCGTCGTACATCCACTCCTGGCCGATGGCCGAACCGGTGTACGGGGCGAGGTACTTGAAGCCGGCCGGGTCGGAGGCGGGAGCGGCCACGATGGTGGTGTACTCCAGCGCGCCGGCCTCCTCCAGGGCGCCGCGGACGGACGCGATGGTGGAGCCCTTCTGGCCCACGGCGACGTAGATGCAGCGGACCTGCTTCTCCGGGTCGCCCGAGCGCCAGTTGTCGCGCTGGTTGATGATCGTGTCGACGGCGACGGCGGTCTTGCCGGTCTGGCGGTCACCGATGATCAGCTGGCGCTGGCCGCGGCCGATCGGGGTCATCGCGTCGATCGCCTTGATGCCGGTCTGCAGCGGCTGCTTGACCGACTTGCGGGCCATGACGCCGGGGGCCTGCAGCTCCAGGGCGCGGCGGCCGGTGGAGGCGATCTCGCCCAGGCCGTCGATCGGGTTGCCCAGCGGGTCCACGACGCGGCCGAGGTAGCCGTCGCCGACCGGGACGGAGAGGACCTCGCCGGTGCGCTGCACCGTCTGGCCCTCTTCGATGCCCGAGAACTCACCGAGGACGACGACACCGATCTCGCGGGTGTCGAGGTTCAGCGCGAGGCCGAGGGTGCCGTCCTCGAACTTCAGCAGCTCGTTGGCCATGACCGAGGGCAGACCCTCGACCTTGGCGATACCGTCCATGGCCTCGGTGACCGTGCCGACCTCTTCACGCGAGGCCGCGTCCGGCTGGTACGACTGGACAAAGTCGGCCAGCGCGTCCCGGATCTCCTCCGGACGGATCGTAAGCTCCGCCATCAGGCTTCCCTGCTCTCCTAGTTTGCGATCCTCGGCCCGCCATTGAGGGCCGCAAGTGCTCGACTCTCGGCCGGGTCGGGTGAACCGGCCGTACGTTTTGCCGGCCCACCTGGTGTGGACCGACGCCCGACCGAGGGTCGGATAGTGCTGGTGCTCAGCCTTCGAGGCCCTGGCGAGCGCCTTCGAGGCGGCTCGCGACGGTGCCGTCGATGATCTCGTCGCCGATCTGGACCCGGACACCGCCCTGGACCGCGGGGTCCACGTCGATGTTCAGGTGGACCTGCCGGCCGTACAGGCCGGCCAGGGCGGCGGCGAGGCGCTGCTTCTGGACGTCCGACAGCGGGATCGCGCTGGTGACCAGGGCCACCACGCGGCCCCGCCGGGAGGCGGCGAGCTTGGAGTAGGACTCCAGGCCACCTTCCAGGCTACGACCACGCGGGTTGGTGACCAGGCTGGTGACCAGGCGGACGGTGCCCGCGTTGGCGCGGCCGCCGAGGAGCTTGCGGACCAGCGCGGCCTTGGCGGCGGCGTCGGCCTTCGGCTCGGTCAGCGCGGCGCGCAGCTCGTGCGAGCCCGCCACCACCCGGCCGAACCGGAACAGCTCGTCCTCGACGTCGTCCAGCGCGCCCGCCCTGTCGGCGGCGATGACCTCGGCGTACGCGGCGAGTTCCTCGACCGCGTCGACCAGGTCGCGCGGGCCGGACCAGCGCGAGCGGACCAGGCCGGAGACGAGGTCGACGCTCTCGCCGGAGACCTGGCCGTTCAGCAGCGAGGCGACCAGCTGGGCCTTGTCCTGACCGGACCGCGCGGGGTCGGTCAGGACGCGGCGCAGCGAGACCTCACGGTCCAGCAGCGCGGTGACGGCAGCGAGTTCCTCGGCGAGCTTGGCCGCGTCCACCGAAGTGTTGTCGGTCAGGCTCTCCAGGTTCTCGCGACCGGCGGCGAGTGCCTCGCGGCTCGCGCCGATCACTTGGACGCACCCTGGGCAGCGGCGGCCTTGGACTCCAGCTCGTCCAGGAAGCGGTCGATGACACCGCTCTGACGGGCGTGGTCCTCCAGCGACTCACCGACGATGCGGGAGGCCAGCTGGGAGGCCAGCGAGCCGACGTCCTGGCGAAGGACCGCGGTCGCCTGCTTCTTGTCGGCCTCGATCTGGGCGTGGCCGGCCGCGACGATGGCCTCGCGCTGGCGCTGGCCCTCCTCGCGCATCTCGTTGATCAGGACAGCGCCCTGCTCGCGGGCGTGCTCGGTGATCCGAGCGGCCTCGTGGCGCGCCTCGGCGAGCTCGGCGCGGTACTGCTCCAGCAGGGCCTGGGCCTCGGCCTGAGCGGTCTCCGCGCGCTTCATGCCGCCTTCGATGGCGTCACGGCGCTCCCCCAGCACCTTCTCGATGCTGGGGAGGAGCTTCTTGCCGAGGATGCCGAAGACGATGAAGAAGCAGAGCAGGCCGATGATGACCTCGGGCCACGCGGGGAGAAGAGGGTTCATCTTCTCTTCTGCCGCGAGGAGAACCTCGGGGGCCATATCAGAACCTTTCGTCGGAAGTGACTACCGGTGCGCCTGGCTCACTGGCCGTAGACGAACGGCATGACGATGCCGATCAGGGCGAGGGCCTCGGTCAGCGCGAAGCCGATGAACATGTTCGAACGGATCAGGCCGGCGGCCTCGGGCTGACGGGCCATCGCCTGCACGCCGTTACCGAAGATCAGACCGACGCCGATGCCGGGGCCGATCGCGGCGAGGCCGTAGCCGATGGAAGCGACGGAACCGTGGACACCTTCAGCGAGAGCGGACATCTCAGCTAATCCTTTGCGGGGATGGGATACCGGTGGGTGTTGGCCACCGGGAGTTCAGGGCGCGGCCGGGGCCGCGGGGCTCAGTGCGCCTCTTCCAGGGCACCGGCGATGTAGCTGCTGGCGAGCATCACGAAGATGTACGCCTGCAGGAACTGCACCAGCAGCTCGAAGGCGGTCAGACCGACGGCCACCACGAAGGACACCGAGCCGTACAGGGCGCCGATGGTGGGGCTCAGCAGGTACCACGAGGCCACCGAGAAGACGACGATCAGCAGGTGACCGGCGAACATGTTGGCGAAGGCTCGGACCGCGAGGGTGAAGGGGCGCACGAAGATGTTCGAGAAGAACTCGATCGGCACCAGGATGACCATGACCCAGCCCGGGATGCCCGACGGCCAGCAGAGGTTCTTCATGCCGCCGACGAAGCCGTGCTTCTTGAAGGTCAGTCCCATGTAGGTGACCCACACGATCGCCGCGAGCCCGACCGGGTACGCGATGCGCGACATCACCGGGAACTGGGCGAACGGGATGATGGACATGATGTTCATGATCCACACGAAGAAGAACATCGAGACCAGCATCGGGACGTACTTCTCGCCCTTTTTGCCGATGGTCTCCAGCACGATGCTCCGCTTGACGAAGTCGTACCCGATCTCGCCGACCAGCTGGAACTTGCCGGGGAGCAGCTTCGGCTTGGCGAACGCCGCCCAGAAGAAGCCGACCACCAGCAGCGCGCAGATGATCGCCAGCAGCATCGGCTTGGTGAACTCGACGCCGGCGACCGTGAAGATCGGCTTGAACTGGAACTCACCGAGACCGGGGGCCGGGAAGCCGCAGCCGGAGAAAAGGTGGCAACTGGCCTCGGAGGCGAGCTGGACGTCAGCACCCACCACAGACTCCTTCGTTCTGACGCATGGTTACGGCAACCTCGGTGTGTCGGCGCGGCCGGGGGCCACGGTGCGGCACTGGAACTTGTCGGATTTCTCGCTGACCCGGCGCGGCGCATATCCCCACCGCGGGATCTTCGAAAGCTTCGTGGAGCCGGGGGGCGATCCGTCCGATCATCGGAGGGACCTGGCCGCTTCCCGTACTCCGCCGTTGGGACGGACGATAGCAGTCCGTCAGGAGGGCATAAACACCGCCCCCCTCGCGAGGGGGACGGTATGCCCCGCTCACGGTTGACGCCCTGATTTCGGCTTGCCGTCGGGTTCCACGTAGAAGGTCTTGGCCTTGAGCCAGCCCCGCACCTGGAAGCCCATCCAGGTGATCACCAGGCCCAGCAGCGAGAACCCGAAGACCTTGTGGTCGAAGAAGGTGAGGTGCTTGGCCACCGCGAGCAGGATGCCGACCACCAGGATCTGGGTGGTGTAGACCAGCATCGCGATCGGCATCAGCATCTGCGGGTTGTTCCGGCCCAGCCGGACGAGGGCGATCTGACCGGCCCCGAAGAAGGCGATCACGACCACGGTCGCGAGCAGGGCGCCGAGCAGGCCCTTCCCTCCGGCGGCGACGAGGGCGGCCGCCATGGCGACCACTCCGGCGACCGCAGTGGGGATTGCGGCGCCACGGAGGATCCGGGCGTCGTGGGACGGCATGTCGGCAACTCCGGCGGCATGTCGGAAACGGGGGGCAGAGACACACGGGGGTGCGAGGACCTCGCCGCGGACAGCCGACTGAACGGCGAGCCCGTCGAGGGAGACCGACCGGGGACGGAAGTCCTCCACCTGTCAGGTCTTTCGGCGTGTTCTCGGTACTCGTGAACGGTATCACAAACTATTTGATGAGAGCTTTACCATGAAGGTGTGGTACCTGTCACACGGAGGGCCCAGGAGTGCCGCCGAACGGGTGCCGCCGAACGGCCCAACCGGAGTTGACCTGCCGTCAGGTGCGCGGCTCGCCGCGCGGCCCGACCGCCGTCGCGCCGGTGCCCATCCGCCCCAGCAGGGCCTTGTCCTCGGCCGACAGCTCGGCCATCGCGGGCACCTCGCCGCCGTCGCCGTCGCTCTCCCCGGCGGCGGCCTCCGGCCCCTCGCCGTCCCGGTAGCGGGGCGGGACGAAGGGCTGCACGGCCTTGGGCGCCCGCGGCTTGAAGCGCGGCATCAGCAGCACCGCGAGGCCGACCAGGCACAGGCCCGCCATCGACAGGATCACCGCGCGGCCGGTGTTGGTGACCGACACCGCGACGGTGCCGAAGGCGATCAGCGCGGCCCAGAAGTACATGATCAGCACGGCCCGGCTGTGCGAGTGCCCGACCTCCAGCAGCCGGTGGTGCAGGTGCTGCTTGTCCGCGGCGAACGGCGACCGGCCCGCCCAGGTGCGGCGCACCACGGCCAGCAGCAGGTCGGCCAGCGGCAGCGCGATCACCGTCAGCGGCAGGATCAGCGGGATGTAGATCGGCACCAGGGCGTGGATCGCGGTGGTCTGCGAACCGGTCTGCGCGGAGACCAGGTCGGGGTCGACGCGGCCGGTGATGGAGATCGCGGCGACGGCCAGCATCAGGCCGAGCATCATCGAGCCGGAGTCGCCCATGAAGATCCGCGCCGGGTGCAGGTTGTGCGGCAGGAAGCCCAGGCACATGCCGATCAGCACGGCGGTGAACAGCGCGGCGGGCGCGGCGTCGTTGATCCCGTAGCCGAGCCAGAGCCGGTACGAGTAGAGGAAGAAGGCCATCGCGGCGATGCAGACCATGCCCGCGGCCAGGCCGTCCAGGCCGTCGATGAAGTTCACCGCGTTGACCATGACGACCACCAGCACGACCGAGATCAGCATGCCCTGGGTCGGCGTGACCGGGACGGAGCCGTAGCCGGGCACCGGGATGGCGATGACCGTGATGCCCTGCCAGACCATCACGCCCGCGGCGATCATCTGGCCGCCGAGCTTCACCAGCGCGTCCACGCCCCACTTGTCGTCCAGGACGCCCAGCACGAACATGATCCCGGCCCCGGAGAGCAGCGCCTTGATGTCCGCGCTCTGCACGAACATCCGCCCCAGGCCGGAGAGTTGGGACGCGGCGAGCAGCCCGGCCAGCAGGCCGGCGAACATCGCGATGCCGCCGAGCCGCGGGGTGGGCTCGCGGTGCACGTCGCGCGCCCGGACGGCGGGCATCGCCCCGGCCGCGATGGCGAACTTCCGCACCGGACTGACCAGCAGGTAGGTCACCGCGGCCGATACGAACATGACCAGCAGATACTCACGCACCACCGGCCTCCAGGGTCGCGCTCGGACGGACGAGTACGCAGAGTACTCCCGCGCTGGTTCGGGGTTCGAGGTGCGTCGCCACGGAGCACACCTTATTGACTCCGACGCCCTGCCCCCGCATCGCGGTTCTCCCGGGCGGGCGACCGGGCGGGCGGCCGACCGGCGGCGGCCCGCCCGGACCGCTCAGCCCCGCCCGGCGAACGCCCCGGCTAGCTCCCGCACCCGCTGCCGCACCGGTTCGACCGCCGCCCCGCCCAGCACCCGCCCCAGCAGGGTGCCGACCTCGGCGAGCTCCGCCTCCCCCATCCCCTGGGCCGCGCAGGCCCCGGTGCCCAGCCGGATCCCGGAGGTCTCGGTGAGCGGCGCCGGGTCGTACGGGAGGGCGCAGCGGCCGAGCATCAGCCCGGCGGCGGCGCACCGGCGTTCGGCCTCCACGCCGGTCAGGCCGAGCGGGGCGACCGAGGCGGTCACCAGGTGGGTGTCGGTGCCGCCGGTGAGCGGCGGCGCCCCGGCCGCGACCAGTTCGGCGGCCAGCGCCCGCGCCCCGGCGACCGCCCGGCGGACGTAGTCGCCGTACGCGGGGGCGGCGGCCTGGGCCAGCGCCACCGCCTTGGCGGCCACCTCGTTCATCGCGGCTCCGCCCTGGCTGAACGGGAACACCGCCCGGTCGATCCGGTCGGCCAGGGCGGCGGTGCACAGCAGCAGGCCGCCGCGCGGGCCGCGCAGCAGCTTGTGGGTGGCGGCCACCGTGACGTCCGCGTACGGCACCGGGGAGGGCGCCGCGCCGGCCGCGACCAGGCCCGCGGTCTGCCCGGCGGCGGCGATCAGGTAGGCGTCGACCTCGTCGGCGATCTCCCGGAAGGCGGCCCAGTCGACGTGCCGCGGGTAGGAGATGCCGCCCGCCACGATCGCCTTCGGGCGGTGCTCGCGGGCCAGCGCGCGGACCTGGTCGAGGTCGATCCGGCCGTCGTCGGCGCGCACCCCGTAGCCGTGGAAGCGGAACCAGCGGCCGGAGAAGTTGGCGCGCGATCCGGCGCTCAGGTGGCCGCCGTGCTGCAGCGACATCGCGAGCACCGCGTCGTCCGGTCGCAGCAGGGCCGCGTAGGCCGCCAGCATCGCCGAAGTCGCGGAGCGGGGCTGGACGTTGGCGTGCGGGGCGGCGAAGAGTTCGCGGGCCCGGTCGATCGCCAGCAGTTCCACGGTGTCGGCGGGCGCGCAGCCGGTGTGGTGGCGGTGGCCGGGGTAGCCATCGGCGTACTTGTCGACCAGCGGGCCGGAGAGCGCGGCCAGCACGGCGGGGGTGGCCAGGTTCTCCCCGGCGAGCAGTTGCAGGCTCCCGGTCCGGCGTTCGGCCTCGGCGGTGAGCAGGTCGGCGATCAGCGGGTCGGCCGTGCGCAGGGCCTCGGCGGCCTCCCAGTGGGCGAGCGGGGCGTCGGCGACCGTCATGGTGCGGCTCCAGGCTGCGGTGGCGGGCAGGTTCCCCCAGCGTAGGTCGGCCCCCGCCGCCCGGCCCGCCCGCGCGCGCGGGCTTGCGCCTTTCCGGTTGTCGCCACCGCCTGCGCACGCAGTCTTCACAAATCCCCCACGGAAACTTTAGTGGAGGGCGCTCAACTCAGCGGGCCACACCCGTCAGTGCGGTCACCACCGGGTCCAGCGCGTCGAATATCTCCTCGCCGCAGTTGCGGAACATCCCGATCGGGGCCCCGTAAGGGTCCCTCAGCTCGTCGAACTCGGGCGCGGAGGCCAGCAGCCAGCCCCGCAGGGCGGCGGCCGAGCGGACCAGTGCGCGGGCGCGTTCGGTCAGTCGCGCGCCGTCCCGCGGGTCCGGCAGGGTGCGCGGGTCGACCCTTTGCACCAGACGGGTGAACTCCTTGATCGTGAAGGTCCGCAGCCCCGCCGCGTGCCCCATCGAGATGACCTGCGCCCGGTGGTCCAGGGTCGCGGTCAGCACCAGGTCGGCGTCGATCACGTGCTCGTCCAGCAGCTCCCGGCCCGCGAAACCGGCGCTGTCCGCGCCGTACTCGCCGAGCACCGTCGCCGCGTGCGCCTCCATCGGGGCCCCCTCGTGGCCCCACGTCCCGGCGCTCTCCACCACGATCCGGCGGCCGGTGCGCACGCCGAGCCGGGAGTCCAGCTCCAGCCGGGCCAGGCGCTCGGCGATCGGGGAGCGGCAGATGTTGCCGGTGCAGACGAACAGGATCCGGAAGGTGTCCAGCGGGAGCGGCCCCGGCTCCGCGAAGGGTGCCAGGGCGCTCCCCGCTCCGTACGACGGGGCGGCGGCGGTCAACTGCCGGCCTCCACGTCCGGAACGACCTCCCTCAGCTGCTCGACGCTGATCGCGCCCGCCCGCAGCACCACCGGCACCTTGCCGGTGACGTCGACGATGGTGGAGGGCGTGCCGTAGTCGGCCGTGCCGCCGTCCAGGTAGATCGAGACCGCGTCGCCGAGCTGCGACTGGGCCTCGTCGCAGGTGGACGGGGACGGGCCGCCGGTCTTGTTGCCGGAGGAGACCGCGAGCGGGCCGGTGGCGTTCAGCAGCTCCAGGGCGACCGGGTGCAGCGGCATCCGGACCGCGACGGTGCCCCGGGTCTCGCCCAAGTCCCAACGCAGCGACGGCTGGTGGCGCGCCACCAGGGTCAGGCCGCCCGGCCAGAACGCGTCCACCAGCTCCCAGGCCTGCTCGGAGAAGTCGGTGACCAGCCCGTGCAGCGTGGTCGGCGACCCGACCAGCACCGGCGAGGGCATGTTCCGCCCCCGGCCCTTGGCCGCCAGCAGCGCGGCGACCGCCTCCGGCGAGAAGGCGTCCGCGGCGATGCCGTACACGGTGTCGGTCGGCACCACGACCAGTTCCCCGCGGCGGATCGCCGTGGCGGCCTCACGCAGCCCGCTCGCGCGGTCCTGGGCGTCGGAGCAGTCGTATCGGCGGCTCATCGGAGCAATCCCCTTCCGGTGGTGTCAGTGGTACGTACAGCGGGGCCGTGCTTGCAGTGGGGCCGCGCCTACAGCGGAACGCGCCTGGCCGTCGTGCTGTGCTCGATGTTCACAACGAGACCCTTCGGGCTGTTGTGAAGCGCGGCCGGTTGTTCAGGTCCCGGTGGTCGGCGGCGTCCGTCCAGCCGCCCTCCTCGCGGAAGATCCACGGGACCTGCCCGCCCTGGGTGTCCGCGTGCTCGATCACCACCGCGCCGCCGGGCCGCAGCAGCCGGGCCGCGACGCGTTCGATGCCGCGGATGGTGTCGAGGCCGTCCTCGCCGGAGAACAGCGACATCTGCGGGTCGTGGTCGCGGGCCTCGGGGGCGACGTACTCCCACTCGGTGAGCGGGATGTACGGCGGGTTGCTGATCACCAGGTCGAAGCGGCCGTCCCAGCCGCGGTCGTCGGCGAAGGCCTGGGTGGCGTCGCCCTGGTGCAGGTGGACCCGGGCCCGGTCGGGGCTGGCCTCGACGTTGCGCCGGGTGTAGGCCAGGGCGCCCTCGTCGAGCTCGAAGGCGTGCACGGTGGAGCGGGGCAGTTCCTGGGCGAGGGCCAGCGCGATCGCCCCGGAGCCGGTGCACAGGTCGACCACCAGCGGCTCGGCCACGTCCATCGCGCGGACCGCGTCTATCGCCCACTCGACGACCGTCTCGGTCTCCGGCCGGGGAACGAACACCCCGGGGCCGACCTCCAGTTCGAGGTAGCGGAAGAACGCCCGCCCGGTGATGTGCTGCAGCGGCTCGCGCTGCTCGCGGCGGGAGACCGCCTCCCAGTACCGGGCGTCGAAGTCCCCGTCCGGCACGGTGTGCAACTGGCTGCGCTTCACCCCGTGGACGTGCGCCGCCAGCTCCTCCGCGTCGAAGCGCGGCGAGGGCACGCCGGCCGCGGCCAGGCGCTGGGTGGCCTGGGCCACCTCGGCGAGCAGCAGGTTCATCCCTCGGGCCCCTTAGGCTCAGTTCTCCTGGGCGGCGGCCAGCTTGGCCGCGGCGTCGGCGTCCACGCAGGACTGGATCACCGCGTTCAGGTCGCCGTCCAGCACCTGGTCCAGGTTGTACGACTTGAAGCCGGTGCGGTGGTCGGAGATGCGGTTCTCCGGGAAGTTGTACGTCCGGATCCGCTCGGAGCGGTCCACGGTGCGGACCTGGCTGCGGCGGGCGTCGGACGCCTCCCGCTCGGCCTCCTCCTGCGCGGCGGCCAGCAGCCGCGAACGCAGGATGCGCATCGCCTGCTCCTTGTTCTGCAGCTGGCTCTTCTCGTTCTGGCAGGACGCCACGATACCGGTCGGCAGGTGGGTGATCCGGACCGCGGAGTCGGTGGTGTTCACCGACTGCCCGCCGGGGCCGGAGGAGCGGTAGACGTCGATCCGCAGGTCGTTGGCGTGGATCTCCACCTCGACCTCCTCGGCCTCCGGGGTGACCAGCACGCCCGCGGCGGAGGTGTGGATGCGGCCCTGCGACTCGGTCGCGGGCACCCGCTGCACCCGGTGCACGCCGCCCTCGTACTTCAGCTGCGCCCAGACGCCGTGGCCCGGCTCGGGGTTGCCCTTGCTCTTGACCGCCACCGAGACGTCCTTGTAGCCGCCGAGGTCGGACTCGTTGGCGTCGATGATCTCGGTCTTCCAGCCCAGCCGCTCGGCGTAGCGCAGGTACATCCGCAGCAGGTCACCGGCGAACAGCGCGGACTCCTCGCCGCCCTCGCCCGCCTTGACCTCCAGGATGACGTCCTTGTCGTCGTTGGGGTCGCGCGGCACCAGCAGCAGCCGCAGCTCCTCGGTCAACTCCTCCTGCCGGGCCTCCGAGGCCTTCGCCTCCGCGATGAAGTCCGGGTCCTCGGCGGCGAATTCGCGCGCGGCGGCGATGTCCTCGCCGGCCTGCTTCCAGGCCAGGTACGTCCGGGTGATCGGGGTCAGCTCGGCGTAGCGCTTGGCCAGCTTGCGGGCGTTCGCCTGGTCGGCGTGCACCGACGGGTCGGCCAGCCTCTTCTCGAGGTCGGCGTGCTCGACGAGGAGCTCTTCGACTGCCTCGAACATCGGTCTGTCCTACTTCCGTGAGTGTGCCGCGGGGTGCTGGAGGGGGGAGACGCGAACGGCGCCGGCCCGGACGCCTCCGTGACGAGCACGGGGGCGTCCGAGACCGGCGCCGTGGAAGCGCTAGGCCTTGCCGCCGGAGAGCTTCTTGCCGAAGCGGGCCTCGAAGCGGGCCACGCGGCCACCGGTGTCGAGGATCTTCTGCTTGCCGGTGTAGAACGGGTGGCAGTTCGAGCAGACCTCGGCGCGGATCTCGCCGCTGGTCTCGGTGGAGCGGGTGGTGAACTCGTTGCCACAGGTGCAGGTCACCTTGGTGAGCACGTACTCCGGGTGAACGTTGGACTTCAAGGGATTCTCCTAGCTGATCGGGAGGGCACCGGGTCGGCGGACTGGGCAGCCGCTCGTGAACCGGGACCGACGGACCAGTGTGCCAGCACTGCCCGCTTCTTCCCAAACCGGGAGGCGGATCCGACTATTCCGCTCCCCCGCGCACCGTCGTCGCCCGCCCGCTCGCGCTCGCGCCCGTACTCGGATCCGCACTCGCACTCGCACGCGCCGAGGCGGACGGACCGCCGGACGGGGTGGCCTGCGCCGGGTTGCCCGGCTGCTCCTGGAGCACCGACTGCGGCACCGCCCGGTCCTCGCGCAGCGCCGCCCACAGCTGCTGGACGTCCGGGGCCTTGGGCACCACCCGGTTGGGGTCGCTGACCGCGTACGCCACCGGCAGGGTGACCATGGTGAGCTGGTCCGGGCCGATCTTCTTGAGCGTCTGCGCCATGCCGACCAGCGCGTTCACCGAGGCGAGGTCGGAGTCGGTGGTCAGCGAGTTGGTCAGCCGGTCGCCGAGCTTCCACATCGCCACCGGGTTGGAGGCCAGGCCGAGCGAGCCGACCTGCCCGAGCATCGCCCGGACCATCTCCTTCTGCAGCTCGATCCGGCCCAGGTCGCTGCCGTCACCGATGCCGTGCCTGGTCCGGACGAAGGCCAGCGCCTGCTGCCCGCCCAGGTGGTGGTCGCCCGGATCCAGGTGCAGCCCGCTGTCCGGGTCGTCGATCGCCACCGTGGTGGTGACGTCCACCCCGCCGATCGCGTCGATCATCGCGGCGAACCCGGCGAAGTCCACCTCGACGAAGTGGTCCATCCGCATCCCGGTGAGCTGCTCGGCGGTCCTCACCGCGCAGGCCGGGCCGCCGACCTCGTACGCGGAGTTGAACATCGCGCTGCGGACCGCCGGGACCTGCTTGCCGTCGGTGCCGGTGCAGGCCGGGCGGGGCACCAGGGTGTCGCGGGGTATCGAGACCACCGAGGCGGCGGTGTGCGCCTGGTTGACGTGCACCACCATCGCGGTGTCCGAGCGGGCGGTGTCGCCGGTCTCGCCGCCCGCCAGGCTCCCGTTGGCGCCGGAACGCGAGTCGGAGCCCAGCACCAGCACGTTGAACGCCCCGCCGGTGGAGGCGGGCGGCCGGGCGGTGCCCAGCTGGCCGGAGATGTCGACGCCGCGGATGTTCCCGTTCAGCTTCCAGTAGGCGAGGCCGCCCAACCCGGCACCGACCAGGACGAGGCCGGCCAGGGCGATCAGCGCGATCCGCAGCCCGCGGCGGCGGGTGGGGCGGTGCTCGGTGTCCTCGGCCATATCGCCTCTTTTCGCCCTCAGTGCGACCTTTCGAGCATAAGTGACACGCCCGGACGGTGGACTGTTTCCCGCTGCGGCCCGGAAAACGCCGCGGACCCCGCCCCGCCTCGACGGCGGTGCGGGGTCCGCGGCGGTCGCCGCTACCGGGGTCAGTCGCCCGAACCCGGGGTGTTCTTCGCGATCTGCATCAGGAACTCGGCGTTCGACTTGGTCTGCTTCATCTTGTCCAGCAGCAGCTCGATCGCCTGCTGCGAGTCCAGCGCGTGCAGGACCCGGCGGAGCTTCCAGGTGATGGCCAGCTCCTCGTGGCCGAGCAGGATCTCCTCCTTGCGGGTGCCGGAGGCGTCCACGTCGACGGAGGGGAAGATGCGCTTGTCCGAGAGCTTCCGGTCGAGCTTGAGCTCCATGTTGCCGGTGCCCTTGAACTCCTCGAAGATCACCTCGTCCATCCGGGAGCCGGTGTCGACCAGCGCGGTGGCGAGGATGGTCAGCGAGCCGCCGTTCTCGATGTTGCGCGCGGCGCCGAAGAACTTCTTCGGCGGGTACAGCGCGGTCGAGTCGACACCACCGGACAGGATGCGGCCGGAGGCGGGCGCGGCCAGGTTGTAGGCGCGGCCCAGGCGGGTGATGGAGTCCAGCAGGATCACCACGTCGTGGCCCAGCTCCACCAGGCGCTTGGCGCGCTCGATGGCGAGCTCGGCGACGGTGGTGTGGTCCTCGGCCGGGCGGTCGAAGGTCGAGGAGATGACCTCGCCCTTCACCGACCGCTGCATGTCGGTGACCTCTTCCGGACGCTCGTCCACCAGGACGACCATCAGGTGGCACTCGGGGTTGTTGTGGGTGATCGCGTTGGCGATCGCCTGCATGATCATGGTCTTGCCGGTCTTCGGCGGGGCCACGATCAGACCGCGCTGGCCCTTGCCGATCGGCGACACCAGGTCGATGATCCGGGTGGTCAGCACGCCCGGGTCGGTCTCCAGGCGGAGCCGCTCCTGCGGGTACAGCGGGGTCAGCTTGCCGAACTCGGGGCGGCCGCGGCCGCTGTCCGGGTCCATGCCGTTGACGGAGTCCAGCCGCACCATGGCGTTGAACTTCTCGCGGCGCTCGCCGTCCTTGGGCTGGCGGACCGCGCCGGTGATGGCGTCGCCCTTGCGCAGGCCGTGCTTGCGGACCTGCGCCAGCGAGACGTAGACGTCGTTCTGGCCGGGCAGGTAGCCCGAGGTCCGGACGAAGGCGTAGTTGTCGAGGATGTCCAGGATGCCCGCGACGGGGATCAGGACGTCGTCGTCGCTCAGCGGGACCTCGGGGCCGGCGGTGCCCTCGAAGCCGTCGCGGCGGCGGCCTCGGCGGTCGCGGTAACGGCCGCGGCGGCCGCGGCGGCCGTCGCCGAACTCGTCGTCGTCGTAACCGCCCTGCTGCTGGTGGGCGTTGCCGCCGCCCTGCTGCTGGGCACCGCCCTGCTGCTGGTTCTGCTGGCGGTCGGCGCGGCCCTGGCCGCCGTCCTGCTGCTGGCGGTCGCCGCCCTGCTGGCGGTCGGTGCGGTCGCGCTCGCGGCGGTTGCGGCGGTCCCGGCGGGACTCGCGCACCTCGCCGTCGCCCTCGGCCGCGGGGGCCTCGGTGCGCTCGGTGCGCTCGGTGCGGTCGCGGCGGTCGCGGCGCTCGCGGCGCTCGGCGCGGGCCTCGCCCTCGGCGGCGGCCGGGCGCTGCGCCTCGGTCCTGGCCTCGGCGGGGGCCTGCTCGGTGGCGGTGGCCGCGGCGGCCGCGGCGGCCTCGGCGGTCGGGGCGCCGGCCGCGGCGGTGGCCCGGCGGCGCGGGCGCTCGGCCCGGGCGGCGGCGGCCGCGGTCTCGGCGGCGGCCTGCACCGGGATCTCGATCTGCGCCTGCGGCTGCGGCTCGGTGGCGGCGGCGGTGCGGGTGCTGCGGCGGGCGGGAGTCCGCGGCGGAGCCGCCGACTCGCCCTGCTCCTCGGCCGGGGCGGCCGGGGCGGCCTCGGCGGCGGGCGCGGCCTTGGCGGCCTTCTTCGCGGCCGGAGCGGTGGCGCCGGGGGCGCCCGCGAGCAGCGGGTCCCCGCCGCTCTTCTCCTTGATGGCCTCGATCAGCTGGCCCTTGCGCAGTCGCCCGGTGCCGCTGATCCCGAGGGACGAGGCGAGCTTCTGGAGCTCGGCCAGCACCAGGCCGTCCAGGCCGGCGGCGGCGGTACGACGGCGTCGCGCCGGAGCCGCCGGGGCGGCCGCGTCCGACGCCTCGGCGTCCGGGCGCGCGCCCATCAGATCGGTGGTGTCGCTCACTAAGGGTCCTTCCCTGGAGCGGACGTCGGCCTGTCTGGCACGGCGACCGGTTGTGCTGTCCTGGCCGGCGACTCTTTGCGCTGGTCAGGGGCTGGATTCCCGTGGAAGGCTGGTCCTTCCGGGGAGCTGCGAAGTGCGGTGCACTGTGGTGCGAAGCGGCGCGGACGGCCGGTTCTGGTGCCGACCTCGCTGCGCCTGTTGATGCCCGGGCCCCCGTCGCGCGGCGGCACTGCGGGCCCCAGCCCGGCCGAGCCTCGCTACTGCGGAGGCTGGGGGTGGGAGTCCGGTGCCGTCACGGCTTCGGGATGGGCCGCAATCGCGCAGGCAGGCTGCGTACGCGCTGTGGCGAGCTCCCGGAGAATCGTGCTCCCGAGCTTCCGGCCCCCGTGCGGACGGGGGAACGGGATCGGGATGCCTCGCACCGGCGCCCGGAGGGCATCTGGTGCAGCAATGAGGTTAACACTACCTACCCCCTGACACATTCCCCAGCCCTTTGGTTGTCAATCGTGTCCGTCTCACATGTCGAGCGGCAGCACGGTGGCGCCGGTGCGGTCCAGCTCCAGCCGGTGCGCCGCGAACTGCGCACCTGCGAAGTTCAGGACCTTCCCGACGTGCGTCTCGTCGGTGAGCGCGAGCACGGTCGGTCCGGCACCCGAGATGACGGCGGGGACGCCCTCGGTGCGCAGGGCGGCGACCAGGGCGGCGCTGTCCGGCATCGCGGAGGCCCGGTAGTCCTGGTGGAGCCGGTCCTCGGTGGCGGTGAGCAGCAGCTCCGGGCGGCGGGTGAGCGCCTCGACCAGCAGGGCGGCGCGGCCCGCGTTGAGGGCGGCGTCGGCGAGCGGCACGGTCTTGGGGAGCAGGCCGCGGGCGGTCTCGGTGAGCACCTCGGTGGACGGGATGAACACGACCGGCACGACCCGGTCGGAGGGGTCCAGGGTGATGGTGCGGGCACCGCCGTCCTCGGTCCAGGCGACGGTGAAGTTGCCGCGCAGGCAGGCCGCGACGTTGTCGGGGTGGCCCTCCAGCTCGGAGGCGAGGGCCAGCAGCGCGTCGTCGTCGAGCGCGGAGGCGCCGCCGATGGTGACGGCGCGGGCGGCCACGATGCCGGCGCAGATCGCGGCGGACGAGGAGCCCAGGCCGCGACCGTGCGGTATCCGGTTGGCGCAGACCACTTCGAGGCCGCGGGGCTGGCCGCCGAGCCGGTCGAAGGCGGCCCGCATCGAGCGGACCACCAGGTGGCGCTCGTCGCGGGCGAGGTTCTCGGCTCCCTCGCCGGCGATGTCCACGGTCAGGCCGGAGTCGGCGACCCGGACCACCACGTCGTCGTAGAGCCCCAGGGCGAGGCCGAAGGCGTCGAAGCCGGGGCCGAGGTTGGCGCTGGTCGCGGGGACGCGGACCCGGACGGCGGCGGCGCGGAACGCGGGACCGGCCATGCGGTGGACACACTCCTGAAAAGGTGGGGGGATCTCAGGCCCGGACCATCCGGACGACGGGGCCTGCGGCGGTACGGACGGCGGGGTCTCGAAAGGGGCGCGCAGCACGGCGCGGCCCGCCGGGGTCAAGCGTATCGAAGAGAGGTTCCGGAGCGGTACACCCTGCTCGGCTCCGATCTTCCGTGTTGCCGCAAGCAGCGGAAAAGCGCCGGTGGGTTGACCGGAAAACGGCGGCGGGGGGGCCGGCCCGGGGGGGGGGGCCCCCCCCCGGGGGGGGGGGGGGGGGGGGGGGGGGGGCCCCCCCCCCCCCCCCGGGTCGACGCCGGGTCGGCGCGACCTCCGCCGTCAGTCGAGCAGGCCCAGGCGGCGGGCCGCCTCCTCCGGGTCGACCGGGACGACCTGGGGCTGCGGCGCGCCGGCCACCGCCCAGTCCGGGTCCTTGAGGCCGTTGCCGGTGACGGTGCAGACGATCCGCTGGCCGGGGTCGACCAGGCCGGCGTCGGCCTTGGCCAGCAGGCCGGCCACCGAGGCGGCGGAGGCGGGCTCCACGAAGACGCCCTCCTGCGCGGCCAGCAGGCGGTAGGCGGCCAGGATCTGGCGGTCCGTCACCTTGTCGATGAGGCCGCCGGAGTCGTCCCGGGCGGCGAGCGCGTGGTCCCAGGAGGCCGGGTTGCCGATCCGGATCGCGGTGGCGATGGTCTGCGGCTTGAGCACCGGGGCACCGTCCACGATCGGGGCCGAGCCGGACGCCTGGAAGCCCCACATCCGGGGGGTGCGGGCGGCCAGGCCGTCCGCGGCGTACTCGCGGTAGCCCTTCCAGTAGGCGGTGATGTTGCCCGCGTTGCCGACCGGGAGGACGTGGATGTCCGGGGCGTCGCCGAGCATGTCGACGATCTCGAAGGCGGCGGTCTTCTGGCCCTCGATGCGCACCGGGTTGACCGAGTTGACCAGCGCGACCGGGTACTTCTCGGAGAGCTCGCGGGCCAGCGTCAGGCAGTCGTCGAAGTTGCCGTCGACCTGCAGGATCCTGGCGCCGTGCACCAGCGCCTGGCCCATCTTGCCGAGCGCGATCTTGCCCTGCGGGACGAGCACGGCGGAGACCATCCCGCCGCGCACCGCGTAGGCGGCGGCGGAGGCGGAGGTGTTGCCGGTGGACGCGCAGATGACGGCCTGGGCGCCGTCCTCCTTGGCCTTGGAGATGGCCATGGTCATCCCGCGGTCCTTGAAGGAGCCGGTCGGGTTGGCGCCCTCGACCTTGAGGTAGACGTCGCAGCCGGTGCGCTCGGAGAGCACCTGGGCGGGGACGAGCGGCGTGCCGCCCTCCAGCAGGGTCACCACGGGGGTGGAGTCGGAGACCGGGAGGCGGTCGCGGTACTCCTCGATGAGGCCGCGCCACTGGTGGGTGTGGCTGCCTCGGGCAATCACGGCGTTCATTGGTTTTCCTTATTCCCCTTCGACCCGCATGATGCTGGCCACGTCGCGCACGCTGTCCAGTGCGCGGAGCTTGTCGACCGTCGCCGACAGGGCGGCGTCGGTGGCCCGGTGGGTCACCACGACGAGGGCGGCGTCGCCGTCGCGGCCCTGCTGGCGGACGGTGTCGATGGACACGCCGTGGTCGGCGAAGACCGAGGCGACCTGGGCGAGCACGCCCGCGCGGTCGTCCACGTCCAGGCTGACGTGGTAGCGGGTGACCACCTCGTCCATCGGCTTGGCGGGCAGCGCGGCGTACACCGAGTCGCCGGGGCCGGTGGCGCCGTCGAGCTTGTTGCGGCAGACCGCGACCAGGTCGCCGAGGACCGCGGAGGCGGTGGGCGAGCCGCCCGCGCCGGGGCCGTAGAACATCAGCCGGCCGGCCGCCTCGGCCTCCACGAAGACCGCGTTGTAGGCCTCGCGGACGGAGGCCAGCGGGTGGCTGAGCGGGATCATCGCCGGGTGGACCCGGGCGGTGACCGAGGCGCCGTCGGCGGCCCGCTCGCAGATCGCCAGCAGCTTGACCACGCAGCCCATCTGCTTGGCGGAGGCGATGTCGGCGGCGGTGACCTCGGTGATGCCCTCGCGGTAGACGTCCGCGGCGGTGACCTTGGTGTGGAAGGCGATCCCGGCCAGGATGGCGGCCTTGGCGGCGGCGTCGAAGCCCTCCACGTCGGCGGTCGGGTCGGCCTCGGCGTAGCCCAGCGCGGTGGCCTCCTCCAGCGCCTCGGAGTACCCGGCGCCGGTGGAGTCCATCTTGTCGAGGATGAAGTTGGTGGTGCCGTTGACGATGCCCAGCACCCGGTTCACCTTGTCGCCCGCCAGCGACTCGCGCAGCGGGCGCAGCAGCGGGATCGCCCCGGCGACGGCGGCCTCGTAGTAGAGGTCGACGCCGGCCGCGGCGGCCGCGGCGTGCAGCTCGGCGCCGTCCTTGGCCAGCAGCGCCTTGTTGGCGGAGACCACCGAGGCGCCGCCCGCGAAGGCTTTCAGGATCAGCGACTTGGACGGCTCGATGCCGCCCACGACCTCGATCACCACGTCGACGTCCTCGCGCCCGACCAGGGCCTCGGCGTCGGTGGTGAGCAGGTGCTCGGGCACCCCCGGGCGGGGGCGGCCGGCCCGCCGGACCGCGATGCCCGCGAGCTCGACCGGGGCGCCGATGCGCGCGGCGAGGTCGTCGGCCGTCGTCGTCATGATGCGCGCCACCTCGGAGCCCACCACACCACAGCCCAGCAACGCCACCTTCAGCGGGCGCGTACGCATCATCCGACTCCGCTCTGCATTCTTCGGTCCCCGCCGGGGTGTTCCGTCGGCCCCGGGGGCTTGTCTGTGGTCACCAGTCTCCGGGACTTTCCGCACGGATCTACGGCCGGTCCACGTTCTGAGACGAAAATTTCGTCAGCCGATATCGAGCCGCAGGAGATCCTCCTCCGTCTCGCGGCGGACGATCACCCGGGCCGATCCGTCCGCGACGGCCAGCACGGGAGGCTTGAGGGCGTGGTTGTAGTTGCTCGCCATCGAGCGGCAGTAGGCGCCGGTCGCGGGAACCGCGATCAGGTCGCCGGGGGCCAGGTCGGCGGGCAGGAAGGCGTCCCGGACCACGATGTCGCCGGACTCGCAGTGCTTGCCGACCACCCGGACCAGCATCGGCTCGGCCTCGCTGGTGCGGGAGACCAGCGCCACCGAGTACTCGGCGTCGTACAGCGCGGTGCGGATGTTGTCGGACATGCCGCCGTCCACGCTGACGTAGGTGCGCAGGCCCTCCAGCACCTTGACGGTGCCGACCTCGTACAGCGTGAACGCGGTCGGGCCGACGATCGCCCGGCCGGGCTCGACGGAGATCCGCGGGGGCGTCAACTCGGCGGCGGCGCACTCGCGCCGGACGATCTCGCTGAGCGAGGCGGCGATCTCGGCGGGCTCGCGCGGGTCGTCCTCGGCGGTGTACGCGATGCCCAGGCCGCCGCCCAGGTCGACCTCCGGCAGCTCCACGCCGTGCTCGTCGCGGACCTCGGCCAGCAGGCCGACCACCCGGCGGGCGGCGACCTCGAAACCGGCGAAGTCGAAGATCTGCGAGCCGATGTGCGAGTGGATGCCGCGCAGCTCCAGCGAGGGCTTGGCCAGCACCCGGCGGACCGCCTCGGCGGCCAGGCCGCCGGAGAGCGAGAGGCCGAACTTCTGGTCCTCGTGCGCGGTGGCGATGAACTCGTGGGTGTGCGCCTCGACGCCGACGGTGATCCGGATCAGCACCGGCTGCCGGACGCCCTGCGCCCCGGCGATCTCCGCCAGGCGGTCGATCTCCTGGAAGGAGTCGACCACGATGTGGCCGACCCCGGCCTTCACGGCCTGCTCCAGCTCCTGCACCGACTTGTTGTTGCCGTGCAGCGCGATCCGCTCCCCCGGCATCCCGGCCGCCAGCGCCACGTGCAACTCGCCCGAGGAGCACACGTCGACGTTCAGCCCCTCCTCGTGCAGCCAGCGCACCACGGCCTTGGACAGGAACGCCTTGCCCGCGTAGTACACGTCGGCGCTGTCGCCGAAGGCCTCCCGCCAGGCCCGGGCCCGGGCCCGGAAGTCGGCCTCGTCCATCACGTACGCGGGGGTGCCGAACTCGGCCGCCAGGGTGCGCACGTCGACGCCGCCGACGGTGGCGACGCCCTCGGCGTCGCGGCCGACGGTGCGCGACCAGACCTTGGGGTCGAGGGCGTTGAGGTCGGCCGGCGGGGCCTGGTAGTGGCCCTCGGGCAGCACGTCGCCGTGACGGGGGCCGGCGGGGTGGGCGGAGCGACTCATCTCTGGAAACTTCCTCGACCTATGGCGAGGGGCGGCCACCGGTCTCCGTCGACCGGTCGCCGCCCCCAGCTGTGCTGCGCTTCGGGGGGTTGGTGCGTTACATCCGCTCGGGCGCCGAGACGCCCAGCAGGCGGAGGCCGTTGGCCAGCGTCGTTCGCGTGGCGTCGGCCAGCCAGAGGCGGGCGTGCGTGAGGTCGGTGACCTCCTCGTCGCCCTTCGGCAGGATCTGGCAGTTGTCGTAGAACCGGTGGTAGGCGCGGGCCAGCTCCTCCAGGTACGTGGCCACGTGGTGCGGCTCGCGCAGCTCGCCCGCCTTGGCCAGCACCCGCGGGAACTCGCCGAGCTGGCCGAGCAGGTCGTTCTCCCACTCGGAGCTCAGCAGCTCCGGTTTGAAGTCCGCGCTGCGCTCGATGCCCTTCTCCACGGCGTTGCGCTGCACCGCGCTCATCCGGGCGTGCGCGTACTGCACGTAGTAGACCGGGTTCTCCCGGGACGTGCTGGTCACCAGGTCGATGTCGATGGTGATGGTGGAGTCGGTGGACTGCCGCACCAGCATGTAGCGGGCGGCGTCCACGCCGATCCAGTCGATCACGTCGTCGATCGTGATGATGTTGCCCGCGCGCTTGGAGAGCCGGACCTCCTTGCCGTCGCGCAGCATCTTCACGAACTGGCCGATCATCACCTCGATGTTGCGGTCCATGTCGTCGCCCGCGCAGGCCGCGATGGCCTTCAGGCGGTTGACGTAGCCGTGGTGGTCGGCGCCGAGCATGTAGACCGAGACCTCCGCGCCGCGGTCCCGCTTGCTCAGGTAGTACGCGGCGTCGGCGGCGAAGTAGGTGGTCTCGCCGTCGGCCTTGATCAGGACGCGGTCCTTGTCGTCGCCGAAGTCGGTGGTGCGCAGCCAGATCGCGCCGTCCCGGTCGAAGACGTGGCCCTGCTCGCGCAGCCGCTCGATGGCCTTCTCGACGGCGCCGGAGTCGTGCAGGGTCTGCTCGGAGAACCAGGTGTCGAAGTGCACGCCGAACTCGGCCATCGAGCGCTGGATCTCGGCGACCATCAGCTTGAGGCCCTCGGTGCGGAACGCCTGGAGCTGCTCGTCCTCGGGCAGGTCGAGCACGCCGGGCAGGCCGTCGGTGACGGCCTTGGCGATGTCGGTGATGTACTCGCCGACGTAGCCGTCCTCGGGGACGGGCTGCCCGTTGGCGGCGGCCTTGAGCGACTTGGCGAACTTGGTGATCTGCACGCCGGCGTCGTTCAGGTAGTACTCGGTGGACACCTCGGCGCCGGTCGCCTTCAGCACCCGGGCCAGCGAGTCGCCGACCGCGGCCCAGCGGACGCCGCCGATGTGGATCGGGCCGGTCGGGTTCGCCGAGACGAACTCCAGGTTGATCTTCAGGCCCTTGAGCGCCTCGTTGCGGCCGTACGCCTCGCCCGCCTCGACGATGGTGCGCGCCAGCTCGCCCTGGGTCGCGGCGTCCAGCGTGATGTTCAGGAAGCCCGGACCGGCGATGTCGACCTTCGCGACGCCGCCGATCTCTCGCAGACGCCCGGCCAGGATCTCCGCGACGGCTCGCGGCGGCCGACCGGCCGGCTTCGCGAGCTGGAGGGCCACGTTGGTGGCGTAGTCGCCGTGGTCCCTGTTCTTGGGCCGCTCGACCGTGACGTGCTCGGGCACGTCGACGGTCAGCTCGCCGGCCTGGACGGCGGCGCTGACGGCGGCCTGGACTGCCTGGGAGAGTTCTGCGGGTGTCACGGTGCCCAGCCTAGGCGAGACGGGGTACCCGACCGCCACCCGGTTGGCCCGCGACGGCGCGCGTCGTCCCTCCGGGCGTGCTTCGTGTCGTCGGACGTCGGTGCTGGCGGGCACATCTCACGGGCGCGGGTCGTCCGGCCGGACGAGTTCCTGCGACTGTTCGCTCAGAGCTGAATCGCGGGAGGTTTTCCGGAGGGCCTGCGGAGGTGCCGGGGGCGGGCTCCCGAAGTCGTAGGCGAACCGCCGCCCGACCGGGGCCGGGACGATCGGGCCGGCCGGGCCCGCCGTCGGGTCGGCCGACGACGCCGACCCCGCCCGCAGCCGCCGCACCAGCGCGACCAGCTCCGCCGGGTCGAAGGGCTTCGCCAGGTAGCCGTCCACCCCCACCGACTCCCCGCGCTCCAGGTCGGCCGGGGTGCAGGCGCTCACGATCGCGATCGGCAGGTGCGCGGTCTCCCGCGCGGCCCGCAGCCGGGCCGCCGTCCGCAACCCGTCCAGCCGGGGCATCACCACGTCCAGGGTCACCACGTCCGGCGCGACCCGGCGGACCACCTCCAGGCACTCGGCACCGTCGGCGGCGGTCACCACCTCGAAGCCCTCCAGCTCCAGGTTGACCCTGATCAGTTGGCGGATCACCTCGCTGTCGTCCACCACGAGAACCCGCCCCGACGTCGCCGCCACCTCACCGAGGGTAGCCGCGCCCCGCCCCCCGCGTCCGGCCTTTCGGCTACTTGCCGGTCACCCGCTGACGGGCCGTCGGGGCGGGCCGGAAGAACCCTGTGCAAACACGTGCGCTTTCTTTGGTAGTGTTTCCCGTGTCAGGCCGGGCCGCCCCGAAAAGCGGCCCAGGCCCCCGTAGCTCAGGGGATAGAGCACCGCCCTCCGGAGGCGGGTGCGTAGGTTCGAATCCTACCGGGGGCACAAGAGCGTGACGAAGGCCCAGGTCGGCGGAGTTGATCCGCGGACCTGGGCCTTCGGCGTTCCCGGGGTGCGTCGGCGGGCGGAACGGCCGCGGGGCGGGCCGTCGGGGTGTGGCAGGGTGGCCGGGTGATGATCTCTCCCGAACAGGTCCGACTGGTCTCCGGGGCGTCCGCCCCGATCCTGCTGCTGGGTGGTGCGCCCGTGCACGGTGCGCTGCCGGTGCTGCGGGTCGTGGACGGGGCGGTGCCCGGGTTGGAGGGGTGGTCGGTGTTCGCCCGGTTGACGATGTGCGTGCTGGACGGGCCCGGCGACGCGGGGTGCCTCTTCCCCACCCTCGGCGGGTCGTTCGGGACCGACGGGGTGGCCCAGTGGTGCGGCGAGGTCGAACGGGCCGGTGGTGCACTCGTGGTGTCGCTGGCCGACGCCGCGGAGCTGGCCGGGCCGATCGACTGGTCCGCCCTGCTGGACGGCGGCTCGCACGGCGGGTTCGCCCCGACGGCGGGCTGAGAGCGGCGGGCTGACGGCGGCTCAGCCCGGCCCGGGCCTGCGGTGCTCACCGCGCAGCACGGGTCGTGCGATCCGGGGGCCCGGGGAACGGCGGGCTCGGGGCTGCCGGCGGTGCACTGCTCTTGCCTGCCGTTGCTTCGGGTGCTGTCCTACGGCCCGAAGCAGCACGAACCTCCGATGGACTCCGGCCGCCGACAGCTCGGACTCGCCGTTCCCCGAGCCCCTGGAGGGGCTCCCTGACGGGGCTCTCGTCAGCCGGCCTCGGCCAGGAGGTCGGCGATGGTGTGGTCGAAGGCGGCGCTGTAGGAGATGTCGTCGGTGGCGCCGCCCTGTTGGTAGCCGCCGATGACGCCGATGACCTGTCCGGTGGCGGCGTCGATGAAGGGGCCCCCGCTGGTGCCGCCGGGGAAGGCGGGGCAGTCGATGCGGCGCTGGTAGGTGTCCTGGCGGCTGGTGGTGTTGGTGCAGACGATGGGGAGTTCGGTGCCCGCGGGGTAGCCGTAGAGGCGGGCCCGGACGGTCCAGGCGGCGTCGGTGCCGAGGGGGTTGCCGCCGAGGGCGTCCTCGATCTGGTGGCCGTCGTTGGGGGCGACGGCCAGGATCGCGAAGTCTTCGTCGGGGTCGTTGTCGGCCCGCCAGCCGTCCGGGGTGTAGACCTTGGTGACCTGCCAAGTCCCGTACGGGGCCTGGCCGTTGCGGTAGCCGGGGACGAAGGTGGTGCCGCTCGCGCCGGACAGGCAGTGGGCGGCGGTGAGGATCAGGTTGCGGCCGGGGCTGTCGATGACGCTGGCGGTGCAGAAGTGGTTGCCGGGGGCGGTCGGGCCGGAGAACAGGGCGCCGACCCGGCGGGACTCGGCGTTGTCGGGGGCGGTGGTGGTGACGCCGAGCGGGACGTCGGGGGGCGCGGTGGGCGGGGCCTGCCGGGTGGGGCCGGCGGCGGGGGTGCCCTGCTGCACCACGGGGGCGGGGGCAGGGGCACTGGATGAGGGTGAGGGGGAGGGAGAAGAGGACGGGGACGGGGATGGGGAGGGGGACGGGGAAGCGACGGCGGTGGCCGCGGCGGTGGCGGCCAGGGCGACGCTGTCGCTGCCGGGGCCTCCGGCGCCGTGCAGGCGGACGGTGAGCACTCCTGCGGCCGCCATCACCCCGACGGCGCCGACGGCGAGGAAGGAGGTGAAGGCGACCGGCCGCACGGTGCGGCGCTCCTCCGGCCCGGTGTGTCGTCCCATCTCGTTGCCCCGCTCCCGCTGCTCATGGTCGTGGCGGCGCCCGCGCCGCGGTTCCGGCGCGGGCACCTGTCGCACGCCGCCTGCCCCCAATATCCGCCGTCGAACTGGGAAAGCCGTCATCACTGCCTGGGAGGCCCGTGAGTTTTCCCGCGGCGTGCAGCACAGCAGCGTCCCACGCCCGGGGGCGGGCCGCCGACTGCGACACCCGCCCGCGGCCCCGCCCGGGGCCCGGCCGGGCCCGGGGCTCAGACCGTGGCGCGGGCCGCCGCGGCGGCGTCCTCGCCCCGGGCCTCGCCGGGGGCCGGACGGTGGTTGATCATCAGGAAGGCGATCACCGCGGCGGCCAGCAGGATGGCCATCGCGACGGTGGTGGCGACGGCGTAGCCGTGCACCGCGCCCTGGGCCTGGACCAGCGGGTCGGTGGGGTTCCGGGCGGCCAGGTAGGTGGCGGTGACGCTGGCGGCGATGGTGTTGAGCAGGGCGGTGCCGATCGAGCCGCCGACCTGCTGGGCGCTGTTGATGATGGCGGCGGCGGCGCCGGTCTCCTGCGGGGCGACGCCCAGGGTGGCCAGGCTCATGGTGGGCATGAAGACCAGGCCCATGCCGAAGCCGAGCAGCAGTTCGGCGGGCAGCACCATGGTGGGGTAGGGACTGTCGACCCTGATCTGGGTGAGCCAGGCCATCCCCCCGGCGCCGAGCAGCAGGCCGGGGACGACCAGGTTGCGGGTCGGGACGCGGGTCATCAGCCGGGAGGCGAGGCCCGCCGCGCTGATCACGATGGCGGCGGTCATCGGCAGGAAGGAGACGCCGGCCTTGATCGGCGAGTAGCCCTTGATCACCTGCAGGTAGTAGGTGAGGAAGAGGAACAGGCCGAACATGCCGATCACGGCGAGCCCGACGGAGAGCGCGCCGCCCGCCCGGTTGCGGTCGCTGATCAGGTGGATCGGCAGCAGGGCGTGCTCGGTGCGGCGCTCGACCAGGGCGAAGACCGCGAGCAGGGCGACGCCGACGCAGAGCGCGGTGAGCACCAGCCAGTCGTCCCAGCCGCGGGAGACCGCCTCGGAGGTGCCGTACACGATGGCCAGCAGGCCGCCGCAGCCGAGCACCGCGCCGGGCAGGTCGAGCCGGACCCGGCGGGAGCGGTCGATGTGGTCGCGGACCAGCAGGTAGTACGCGCCGATGCCGGTGACGATCGCGATCGGGATGTTGACGTACAGGCACCAGCGCCAGGACAGGTACTCGGTGAGCAGTCCGCCGGTGATCAGGCCGATCGCCGCGCCGCCGCCGGCCAGGGCGCCGAAGATGCCGAAGGCGGTGGCGCGTTCGCGCGGGTCGCGGAAGGTGACGGAGAGCAGGGAGAGCGCGGACGGGGCCAGCAGCGCGCCGAAGGCGCCCTGGAGGGCGCGGGCGGCGAAGAGCACGGCGCCGGTGGTGGCGAAGCCGCCGATGCCGGAGGCGAGGGCGAAGCCGAGCAGGCCGACCATGAAGGTCCGTTTGCGGCCGAAGAGGTCGCCGATCCGGCCGCCGAGCAGCAGCAGGCCGCCGAAGGCCAGCGTGTAGGCGGTGATCACCCACTGCCGGTTGCCGTCGGAGATGTCCAGCGCCTTCTGCGCGGACGGGAGGGCGATGTTCACGATCGTCGCGTCGAGGACGATCATCAGCTGGGCGATGGCGATGACTGCCAGGGCCCACCAGCGACGCGGGTCGGCCTCGGAGGTCTCGGGGACGTGCTGGGGGGTCACCGTGGGGCCGCCTTCCGCAGGATCGGGAGTGGGGCTGGGCGCGTACGGCGCTCTTCCCAGGGAAACCCCCGAACGGGACGGCGGCAAGGCGGATTGTCCGGTGATGTCAGCATTCGGGACGGCGGACCCGGGTTCCCGACCACGATCCGGGACGGCGGACCCGGGTGCCCGGCCGCATCGGCCACCCGGGACGCGGTCGTCCGGTCGCTCCGGCTACAGCGCGCCCAGCTCGGTGACCAGGTCGTCCAGGCCCAGCGAGCCCTGGGACAGCGCCGCCATGTGCCAGCCCTTGAGGTCGAACTCCTCGCCGCGCGCCTCGGCCGCCGCCCGGGCCGCGGCCCGTCCGCGCAGCCAGGCCCGCTCGCCCAGCTTGTAGCCGATCGCCTGGCCGGGCAGGCCGAGGTAGCGCACCAGCTCGCTGTCCAGGAAGTCCGCAGACAGGCCGCAGTAGGCGCCGAAGAAGGCGCGGGCCCGCTCGGGCGTCATCGCCTCGCCGGGGGCGAACGGCGAGTCGGCCGGGAAGTCCAGCTCGGCGTGCATGCCGATGTCGACGATCACCCGCAGCGCCCGCATCATCTGGGCGTTCAGGTAGCCGAGGCGGTGGCCCGGGTCGGTGAGGTAGCCGAGCTCGTCCATCAGGCGCTCGGCGTACAGCGCCCAGCCCTCCATGTTGGCGCTGACCCCGCCCAGGGTGACCTGGTAGGTGGAGAGCCGGTCGGCGACGTACGTCCACTGGGCCAGCTGCAGGTGGTGGCCCGGGACGCCCTCGTGGTACCAGGTGGAGACCAGGTCCCACTCCGGGAACGCCTCCCGGCCCAGGGTCGGCAGCCAGGTCCGGCCGGGGCGGGAGAAGTCCAGCGAGGGCTGGGTGTAGTACGGGGCGGCGGCGCTGCCGGGCGGGGCGATCCGCGACTCGACCTTGAGCAGCGGCTCGGCCAGGTCGAAGTGGGTGCCCTGGAGGTCGTTGATCGCCCGGTCCATCAGGCCCTGCAGGTACTCCTGCACCTCCTGCTCGCCGCGGATCGCCGGGCCGTCGGTCTCCAGCCACTTCATCGCCTGCATCGGGGTCGCGCCCGGTCGGACCTTCTCCGCCTCGGCCCGCATCTGGGCGTCCAGGTCGTGGAACTGCTCCCAGGCCCAGCGGTACGCCTCGTCCAGGTCGAGTTCGGCGCCCGTCCAGTACCGCACCCAGCGGGCGTAGCGCTCGCGGCCGACCGCGTCGGGGGTGCCCTTCGCGGCGGGGGCGTACGCGTCGCGCATCCAGTCGCGCAGGTCGGCGAGCGCGGCGGTGGCCTCGACCGCGGTGGCGGTCAGCCGCTCGCGCAGGTGCTCGGGGGCGGGGGCGACCAGTTCGCCGAACCAGCCGCCGGGGGTCTCGCCGTCGATCCACTCGCCGAACTGGCCGACCACCGTCTCCACCTGGCGCGGCGCCGAGAGCAGGCCGCGCCGGACGCCCTCCTCCAGGCTCTGCCGGTACTGGGCCATCGCCAGCGGGAAGCGGGCCAGCCGACGGCCCAGGCGCTGCCAGTCCTCGTCGGTCTCGGTGGGCAGCAGGGTGAACATCTCGCGGGTGTTGTGCACCGGCGAGCCCAGGTTGCGGACGCTGCGGTAGCCCTCGCCCGCGTCGTGCACGGCCAGTTCGGCGGTCAGCCGCTCGCGCAGCAGCCGGGCGCAGCGGCGCTCGGCCTCGTCCTCGACCGGGCCGGACGCCTCCAGTTCGTCCAGGGCGGCGAGGGTGCGGCGGGCCAGCTCGGCGGTGGCTTCGATGCCCTCGGACGACAGGTCGGGGAGCCGGTCGTCCTCCGGGTTGAGGCCGAGGTACACCGCGGTCAGCGGGTCGGCCTCGGCGAGCGCGTGGACGTAGGAGTCGGCGAGGCGGCGCGGGGTGGGGCCGCTCGGGTGAGGGTCGTTCAGTTCATGAGCCATCCGGCCATCCTGTCGCAGCCGCAGGCGAATTCAACCCCTGTCCGCTGTCGAAGTGGTCACCCCTTCGCGGGGACGAGTCGGCGGACGCTGCGCCACGGGTCCCAGGTCGGCCGGCCCCGGGTCATCGGGCGGAACGCCAGGCCGATCAGCACCGAGCAGAAGTGCCCGAGGTCGGTGAACGTGTGCGAGGTCAGCAGCGGCACCAGGTAGAACCCGACCAGCCCGCAGCCGTACACCCAGCGCCACGCCCCGGCCAGCCGGTACGTCAGCACGCCCTCCACCCCGGCCAGCGCGTACGACACGCCGACGTCCACCGTGGTCGACAGGTTCTGCGGCAGCACGTGGCGGTGGACGCCCCAGGCGACCACGCCCTCGCTGACGAAGGTGGCCAGCACGTGCGCGGTCAGCGCGACCGTCAGCCAGCGGCGGGTGCCGAGCCAGCGCTCGGCGGGCACGTGGAAGAGGTGGAACACCACGAAGTAGAAGAGGAAGTTCGCCTGCTCGGTCCAGATCAGGCTGGCCAGCAGGGCGTGCACCGGGTGCGAGGAGAGCTGGTCGAGGTTGGTGGAACGCTTCTGCAGGAAGTAGTCCAGCGCCGCCGGGTCCATCCGCGCCACCACGAAGCTGGTGATCGCCAGCAGCAGCAGCCACACGTACGTCCCCGGGGACTTGCCGACCCACCGCGCCACCGCCCGCACCCACCGCACCGGCCGCTCCTCGCCGCGACTCACCCGACACCTGCCCACAGTCTGCGACCCCGGAGCGGGCCCCGCCCGGCGGGAACCCGCCGGTGGCGGCCGTGCGGAGGGGGTCCGGCGGCACCGCCCGAGGTCTACCCTGGCACGCATGGCAGCGACCCCCTCCCCCGTCGGGGACCCCGTCGAGCGACCCGTCGACGACCCCACCGCCGCGGAGCGCCCACGCCGCGCCGCCTACCGCCGACTGCCCGTCCAGCAACGGCGCGAGCAGCTCATCGCCGTCGCCCTCGAACTCTTCGCCGCCCGCCCGCCGGAGGAGGTCTCCCTCGACGACGTCGCGGAGGCCGCGGGCGCCTCCCGGCCGCTCGTCTACCGCTACTTCGCCGGCGGCAAGCAGCAGTTGTACGAGGCGGCGCTGCGCAGCGCCGCCTCCGAACTCACCGCCCGCTTCGCCGTCGAGCCCACCGACGGCACCCCCACCCAGCAGCTCGGCGCCGTCCTGCACCGCTACTTCGACTTCGTCGGCGAGCACGCCGCGGGCTACGGCGCGCTGCTGCGCGGCGGCTCCGTCGTGGAGACCGCCCGCACCTCGGCCATCGTCGACGACGTGCGCCGCGCGGCGCTCCGGCGCACCCTGCGCCACCTCGGCGTGCGGGAGGCCAGACCGCGGCTCACCCTGCTGGTGCGCTCGTGGATCTCGGTGGTCGAGGCCTCCGCGATCAGCTGGCTCGACGAGGGGCGGCAGATCCCGGCCGACTCGCTGTGCGCCTGGCTGGTCGACCAGTTCGTGGTGATGGCCGCGGCCACCGCCGTCCGCGACGAACAGACCGCGGAGGTGCTGCACGGGTGGCTGGAGCTGGAGACGGCGGAGAGTCCGGCGGGGGTGCTCATCGCGCGGCTGCGCGACCTGGGGCTGTGAGGAGGGCCCCTCAGGGGCCCGCCGTTCTCAGGCTTGGCCGAGGGTGGTCTCCTGGCGGCCGAGGCCGGTGACTTCGAGGGCGAGCTTGTCGCCCGCGCGGAGGAAGGGGGTGCCGGGGCGGCCGAGGGTGACGCCGGCGGGGGTGCCGGTGATGACGACGTCGCCGGGGTCCAGGCGCATGAAGTGGGTGAGGTAGCGGACGGTCTCGTGGACCGGGAAGATCATGTCGGCGGTGGAGCCGTTCTGGCGGAGTTCGCCGTTGACCCAGAGGCGGAGGTCGAGGGCCTGCGGGTCGCCGAGTTCGTCGGGGGTGACCAGCCAGGGGCCGAGCGGGGTGAAGGTCTCGGCGGACTTGCCCTTGTCCCACTGGCCGCCGCGGTCGAACTGGAAGGCGCGCTCGGTGACGTCGTTGACGGCGGCGTAGCCCGCGATGATCGCGGCGGCGTCGGCCGGGGTGTCGAGGTAGCGGCCGGTGCGGCCGATGACGACGGCGAGTTCGACCTCGTAGTCGGTCTTCTCGCTGCCGCGCGGGACGAGCACCTGGTCGTGCGGGCCGACCAGGGTGTTGGTGGGCTTGAGGAAGACCACCGGCTCGGTCGGGATCGCGGCGCCCGCCTCGGCCGCGTGGTCGCGGTAGTTGAGGCCGATGCCGACGATCTTGCCGGGTCGGGCGACCGGCGGGCCGACGCGTTCGCCGGTGAGGTCGGTGACCGGGAGCGCGGCGGGGTCGAAGGTCACCGGGTCGAATCCGGCGAGGAAGGCGCCGTCCAGGTCGGGGGTGAGGGGGCGGAGGTCGCGGGCGGTGCCGTCGGGGGCGAGTACGACCGGTCGTTCTGCGCCCGCAGGGCCCACGCGGAGGAGCTTCACTGCCCGTCACCACCTGTTCGTCTCGGGGGCGGGCTCGACCCTGCCCCGGGACATTGAGGTATACCAGCGGCGCTCGTCTGCGGAACAGTGGTGTCCGTTCGGCGAAATCCTCCCAATCGAAAGGGGTCGGGCGGAAGCCGAATCAGCGGCCCGCACCCTTGACAGCCGTCGGGCCGCTCCACCGCCCCGCCCGGCCGCCGGTCAGGTCTCGCGCTGCGGCCGGTAGTCGGCCTCCTCGACGCCGAACGTCCAGGCGACACCGGCCCGGGCGGTGCGGGTGCCGGGCGGGACGCGCAGGTAGTAGGTGCGGTGGGTGCCGTCCGGTTCGGGGGTGGAGTTGACCACCTCGACCATCACCACCGGTTCGTCGTCCGGGAGTTGGATCCGCCACAGGACGCCGGTCTCGTCCCGGTGCAGCGGTTCGGCGCCGGACTCGGCGAGGTAGCGGTCGTAGCCGAAGTGCTCCAGCATGACGCGGCGCAGTTCGGCGTTCTCCTCGGCGCGGATGCGTTCGGGGGTGAGGCCGGTCAGCTGCTCGGGGAAGTCCGCGGGGACGGGCATGCCGCGCCAGGCGTGCAGCGCGAAGCCGTCGGCGTACGCGAGGGCGGGGCCGTCGGCGCGGTCGAGCCGGCCGGCCTCGTCGCGGTGCAGGGCGGTGGGGCGTTCGCTGAGCAGCACGACGCGCTCGTACGGCCACCACCAGCCGGTCTGGCGGGCGACGCCGGCCAGCGCGGCGAGGGCCGCGTCGCCGGTGCCCGCGGTGTCGAAGGCGGCGAGCCAGGCGGCGTCGTGCTGCCCGGCCACCGCGTCCAGCAGGGCGAGCCGGACCGCGGCGCGCTCCTCGGCGGCCCGCTGCCGGGCCGCCCGGTTCTCGGGCCTGCGGGCCTGCTGCCAGTCGGCGATCGGCTCGGGCTCGGGGGCGAAGTGGTCGAGCAGCGCGGCGCGGACGCGTTCGGCGGGCAGCGCGGCGGTGGCGGCGAGTTCGGCGCCGGTGGTGTGCCAGAGCTCGGCCCAGCCGGCCGGGCCGAGCGCGGCGAGGGCGGCGGTGCGGGCCCGCTCCCAGGCGGCGGTGCGCACCCGCTCGCGCACGCTCGCCCCGAACTCGCCCGGGTGGTGCAGGAGTTCGGCGAGGACGGCACGCGGCGAGGGGTACCAGCGGAACTCGGCGGGCTCGGCGAGCCCGGCGGCCCGGTAGACGTCCCGGACGGCCTGCTCGGCGGTGGCCCGGTCGGCGGGGCCGGTGGCGGCGGCGACGGCCCGCCAGTGGGCCACCGAGAGGTCGGCCGGACGGCCGGTCAACTGGCTGGTCATGGATTCTCCGTGTGCTGGGTCCGGGACGGGTGACGGCGGGTGGGCGGGCTCAGTCGGCGACCATGCGGACCGCGCCGGGCGCGTACTCGCGCTGGCGGACCACCCGGAACCAGCCGCTGGGCAGGGTGATCGCCGCGTGTTCCTCGTGGACGACCCTGCCGCCCTCCGGCAGGTGCAGCCAGGCGGGGGCGAACGGACCGCCCTCGCGGACGAGTTCGCCCGGGCCCAGCACCGCGTGGGCGTGCCCGGTCACCTCGCCGAGGGCCAGCACCAGCCGCCCCCGGGCGTCCCGCGGCCGGCGCGCCAGGTGCGCGACGGCGCCCGGGACGGCGCTCGGCGCGACCGGAACGATCAGTACGTCTCCCTGGCGGTACACGGGGCCTCCCGCGGTCCGGTCCGGCCCGCTGCCGGACTCCGTGCACCGCAAACTAGGCCGCACCACCGACAACCGCGCCCGCTCCGCGTCCTTCGTGCGGGTGAAGTCACGGGCGCCTGGTAGACAGGTCTTCGGCCCACCCCGAGCCGCGGCGACAGCGGCGGTACGACGAAGCAGCGAGGAGCAGCGCATGGTTATCAGGGACCACGCCGAGGAGTTCCACGGCCTCCCGGTCACCGACTTCCGCACCGCCCGGACGAAGGGCGAGCTCCCGGCGGCGGGCGCCACCGCCTGGCGGGTCGGCCTGGACTGGGAGGACGAGGACGAGGAGTTCCCCGCGCTGTGGCAGGCGTTCCTGGACGCCGTCGACCTGTCCGAGGTCACCGCGCTGGTGCTGGGCCGCTGGTTCCCGGAAGAGCCGGAGCCGCTGTCCCGGGCGCTGCCGCTGATCCTCGCCGCCGCCGACCGGTTGCCCGCGCTGCGCGCGCTGTTCCTGTGCGACGTCACCGGCGAGGAGTGCGAGATCTCCTGGATCCAGATGTGCGACATCACGCCGGTGTTCGAGACCTTCCCGCTGCTGGAGGAGCTGGTGGTGCGCGGCGCCAGCGAGGACTACGAGGACACCGAGCGGCTCGGCCTGAAGCCCGTCCGGCATGAGAGGCTGAAGGCGCTGCGCTTCGAGTCCGGCGGCCTGCCCGCCTCGATCGTCCGCGCGGTCGGGGCCAGCGACTTCCCGGCGCTGGAGAAGCTGGAGCTGTGGCTCGGCGTCGCCAACTACGGCGGCGACTGGACGGTGGAGGACCTCGCCCCGTTCCTGTCCGGCGCCAAGCTGCCCGCGCTGAAGCACCTGGGCCTGCAGGACTCCGAGATCCAGGACCGGATCGCCGCGCTGGTCGCCCAGGCCCCCGTGGTGCCCCGGCTGACCGGGCTGTCGCTGTCCATGGGCGCGCTCACCGACGAGGGCGCGGCGGCGCTGCTGGAGGGCCAGCCGCTCACCCACCTGAAGACCCTGGACCTGCACCACCACTACCTCACCGAGGCCATGCAGCAGCGGCTGCGCGACGCCCTGCCCGGCGTCCGGATCGACCTCTCCGACGCCGAGGACCCGGGCGACAACTGGCGCTACGTCGCCATCTCCGAGTAGGCGGGACGAGGGAATTGACGCACCACCAGCTGGTCGTCCTGGGCTGTCCGGGGCACCGCCGGGTCACCCTGTTCGCCGCCGCGGCCCGCGCCGCCGGCCGGCCGGAGCCCGCCGTGCTGCCCTGGTCGGACCTGCTCCGCGGGCGGTACGAGCTGCCGCCCGGCGCGGTGGTCCGGCTCGACTCCCCCGGTGAGGACCCGGAGGCCGACCGGCTGCTGCGCGGCCCCGTCCTCGGCCCGGGCTACGCCGCGACCCGGGTCGAGGGCGGCCCCGCCTGGTACGCGGGCGTCACCTCGGCCCTGCGCGAGCTGGCCGCCCGGCCCGGGGTGCGCCTGCTCGGCGACCCGGACGAGATCGCCACCATGTTCGACAAGCGGCGCACGCACGCCCTGCTGACCGCCGCCGGGGTGCCGGTGCCGGACGCCCTGCCGGGCGAACTGCCCTCCGGCTTCGAGGAGTTGCGGGAGCGGCTGGCGGACGCCGGACTGCGCCGGGTGTTCCTCAAGCCGGTGCACGGCTCCTCCGCGTCCGGCGTGGTGGCGCTGGAGTTCGGCCCGCACGGCCGCGTCCAGGCGACCACCTCGGTCGAGCTCGCCCCGGACGGGCTGCACAACTCGCTCGCCGTCCGCCGCTACCGCTCCGCGACCCAGGTCGCCGAACTCGTCGACCGCCTCGCCCCCGAGGGCCTGCACGTCGAGCGCTGGGTCCCCAAGTCCGGCCAGCACGGCCGCGCCGCGGACCTGCGGGTGCTGGTGGTAGGCGGGCGCGCCACCCACGCGGTGGTCCGCACCAGCCGCCACCCCATGACCAACCTCCACCTCGGCGGCGCCCGCGGCGAACTCGCCCTCGCCCGGGCCGCCGCGGGCGAGCACTGGCCCGAACTCCTCGCCACCGCGGAGGCCGCCGCGCGCTGCTTCCCGCACGCCCCGATGGTCGGCGTCGACCTCCTCCCGCACGCCCACTGGCGCCGCGCGCTGGTCGCCGAGGTCAACGCCTTCGGCGACCTCCTCCCGAACCTCCCCGGCCTCCCCGAGGGGCCGGCCCCGGGCCTGGACACCTACGCGGCGCAACTGGCTTCGCCCGCGTATGCACCCGAGGGCTCGGAAGGAGCGGCGGGACGCGAAATCAGGGGCTCGGGGAACGGCGAGCCCGGGTCTGCGCGAGGTTCACTGCCGGAGCGCGCATCGGCTTCGGGTCCTGTCACGGACACGCAGCAGCACGGACCCGCCGTTCCCGACATGAACGAGGTCGTCGGCTCGCACGACCTCCTCCTGGTCACCCTCGACACCCTCCGCTACGACGTCGCCGCCGAGCTGCTCGCGGCCGGGCGCCTGCCCAACCTCGCGAAGGTCCTCCCGCCCACCGGCTGGGAGCGGCGGCACTCGCCGGGGAGCTTCACGTACGCCGCGCACCAGGCGATCCTGGCCGGTTTCCTGCCGACGCCCGCCTCGCCGGACGGTCCGCACCCGCGGCTGTTCGCGGCGCGGTTCGCCGGTTCGGAGACCACCGAGGCGCGGACGTGGGTGTTCGACGCGCCCGACCTGCCGACGGCGCTGGCCCGGGCCGGGTACCGGACGGTGTGCATCGGCGGAGTGGGGTTCTTCAACAAGCAGGGGCCGCTGGGTTCCGTCCTGCCGGGCCTGTTCCAGGAGAGCCACTGGGCACCGGAGCTGGGGGTGCCGTCGCCGACCTCCTTCGAGTCGCAGGTGGCGGTGGCGGAGCGGGTCGCGGCCGGGCAGCCGCCCGACCGGCCGCTGTTCCTGTTCCTGAACGTCTCGGCGCTGCACCAGCCGAACTGGTTCCACCTGCCGGGCGCGACCCGGGAGGACGGGGACAGCCGGGAGACCCACGCCGCCGCGCTGGAGTACGTGGACGCGCACGTGGGGCGGCTGTTCGCGGCGATGAGCGCGCGGCGGCCGTGCTTCGCGATCGTCTGCTCCGACCACGGCACCGCGTACGGCGAGGACGGGTACACCGGCCACCGGATCGGCCACGAGGTGGTCTGGACCGTCCCGTACGCGCACTTCACCCTCCCCGCCACCCCGCAGGAGCCCCGATGAGCACCGCCACCGCCGAGTCCCCGTACCAGAGTTACGTCTACGCGTACCCGCACAAGACGGCCTACCGCCCGCTGCCGGGGCGGCCGGGGCTGGCCGAGCTGTGGCGGGGCGAGAAGCAGGACGCGCTCTCGCTCTACCTGCACGTGCCGTTCTGCGAGGTGCGGTGCGGGTTCTGCAACCTGTTCACCCGGATCGGCAGCCCGGAGGGGCTGACCACGGCGTACCTGGACGCGCTGGAGCGGCAGGCCCGGCAGGTGCGGGAGGCGCTGGCGCCGGGGGCGCGGTTCGCGCTGGCGGCCTTCGGCGGCGGGACGCCGACCTACCTGAGCGCGGCGGAGCTGGAGCGGCTGTGCGACATCGCCGAGGTGCGGATGGGGGCGGACCTGCGGGCGGTGCCGCTCTCGGTGGAGGCCTCGCCGGACACCGCGACGGCCGACCGGCTGCGGGTGCTGGCGGAGCGCGGGACGACCCGGCTGAGCCTGGGCGTGCAGTCCTTCCTGGACGGCGAGGCCCGGGCGGCGGTGCGCCCGCAGAAGCGGGCGGCGGTGGAGGCGGCGCTGGCGCGGGTGCGGGAGGCCGGGTTCCCGGTGCTGAACATCGACCTGATCTACGGCATCGACGGCCAGACGCCCGCCAGTTGGGTCGCGTCGCTGGACGCCGCCCTGGCCTGGCGGCCGGAGGAGCTGTACCTGTACCCGCTGTACGTCCGCCCGCTGACCGGCCTGGGCCGGCACGCCCCCGCCGGTCCGGCCCCGGAGTGGGACGCCCAGCGGCTGGCGCTGTACCGGGCGGGCCGCGACCACCTGCTGGCCGAGGGGTACGAGCAGGTGTCGATGCGGATGTTCCGCCGGGTCGGCGCGGCGAGCGCGGGCGCGGGCGAGTACGCCTGCCAGACCGACGGCATGGTGGGCCTCGGCTGCGGGGCCCGCTCGTACACCTCGCGGCTGCACTACTCCTTCGACTACGCGGTGGACGCCCGCGAGGTGCGGCGGATCATCGACGACTACGTGGCCGCGCCGGACTTCTCCCGGGCCGAGCTGGGCTGGGCGATGACGGACGAGGAGACCCGCCGCCGCCACCTGGTGCAGTCGCTGCTGCAGGGCGAGGGCGTCGACCTGGCGGCCTACCGGGAGCGCTTCGGCAGCACCCCGGAGCTGGACTTCCCGGCCGAGCTGGCCGAGTTCGCCGCCCGCGGCTGGCTGGCGGCGGACGACCCGGCCCGGCTGCTGCTGAGCCCGGAGGGCCTGGCCTGGTCGGACGCGGTGGGGCCGCGGCTGTTCTCGTCGGCGGTGCGCGCCGCCATGGCGGAGTACGAAGCCAAATGACCGAGCCGACCGAGCTGACCGTCCTGTACCGGGGCCCGCTGTCCTCCTGCGACTACGACTGCCCGTACTGCCCGTTCGCCAAGCGGCGCGACACCCCCGAGCTGCTGCGGGCCGACCGGGCGGCGCTGGAGCGGTTCACGGCCTGGGCGGCGGCGTACGGGCACGGGCGGCTGTCGGTGCTGTTCACGCCGTGGGGCGAGGGGCTGGTGCGCAGTTGGTACCGGCGGGCGATGGTGGAGCTGAGCCGGTTGCCGCACCTGGGGCGGGTGGCGATCCAGACCAACGCGAGCTGCCGGACCGGCTGGCTGGCGGAGGCGGACCTGTCGAAGCTGGCGCTGTGGGTGACGTACCACCCGGGGCAGGTGACCGAGCAGCGCTTCCTCGCCAAGTGCGCCGAACTCGCCGCGCTGGGCGTGCGGTTCAGCGTGGGCGTGGTCGGGCAGCCGGAGCACCTGGCGGCGGCCCGGCGGCTGCGGGCGGCGCTGCCGGAGGGGGTGTACCTGTGGGTGAACGCGGCCGAGGGGCTGACGTACACCGACGCCGAGGCGGCGCGGTGGACGGAGCTGGACCCGCTGTTCGGCTACAGCCGCCACCCGCACCGCAGCGCGGGGCTGCCGTGCCGGACGGGCGAGAGCGTGGTGTCGGTGGACGGGGAGGGGACGGTGCGCCGCTGCCACTTCGTCCGGCCGCCGCTGGGCAACCTGTACGACGACTCGTACCGGGATCAACTGCGGCCTCGGGCATGCCCGTTGGGGTCGTGCGACTGCCACATCGGCTACGTGCACCTGGAGTCGCTGCCGCTGTACGACGTGTTCGCGGGCGGCGTGCTGGAGCGCATCCCGCACGGCTGGTGAGGGATGCGCTCCAACGACCTCGGGGTGGGCGTCAGCTATTGGTCCTGGGCAGGCCGGGCGGGTTGATCTCGGAGGTCTGCACGGCCTCGTTGTCCAGGCCCCAGCGCTTGAGCACCTGGCCGTAACTGCCGTTCTTGATGGCCTCGTTGATGGCCGCGTTGAGCGCCTTGACCAGGCCGTTGTCCTTCTTGGTGGTGGCGGCGATCTTGCCGAGCACGGTGTCGCCCGCGCCGGAGTAGGTGCCGATCACCTCGGTCTCGCCGGTCTGCGCGGCGTGGAAGGCGGTGCCCGGGTTGGGGCCGAGCCAGGCGTCGATCCGGCCGGAGCCCAGGGCCAGGTAGTAGTCGGAGGAGTTCTGGTAGTACTTCACGTCGACCGGCTTGAGGCCGTTCTTGACGTCCTGCTCGCTCCAGGCCAGCAGCAGCTTCTCCTGGTTGGTGCCGGAGGAGACGCCGATGGTGTGCCCGGCGACGTCGGCCGGGCCCTTGACCTTCCAGCTGCCGCCCTTCTTGGCCTCGAAGCCGAGGATGTCGAGCCGGTAGGTGGCGAAGTCGTACTTCTCCTTGCGGGCCTCGGTGACGGTGACGTTGGTGACGGCGACGTCGTACTTGCCGCTGTCCAGGCCGACGAAGACGTTCTCCCAGGAGACCGGGTTGATCTCGACCTTGAGGCCGAGCACGTCGCCGATCAGGTACGCCAGGTCGGGTTCGGTGCCGATGACGGTCTTGTCGTCGGTGGCGTAGAAGCCCAGCGGCGGGATGGTGCCGACGTTGGCCGCGACCTGGAGGGTGCCTCTTCGGCGGATCTCGTCGGGGACGAGCGCGGCGATCGCGTCGACCTTGGGGGTGCTGACCCGGTTCTGGTCCGGCGTCAGGTTGATCTTCACGCCGTTGGGCGCGGTGCCCTCCTTCTTGGCGCCGAGGTCGGCGGCGGCGTTGTCCGAGGAGCCGCAGGAGGAGAGCAGCAGGGCGGCGACGAGGGCGGCGGCGGCCGGGACGAAGGTGCGGCGGTACACGGACATGGGAGCTACTCCTTTGACGGGGAGGGGAATTCAGAGGACCTTGGCGAGGAAGGCGCGGGTGCGTTCGTGCTGCGGGGCGTCCAGCACCTGGGCGGGCGGGCCCTGTTCGACGACCACGCCGCCGTCCATGAAGACCACCGTGTCGGCGACCTCGCGGGCGAAGCCGATCTCGTGGGTGACCACGATCATGGTGGTGCCGGTGCGGGCCAGGTCCTTGATCACGTCGAGCACCTCGCCGACCAGTTCGGGGTCGAGCGCGGAGGTCGGCTCGTCGAACAGCAGCACCTTGGGCTCCAGGGCGAGCGCCCGGGCGATGGCGACGCGCTGCTGCTGGCCGCCGGAGAGCCGGCGCGGGTACTCGGCGGCCTTGTCGGCCAGGCCGACCCGCTCCAGCAGCTCCAGCGCCCGGGCCCGGGCCTGCTCCTTGGGCACGCCGAGGGCTCCGACCGGGGCCTCGACCAGGTTCTCCAGCACGGTCAGGTGCGGGAACAGGTTGAAGTTCTGGAACACGAAGCCGAGCCGGGTGCGCTGCTTGAGCACCTCGCGCTCGGGCAGTTCGCGCAGCTTGTCGCCGACCCGCCGGTAGCCGATCAGCTCGCCGTCCACCCGGACGTACCCCTGGTCGAGCTTCTCCAGGTGGTTGACCGCCCGCAGCAGGGTGGACTTGCCGGAGCCGGACGGGCCGAGCACCACCGTGACGGTGCCGGGGCGGACGTCGAGGTCGATGCCGCGCAGCACCTCCAGCCGTCCGAACCGCTTGTGCACGCCGCGCACTTCGACCATGGCCGTGGCGCCGTCGCCGCTCATGCCCGCTTCTCCTTGATCTCGGTGACGGCGGCGCGCAGCCGCTGCCAGGGGGTGGGCGGCGCGTGGCGTTCGCTGCCGCGCGCGAAGTAGCGCTCGACGTAGTACTGGACGAGCGAGAGGGCGGTGGTCAGCAGCACGTACCAGACGGTGGCCACCATCAGCAGCGGCACCACCCGGCCGGTGCGGCCGTAGATCACCTGGACCTGGTAGAAGAGCTCGCCGATCGCCATCACGTAGACGATCGAGGTGCCCTTGAACAGCGAGATCACCTCGTTGGCGGCGTTCGGCAGGATGCCGCGCATGGCCTGCGGCAGCACGATCCGCCAGGCCTGCCGGAACCTCGGGATGCCGAGCGCGGCGGCGGCCTCGAGCTGCCCGGCGTCGACCGCGAGCACCCCGCCGCGGATGATCTCGGCGGCGTACGCGGCCTGGTGCAGGGCGAGGCCGAGGACGGCCGCGCCGAGGGCGCCGAGCAGGTCCATGGTGCCGAAGGAGGCGAAGGTCGGACCGAACGGGACGCCGATCCCGATCCGCTTGTACAGGTAGGCCAGGTTGAACCAGAACACCAGTTGCACGATCAGCGGGATCGAGCGGAACGCCCACACGTACGTCCAGGCGATGGTGCGCAGGATCGGGCTGCCGGACAGCCGCAGGGCGGCGATCACCGCGCCCAGCGCGAAGCCCAGCACGGTGCCGTAGGCGGTGAGTTGGAGGGTGACGCCGACCGCGCGCAGGATGCTGTCGGAGAAGACGAAGGCGCGGAAGGTCGGCCAGTCCCAGCCGGGGTTGACGGCCAGCCCGTGCAGGAACTGGGCGGCCAGCACCAGCGCGGCCAGGCCGGCCACCAGCCGCCACGGCCTGCGGTGCGGGACGATCCTCAACTCCTGGGCGGAGTCTGCCGGTTGTCTGAGCGGGAGGGCTTGTTCGGGGGTGAGGGCGGTCATCGGGGGCTCCCGGGGGTGGGGTCAGGAGTGCTCGGGCGGGTTGATCTTCGATTCGGTGATCGCCGAGTCGGCGGTGCCCCACTTGGCGAGGATCTTCCGGTAGGTGCCGTCCTTGATCAGCTGGTTGACGGCGGCCTGGAAGGCCGGGGTGAGCGGCGAGCCCTTCTTGAACGCGAAGCCGACGTCGAGCAGGTGGTACTCGCCGAGGAAGCGGGTCTTGGCGCCGGGCTGGGCGGCCTGGTAGCGCAGGCCGTTGATGGTGGACATCACCACGTCCAGGCGGCCCTGCTGCAGGCCGGTGAAGACGGCACCGTTGTCGGAGAACACCTTGACCTCGTACGGCTTCTTGCCGGCCTGCGCGCAGACGTCCTTCTTGGCGTTCAGGGTGGCCTCGAAGGTGGTGCCCGCGCCGGTGCCGATGGTCAGGCCGCACAGCTGGACCAGGTCGGTGACGGTGTTCAGCGCGGTGTTGTCCGCGCGCACCGCGAAGCCCTGGCCGTCGTCGACGTAGGTGACGAAGTCGATGGTCTTCAGCCGGGCCTCGGTGACGCCGAAGTTGCCGGTGCCGACGTCGTACTTGCCGCTGCCGAGCGCGGGCAGGATGGTCTCGAACGCGGCGTCCTCGCGCTGCACCTGCACCCCGAGCACCTTGGCGACGGCGTTGACCAGGTCGACGTCCAGCCCGGTGATCTCCTTCTTGCCCTCCGGGTAGTACGCCCCGGGCGGGAAGCCGACCGCGCCGCCGAGCTTGACCGTGCCCGCGGCCCGGACCTCGGCGGGCAGCAGCGCCGCGGCCGCCTCGTTCTTCTGCACGCCCGACAGGACGTCCTGGTCGGGCTGGATGCCGACCGGCGCGGCCTTCGGGGCGGCCGCCGGGTCGGAGCCGCAGCCCGCCAGCGCCAGGGCGGCGACGGCGGCCAGGGCGACGGCGGGGAGGTGGCGCTTCATCGGATCGGTGCCTTTCCGGCCGCCGCGGCGGCCAGGTCCTGCGGGTGGGACGGACGGGGGTGGAGCAGGTCCTTCTCGAACGGCAGCGGGTCGCCGTCCGGTGCGGGCTCGACGCGGACGTCGAACAGCGGGGTGTACCCGGCCGCCAGGTAGAGGCCCTTGGCCTCGGGCTGGAGCGGGCCGGTGGTGAGGAAGATCCGGCGGTAGCCGGCCTCCCGGGCGGCGGTCTCCAGTTCGGCCAGCACCCGGCGGCCCAGGCCCCGGCGGCGGTGCCCGGCGGCGGTCCACATCCGCTTCACCTCGGCGGTGTGCGGGTCCTCGTGGCGGCGGTAGGCGCCGCCCGCCACCGGCTCGCCGCCCTGCAGCAGCAGGAGCAGCAGGCCGTGCGGCGGGGCGAACTCCTCGGCGCCGTAGCGGGCCATCTCCCGGTGGCCGCCGGGGCCGTAGCGGGTGACGTACTCGTGGGTGAGCTCGCGGATCAGCGGTTGGGTGAGCGGGTCGCCGAGGACGGCCCGCTCGACGGTCAGCGCGCTCATGCCGCGTCGGCCCCGGCCCGGGCGGCCTCCACCCCGGCGGCCCCGGCCCGGGCGGCCTTGGCGGCGTCGCGCTTGGCGACCTCCTCGCGGACGATCGGGATGACGTACCGGCCGAAGTCGATGGCGTCGCCGACGTGGTCGTAGCCGCGGGCGGAGAGGATGTCCACGCCGAGGTCGTAGTAGTCGAGCAGCGCCTGGGCGACCGTCTCGGGCGTGCCGACCAGGGCGTTGGAGTTGCCCGCGCCGCCGGTCGCGGCGGCGGTCGGGGTCCACAGCGCGCGGTCGTAGCGCTCGCCCGCCTCGGCGATCTCCACCAGCCGCTGCGAGCCCGCGTTCTCCGGCCCGGCGCCGTTCGCGAGCCGGCGGCGCACCAGGTCGTCGCCCTCCCGGCGGGCCTTGATCGCGGCGACCGTGCGGTGCGCCTTCTCCCAGGCGAGTTCCTCGGTGGGCGCGATGATCGGCCGGAAGGCGACCTGGATCCGCGGGGTGTCGGTGCGCCCGGCGGCCCGGGCGGCGGCCTTGACCAGCTCGATCTGCTCGGCGGTGCGGGCCAGCGGCTCGCCCCACAGCGCGTAGATGTCCGCCTCGGCGCCGCCCGCGGCGAACGCGGCAGGCGAGGAGCCGCCGAAGGAGACGTTCGGGCGCGGCTGCTGGACCGGGAAGACGTCCGAGACGAAGTCGTTGAAGCGGTAGAACTCGCCCTCGTGGTCGAAGGGTTCGCGGCTGGTCCAGGCCTTCTTGACGATGCCGATGTACTCGCGGGTGCGGTCGTAGCGGCGGTCCTTGGGCAGGAAGTCGCCCTCGCGCTGCTGCTCGTGGTCGTTGCCGCCGGTGATGAAGTGCACGGTGAGCCGGCCGTCGCTGATCCGGTCCAGGGTGGCGAAGGTCTTGGCGGCGAAGGTCGGGTACGAGACGTTGGGCCGGTGCGCGAGCAGGATCTGCAGCCGGTCGAGCTTGGCGGCGAGGTACGCGGCGGAGGCGGCGGGTTCGGGCGATCCGGCGCCGTAGGCGAACAGCACCCGGTCCCAGCCGTGGTCCTCGTGGGCGCGGGCCAGGCGCAGCGTGTAGTCGCGGTCGAAGGCGTGGGTGGTGCGGGCGGTGGTCTCCGAACCGTCGCCGGTGGCGGCGATTCCGAGGAACTCGACGGGCATGGTGGAGCCTCTTCCGGTGGGGCGGGCCGCGTCCGGGCATGCCGGGGGACGCCCCGGCGGGCGGTGCGGACGGCTGCGGACGGCGGCGACGGGTGGGGGAGGACGGGTGCGGGCGCGTGACGGGACGCCGGCTCAGGAGCGAGCGGGGGAATGCTGGGGGGAGGCGGCAGCGTGCACCTGTTGGTCCGTCCGGACGGACGGCTTCCCGGCCCGCGACAGGGGCGACCGAGGGAGGACTCCCGGAGGGAGGAAGGGCCGGATCAGGCGGCCCGCTGCCGGGTCAGCCGCGACACGCCGCGGACCACACCCGACCGAAGTCGATGTGGCCTCGCGTCACGAGGGCGGGCTGCTCGGCTGTCATGTCGAACAGTTGAGCAGTGCCGCGGACGGTCCGTCAACCTTTCCGCCGGGGACGAAACACCGACGTCACACCCGCGTCCTTGACAGCCGCCGCTCGCTCGCGCGTACGATCGAATCGGAGCGAGAACTGCCCGGGCCCGGCCGAACTGCCGCCAGGCCCAGCCGCGTTGAGGGACGCGGCGCGCGTGAGTGACGGCATGCGGAGACCGCCTGCCCCGCCGCCCGTTGGAGCCCTCCATGGCCTCGCCCGCCGTCCCGTCCGCCAGCCCCCGCACCGCCGCTCCCCCGACCTCCGGGACCCCGGCCGACGCGTCCCCCGCCTCCGGGGCCCCCACCGACAAGACCCCGACCACCAAGGCCCCGGACGCCGCGCCGCCCGCCCTCGCCGGGCTGCCGGTCGTGCCCCGCCGCCGCCCCGGGCGGTACCTCAGCGGCGGCCTGGCGCTGCTGGCCGCCGCGCTGCTGGTGCGCTCGCTGGCCGGGAACGCCGCCTTCGAGTGGCCGGTGGTCGGCTCCTACCTGACCTCGCCGTCGATCCTGCGCGGCCTGCTGCTGACGCTGTGGCTGACCGGCGCGGTGGTGGCCCTCGGCTTCGCCCTGGGCACCGCGCTGGCGGTGGCCCGGCTCTCGGGCAACCCCGTGCTGCAGGGCCTGAGTTGGGGCTTCGTGTGGATCTTCCGGGCGACCCCGCTGCTGGTGCAGCTGCTGCTCTGGTTCAACATCGGGCTGCTGTACCCGACGCTGTCGCTGAGCCTGCCGTTCGGCGGCGAGCTGTTCTCGGTGAAGACCGTCAACCTGCTCGGCCCGGTGCTCACCGCCCTGATCGGCCTGACCCTGCACGAGGCCGCGTTCGCCGCCGAGGTGGTGCGCTCCGGCGTGCTGTCGGTCGACCAGGGGCAGTTGGAGGCGGCCGCCTCGCTGGGCCTGGGCCGCGGCCGGGTGCTGCGCCGGATCGTGCTGCCGCAGGCGATGCGGGCGATCCTGCCGCCCGCCGGGAACATGCTGATCGGCACCCTCAAGGGCACCTCGGTGATCAGCGTGCTGGCCGTCCACGACCTGCTGTTCTCCGCCCAGATGATCTACAACCAGACGTACCGGGTGATCCCGCTGCTGATGGTGGCCACCCTCTGGTACATCGCGGTGACCAGCGTGCTGTCCGTCGGCCAGTACTACCTGGAGCGGTACTTCGCCCGCGGCGCCACCCGCGGCGACCTGCCGCCGACCCCGCTCCAGCGGGCCCGGGCGGCGCTGGGCCGGCTCCCGCTCCGCCGCGCGGCCGGGCGGTGAGCGCGGTGCCCGTACTGGTCGTGATCGGGGCCGGGCCGCGCGGCACCGGCCTGCTGGAGCGGATCGCCGCCAACGCGCCCGAACTACTGGGCCCCGGCGTCGAGTTGGACGTCCACCTGGTCGACCCGCACCCGCCCGGCGGCGGCCGGATCTGGCGGCACGCACAGTCCCCGCTGCTGCGGATGAACTCGATGGCCGAGGACGTCACCATGTTCACCGACGAGCGCACCACCATGGACGGCCCGGTCCGCCCCGGCCCCTCGCTCGCCGAGTGGGCCGCCGACCCGGCCGCCCACCCCCCGTACCGCCCGGCCGAGGACGGGGAGGTGGCCGCGGAGCTGCGCGCCCTCGCCCCCACCGACTTCCCGACCCGGCGCGCCCAGAGCGGCTACCTGGACTGGGTGCTGCGCCGGGCCGCCGAGGAACTCCCGGACAACGTCCGGCTGTTCGTCCACCGGGACACCGCGCGCCGGATCACCGGCGACCCGGACGGGCCGCAGCGCGTCCACCTCTCCGGCACCGTGCTGCTCGCCGACCGGGTGGTGCTCGCCCTCGGCCACCTCGACTCCGCGCCCGGCCCCGACACCGCCGGACCCCGCGCGTTCGCCGCCCGCCACGGCCGCACCTACCTGCCGCCCGCCTTCACCGCCGACGCCGACCTCTCCGGCCTCGCCCCCGGCGAACGGGTGGTGGTCCGCGGCCTCGGCCTGGCCTTCGTCGACCTGGTCGCCCTGCTCACCGAGGGCCGCGGCGGCCGCTTCGCCCCCCGCCCCGGCGGCGGCCTGCGCTACCTCCCCTCCGGCCGCGAACCCGTGCTGTACGCGGGGAGCCGCCGGGGCGTCCCGTACCACGCCAAGACCGGCTACCGGCTCCAGGGCCCGCCCCCGCCGTTCCCGCGCTACTTCGGCCCCGGCCTTCAACTCCCGGACGAGCAGGTCGACTTCCGGCGCGACCTGTGGCCCGCGATGGCCAAGGAGATCGGCTTCGGCTACTACCACGAGCTGTTCCACGGCCACCCCGAGCGCACCGCCCTGTCCTGGCCGGAGTTCCTCGCCGCCTACGACCGCCACCCCTGGGACAGCCCCGAGCGGGTGGACCTGGTCGCCGCCGCCGTCCCCGACCCCGAGGACCGCCTCGACCTGGAACGGCTCGACCGCCCGCTCACCGGCCTGCGGGTCGGCAGCCCCGCCGAGCTCCAGCAGCACCTGCGCGCCCACCTGCGCGCCGACCTGGCCCGCCGCTCCGACCTGCGGCACAGCGCCGACCTGGGCGCCTTCTACGCCCTGCTCTCGCTCTACGGCCAGCTCGTCCACCTGCTGCCCGCCCACCCGCTCACCGCCCGCTCCACCGCCGCCCACCTGGACGGCTGGTGGAACGGCTTCTTCTCCTTCTACGCCTCCGGCCCGCCCGGCTTCCGCCTGGAGCAGTTGCTCGCCCTCTCCGACGCCGGGCTGCTGCACTTCCTCGGCCCCGAGCTGCGCGTCGACCTCGACGAGGAGCACGGCACCTTCCGCGCCTCCTCCCCCGCCCTGCCCGGCCACCACGTCCACGGCACCGCCCTGGTCGACGCCTTCCTCCCCCGGCACGCCCTCGACCGCACCAACGACCCGCTGCTGCGCCAGCTCCTGCGCGACGGCCGGATCGACGAGGAGCGGCTGACCGACCCCGACGGCCACGTCTACCGCTCCGGGCTGGTCCGCACCGACCCCGAGGCCCGGCTGATCGACCCCGCCCTCGGCCACCGCCCGCACCCCCGCCGCACCGCCCTCGGCGCCCCCACCACCACCCGCGCCCCCGCCGCCTTCGCCCGCCCGCGCACCGACGCCCCGTCCTTCCGCCAGAACGACGCCGTCGCCCGCCGCCTGCTCGTCGAACTGCAGAAGGAGGACTGAACGACCGCCGGACGACCGTGCCACCCGCACCGGATACGCTCCAGGCACCCGAGCCCTCCGGAGAACGCCATGGCCAAGCAGCCCCCGCACCGCGACCCCGCCCAGGACGCCCCGCACGTCGCGCCCCCGGCCCACGCCGCCGCCGGCCTGCCCGCGATCGGGCACACCCTGCGGATGGCCGCCGAGCAGATGTCCCCCGGCCGGGTGCTGTCCACCCTGCGCAGGGTCAACCAGCCGGGCGGCTTCGACTGCCCGGGCTGCGCCTGGCCCGAGCCGGACAAGCCGCACCTCGCCGAGTTCTGCGAGAACGGCGCCAAGGCCGTCGCCGAGGAGGCCACCGAACGCCGGATCACCCCGGCCTTCTTCGCCGAGCACCCGGTCGCCGCCCTCGCCGAGCGCTCCGGCTACTGGCTCGGCCAGCAGGGCCGGCTCACCACCCCGATGCTGCTGGACGAGGGCGCCACCCACTACGCGCCGATCGGCTGGGACGAGGCCTTCGCCTTGATCGCCGAGGAGCTGACCGCGCTCGACTCCCCGGACGGGGCGGCGTTCTACACCTCCGGCCGCACCTCCAACGAGGCCGCCTTCGCGTACCAGCTGTTCGCCCGCAAGCTCGGCACCAACAACCTGCCGGACTGCTCCAACATGTGCCACGAGTCCTCGGGTTCGGCGCTCACCGAGACGCTCGGCGTCGGCAAGGGCAGCGTCTCGCTCAAGGACCTGTACCAGGCCGACCTGATCATCGTCGCGGGCCAGAACCCGGGCACCAACCACCCCCGGATGCTCTCCGCCCTGGAGCGCGCCAAGCGGGCCGGGGCGCGGATCGTCAGCGTCAACCCGCTGCCCGAGGCCGGGCTGGAGCGGTTCAAGAACCCGCAGACCCCGCGCGGCCTGGTCGGCGGCGGCACCAAGCTCACCGACCTGTTCCTGCAGATCCGGCTCGGCGGCGACCTCGCCCTGTTCCGCGCCCTCAACCACCTGCTGCTCACCACCCCGGGCGCCGTCGACGAGGCCTTCGTCGCCGAACACTGCGCGGGCTACGACGAGTTCGCCGCCGACGCCGCCGAGCTGGACCGGGCGGCCGTGCTGCGCGCCACCGGCCTGCCCTGGGAGCAGATCGAGCAGCTGCACGGCCTGGTGCTGGGCGCGCAGAAGGTCATCGTCTGCTGGGCGATGGGCCTCACCCAGCACAAGCACGCCGTCCCCACCATCCGCGAGGTGGTCAACTTCCTGCTGCTGCGCGGCAACGTGGGCCGCCCCGGCGCCGGGGTCTGCCCCGTCCGCGGGCACAGCAACGTGCAGGGCGACCGCACCATGGGCATCTTCGAGCGCCCCTCCGCGGCCTTCCTGGACGCGCTGGGCCGGGAGTTCGCCTTCGAGCCGCCGCGCGTGCACGGCCACGACACCGTCGACACCATCCGGGCGATGCGCGACGGCCGGGTGAAGGTGTTCTTCGCGATGGGCGGCAACTTCGTCGCGGCCGGCCCCGACACCGACGCCACCGAGGCCGCGATGCGCCGCTGCCGCCTCACCGTGCACGTCTCCACCAAGCTCAACCGCTCGCACGTGGTCACCGGCGCCCGCGCCCTGATCCTGCCCGCCCTGGGCCGCACCGACCGCGACGTGACGGCCGCCGGGCCGCAGTTCGTCAGCGTCGAGGACTCCATGGGCATGGTGCACTCCTCCCGCGGCGGCCTGCGCCCGCCCGCGCCCGGCCTGCTCTCCGAGGTCGCGATCGTCACCCGGCTGGCCCGCGCCGTCCTCGGCCCCCAGGACCCCACCCCCTGGGAGGAGTTCGCCCTCGACTACGACCGGATCCGCGAGCGGATCGCCCGGGTCGTCCCCGGCTTCGACGACTACAACGCCAGGGTCCGCCGCCCCGGCGGCTTCGCCCTCCCGCACGCCCCGCGCGACAGCCGCACCTTCCCCACCGCCACCGGGAAGGCCAACTTCACCGTCAACCCGCTGACCGCCCCCGACGTCCCCGCCGGGCGGCTGCTGCTGCAGACCCTGCGCTCGCACGACCAGTACAACACCACCGTCTACGGCCTGGACGACCGCTACCGCGGCATCACCGGCGGCCGCCGCGTCGTCCTGGTCAACCCCGCCGACGCCGCCGAACTCGGCCTCGCCGACGGGCAGTTCGTCGACCTGGTCAGCGAGTGGACCGACGGCAGCGAGCGCCGCGCCCCGCGCTTCCGGGTGGTCCACTACCCGGTCGCCCGCGGCGGCGCGGCCGCCTACTACCCGGAGACCAACGTCCTCGTCCCGCTGGACTCCACGGCCGACATCAGCAACACCCCGACCTCCAAGTCCGTGGTGGTCCGCTTCGAGCCCGCGTAGCCGGGGGCGGGGGCCGGGGCCCGGGGGCCGGGGGCCTCAGCCCGCCGAGCCGCTCCCCGACGGCGAGGCCGAACCGCCCCCGCCGGACGAGGACCCCGAGCCGCTCGGCGTCCCCGCCACGCTCGGGGTGCCCGCCACGCTCGGCGTGCCCGAGCCCGAAGGCGTCCCGGTCCCGCTCGGTGTCCCGGAGCCGCTCGGTGTCCCGGAGCCGCTCGGCGTGCCGCTCCCGCTCGGGGTGCCCGAACCCGAAGGCGTCCCCGAGCCCGAAGGCGTCCCGGAGCCGCTCGGGGTGCCGCTCCCGCTCGGCGTGCCCGAACCGCTCGGCGTCGCCGGGTCGGTGGGCGTGGCGGACCCGCCGGGCGTCGGCGTCGGCGTGGTGGCGGGCGGGGTCGGCAGCGTGGAGGGCTTGGCGGGCTGGATCCTCACCGCGCCCAGCGGCACATCCGGCACCTTCCACGCGCCGCCCGCGTCGTCCGCCGCGTCGTCCCCGTCCGGCCGGACCGCGCCCAGGATCGGCATGGCCCCGATCTGCGTGACCTTCACCACGTCGCCGGTGTGCGGGGCCTGGACGATCAGTCCGCCGCCGATGTACATCCCGATGTGGGTGGCGCCGCCGTAGTAGACGATCAGGTCGCCGGGCCGGATCTGGTTCAGCGGGACGTGCTTGAGCTGCGCCCACTGTTCCTGGCTGGTGCGCGGGATGGCCTTCCCGGCGTGCAGCCAGGCCTGCGAGGTCAGGCCGGAGCAGTCGAAGACGTCCGGCCCGGCGCCGCCCCACACGTAGTCCTTGCCGAGCTGCTGCAGCGCCCAGGCGACCGCCTTGCGGCCCGTCGCCGAGGGCGTCCGCTCGCCCTTGCCGAGCGCGCCGGAGGCCAGGAAGGTCAGCTGGGCCTCGTTGGCCTGCTGCTTCTCCAGCTCGGCCAGTTCGTCGCGCTGGGCGCCGGTGAGCGAGCCGACCAGCTGCTCGACCTCGGCGAGCTTGGCGGCCACGTCGTTCCTGGCCTTATCCTGCTCGGCGGCCAGCGCCTGCGACTCGGCGACGGCCTGCTCGGCGGCGGTGCGCAGCGCGGTGAGGGTGTCCCGGTCGGCCTTGAGCCGGTCCAGGAACTCCTTCTGCGAGCGCCCGGCGGAGTGCAGCAGTTCGGCGATCACCACGGCCTCGTACGGGTTCTCGGCCATGAGCAGTTCGGCGTACCCGGAGACCTGGCTGTTGCGGTACTGCGCGGAGGCGAGCTGGGAGGCCAGGTCGGTGCCCGCGTCGACGGCGTTCTGCTGGAGCTCGGCCCGGGCGTCGAGGTCCTGCACGGTGGCCTGCTGCTCGGCGAGCGCGGCGACCGTCCCGTTGTACTTCTCGGTGGCGGTCTCGGCCTGCTGGTAGAGCGCGTGCAGCTGTTCGAGCATCGGCCCGAGGGTGCGCTTGGCGTCGGCCAGCGGGTCGGACCCGGCGGAGACCGTCGGGGCGCCGGGCTGGGGGACGGCGTACGCGGCCGAGGCGAGGAACGGCAGGGTGAGCGCGGCGGCGGCGAGCACCGCCCCGCAGCGCAACGCGGCGCGCACCCAAGGTCGCAGGCCGGTCGATTCGGTCCGCTGCCCTGCCCCCATCGGCCGGCCCTCCCCTGGTTGTCCGTCGGCGATCGGACCGATCCTGCCACGGGAAGGCCGGTCAGGGGCAGGTGCTTTCGGGGCCGCCGGGTGAATTCTCATCCGGTTCCGACTGTGAGACCGGTCTCACCGGGGGGCCGGGTCTCCACGGGACGGGGCCCGGTCCTCCACGGGAACCGGACGGTTCGGCAACTCCCGCGCAACGAACGGAACCGCGACTCCGCGTCCAGTTAACCTCCCGTTCACTATCCCTCCCTACCTTCGCCGAGGACAGCAACGTCAGTCCGACCACTACGACGATTGTTTGGGTATGGAACACATCACGTTCCTGGTGGCCGTTGTGATCATCACGGCGCTCGCCTTCGACTTCACCAACGGCTTCCACGACACCGCCAACGCGATGGCCACCTCCATCGCGACCGGCGCGCTCAAGCCCAAGGTCGCCGTCGCGATCGCGGCGGTGCTGAACTTCGCCGGGGCCTTCCTCTCCGTGAAGGTCGCCACCACCATCTCGGGCGGCCTCGTCAACGAGAAGGCCGGACTGCAGCCCTCGATCATCTTCGCCGCCCTGGTCGGCGCGATCCTGTGGAACCTGCTGACCTGGCTCAAGGGCCTGCCCTCGTCCTCCTCGCACGCCCTGTACGGCGGCCTGATCGGCGCCACCGTGGTGGGCGTCGGCCTGCACGGCGTGAACTTCTCCACCGTGGTCTCGAAGATCCTGATCCCGGCGGTGGCCTCCCCGATCATCGCGGGCCTGGCCTCCTGGGGCGCCACCAAGCTGGCGTACCTGATCACCCGGGGCGCGCCGAAGGAGGGCACCGAGAAGGGCTTCCGCCGGGGCCAGATCTTCTCCTCCTCGCTGATCTCGCTCGCCCACGGCACCAACGACGCGCAGAAGACCATGGGCATCATCACGCTGACCCTGATCTCGGCCGGTGCCCTGCACAAGGGCGACGGCCCGCCGACCTGGGTGATCGTCAGCGCCGGCCTGGCCATCGCGCTCGGCACCTACATGGGCGGCTGGCGGATCATCCGCTCGATGGGCTCCGGCCTGGCCGACATCAGGCCGCCGCAGGGCTTCTCCTCGGAGACCGCGGCCGCGACGGTGATCCTGACCTCCTCGCACATGGGCTACGGCCTCTCCACCACCCAGGTCTGCTCCGGCGGCATCATGGGCGCGGGCCTGGGCGGGCCGTCCGGGAAGCTGCGCTGGGGCATGGTGCGCCGGATGGCCTACACCTGGGGCCTGACCCTGCCGGCCGCCGCCGTGGTCTCCGGGCTGGCCGCGCTGGTCGCGGACCGCGGCAACTGGGGCGTGGCCGTGGTCGGCCTGGCGCTGGTGCTGGGCGCCGGTTCGATGTGGCTGGTCTCGCGCCGCCAGCCGGTGCACGCCGACAACGTCAACGAGGTGGCCCCGGTCGCCGCCGAGGTGCCCGCCGTGGTCGCCCCGGCCGCCGCCGCCCCGACCACCCTCGCGGCCTGAGAGGAACCCCGCCGTGAACATCAAGTGGGCCGCACTGGCCGAGACCGCGGGCGTCAGCCTGCTGGTGACCGTCTCCGTGGTCGTCGTCTTCGCGCTCGGCAACCTCGCCCTGTCCCGCCGGGAGGCCGCCGTGGCGGCCGGCACCGGCCGGGGCGTCCCGGCGCTGGTCGCTGCGGGCGTCTGCTTCGCGGCCTGCACGGCCGTGGTGCTGTACGGCATCTCGCTGATCGCCGCGAAGTAGCGCACGGCGTATCGGAGCAGCGCACGACGCACGACGAAGGGCCCCCGCCGCGACGGCGGGGGCCCTTCTCGCATGTCGTCGGTGGCGCCTCCGCGGCGCCGGTCGGATCGGTCGCCGGTCAGTCCTTGACCAGCTCCGCCGCCTCGGCCCCGGCGGGGGCGGCCGGACGCTCCTCGTTGGAGGTGCGCAGCGGCACCTCGCGGATGAACAGCACCAGCAGGAAGCCCACCACCGCGAACGGCGCGGCGACCAGGAACACCGTGCCCACGCCGTGCCCGAACGCGTCGGTGACCAGCGGGACGATCTGCGCGGGCAGCTTCTTGAGGTCCGGGATGCCGTCGCCGGACGCCCCGGTGGCGGGGATCCCGGCCTTGGCGAAGTTCTCCGCGGTGTAGCTGGCGACCTTGTGGCCGAGCAGCGCGCCGAGCGCGGAGACGCCCATCGCACCGCCCATGGTGCGGAAGAAGGTGACCGTGGAGCTGGCCGCGCCGAGCTCGTTGCGCGGCACCGTGTTCTGCACCGCGAGCACCAGGTTCTGGCTGGTCAGGCCGAGGCCGATGCCGGCCAGCAGCATGTAGAGGGCGAGCAGCCCGTACGCGGTGTCGGCCCGGGCGGTGCCCAGCAGGCCGAGGCCGACGGCGAGCAGCACGGTTCCCGTGACCAGGAAGCCCTTCCACTTGCCGTACTTGGTGATCATCTTTCCGGCCACCGTGGAGGAGACCGCCAGGCCGAAGATCATCGGCAGGGTGAGCAGGCCGGCCTGGGTGGGGGTCTTCTCCTTGGCGAGCTGGAAGTACTGGCCGAGGAAGGTGGTGGTGCCGTACATGCCGACGCCGACGAAGGCGCTGGCCACCGCGGCGAGGGTGACGGTGCGGTGCCGGAACAGGTCGAGCGGGATGAGCGGCTCGGCGGCGCGCTTCTCGACCAGCACGAACAGCCCGGCCAGCGCCAGGCCGCCGATCACCATGACGGCGGTCTGCCAGGAGACCCAGTCGTAGTTCTTGCCGGCCAGCGAGATCCAGATCATCAGCAGGCTGACGGCGGCGGTGACCAGGGTCGCGCCCAGGTAGTCGATCTTCGGCTTGCGGGCGGGCGCCTCGGGGAGCTTGAGGGTGCGCTGCAGCACCAGGATGGCGACCAGCGCGAACGGGACGCCGACGTAGAAGCACCAGCGCCAGCCGAGCCAGGAGGTGTCCACGATGACGCCGCCGATCAGCGGGCCGCCGATGGTGGCGAGCGCGAAGACCGCGCCGAAGTAGCCGCTGTAGCGGCCGCGTTCGCGCGGCGGGACCATCGCGGCCAGGCAGATCTGGCCGAGCGCGATCACGCCGCCCGCGCCGATGCCCTGCAGCACCCGGCAGAAGATCAGCATGCCGATGCTCTGCGACAGGCCGGCCAGGCCGGAGGCGAGGACGTAGATCACCATGGCGATCTGGACCAGCAGCTTCTTGCTGACCAGGTCGGAGAGCTTGCCCCAGAGCGGGGTGGCGGCGGTGATCGAGAGCAGGGCGGCGGTGACCACCCAGGTGTACGCGGACTCGCCGCCGTGCAGGTCGGTGAGGATCCGCGGGAGGGCGTTGGAGACCACCGTGGAGGAGAGCACGGCCACGAACAGGCCGAGCAGCAGGCCCGAGAGGGCTTCGAGTACTTGACGGTGGGACATCCGGTCCTGCGGAGGTGCGGGGAGGGTCGTCGACATGCGTTTCCTTCGACTGAAAATTCGTTGCCTCAAGCAACTATACGTGGATAGTTGACTAAGGCAACTTTCTTCAAGCCCAGGTAAAGGAATCATCCCGACGCGCCGCCCTCAGACCCCCTCGGTCGACTCGTTGAACCGCTCCAGCAGCCGGGCGAACTGCTCCAGCTCGCTCGGCTCCCACCCGGCCAGCGAGGCCCGGAACCGCGCCATCCGCTCCTCCCGGGCCGCCGCGAACCGCCGCTCGCCCTCCTCGGTCAGCGACACCAGCGAGGCCCGCCGGTCCAGCGGGTCGGTCTCCCGCCGCAGCAGCCCCAGCTCCTCGATCGCCCGGATCTGCCGGCTCACGGTGGCCTTGCCCACCCCGAAGTGCAGCCCGACGTCGGTCACCCGGGCCCGCCCGGACTCCTGGATGAACCCGAGCAGCACGTACCCCCCGGCCTCCAGCTCGGGGTGCACCCGCCGGGAGATCTCGGCCGCCCGCGCCCGGCTGCGCCGGAACAGCGTCGCCACTTCCCGCTCGACCGCGAGAAACGCCAGCTCGGCGGGGCTCCGCCCGTCCAGGGGGTCACTCATGGCGGACAGTATCGCGCAGCCCGCGCCTCCCCCGGCACCCGGCCGCCACGTGGTACGAAGTAACGATTTGGACGTTTTCGCCGCATTCATCGCTATGTGAGGGGACACCACACCATGGCCCACCAGGCAGAGCCAGGGAAGGGCTTCCTCGGCGACCTCCGGGACGCGGTCACCCCGCGCGCGTTCTTCCTGGTCGTCGCGGTCCTGCTGCTCCAACTCGGCTTCATCACCTCGTACGTGGGCGCGCTGCACCACCCGACGCCGCACGAGCTGTCCATCGCGGTGGTCGCCCCGCCGGAGGTCGCGCCCAAGCTGGTCGGCGCACTGGAGGCCGTCCCGGACGACGCGGTCCGCGCCTCCGTCCTGCCGGACGGGGACACCGCCCGGGCCCGGATCAAGGACCAGAAGATCTACGCGGCCTGGGTCGTCGACCCAACCGGCACCCAGGACGCGCTGCTGGTCGCCGACGCCCGCGGCCCGGCCGCCGCCACCGCCGCGGAGGGCATCGTCGGCAAGCTGGCCGCGAGCCAGGGCCGGACGGTGGTGGTGGACGACACCATCCCGCTGGCCAAGGGCGACGCCGAGGGCCTGTCGGCCTTCTACCTGGTGGTCGGCTGGTGCGTGGGCGGCTACCTGGTCGCCTCGATCCTCGGCATCAGCGCGGGCTCCCGCCCGGCCAACACCGCCCGGGCGGTGCTGCGGCTGGGCACGCTGGCGCTGTACTCGGTCGCGGCGGGCCTCGGCGGCGCGCTGATCATCGGCCCGGTCCTGCACGCGCTGCCCGGCTCGATCGCCGCGCTCACCGGCCTGGGCACCCTGGTGGTGTTCTCGGTCGGCGCCGTCACCATGGCCCTGGAGTGCCTGTTCGACGTGGTCGGCATCGGCCTGGCGGTGCTGCTCTTCGTGGTGCTGGGCAACCCCAGCGCGGGCGGCGTCTTCCCGCCGCCGCTGCTGCCCGCGTTCTGGCGGGCGATCGGCGAGTGGATCCCGAACGGGGCCGGCACCTCCGCCGCCCGCTCGATCGCCTACCTGGACTCCACCAACCTCACCGTGCCGTTCCTGGTGCTGGCGGCCTGGGCGGTGGTCGGCGTCGGGGTGACCTTCCTCGCGGTGGCCCGCACACCGCGCCTCGGCCGCCCCGTCCCTCGCGGGACGTGAGCGGCCGAGGTGCGACGGACCGGGGGCGGGGTCAGACCCGCTCGGGCTCCCGCCCCGGCTCCTGGTCCTGCCGGCCCTGGGCGACCCGGTCGGACAGCTGGGTGAACACGAAGCGGTTCATCGCCCAGAAGCGGAAGGCCATCGCCAGCAGGGTGCCGATGATCATGCCGCTGAAGAAGTCGGCGAGCTCCTGCGTGAAGTGGCTCACGTCCGGCGTGCGGAGGTCGAACACGTACCGGGAGGCGACCAGCGGGAGGTCGTTCACGCCCACGGCCAGCGCGCTGACCACGAAGAACCCGGCGGCCTCGCGCTTGCGCCCGGCCGCGCGGAAGGACCACTGCCGGTTCAGCACGTACGAGACCACCGTGGTGATCACGGTCGCGACGGTGAGCGCCATGACCGGCTTGCTCTCCAGCACGGACATCTTCAGGGCGAAGTTGATCAGCATGGTGAGGATGAAGCAGGTTCCTCCCACCACGAGGAACTTCACCAGCTTGCGGTGCTTGACCAGGAACGGACGGTAGCGCTCCGGAACTGCGGCCAGCGCGCGCTGCGTAGGGGACGGCATGCGGGAAGTGTCCCACGGGCCCGGAGCGGCAACCACCAGGGGCCTCGGAAGTGCGCGCGCTTCCGAGGCCCCCGGCGTCCGTCAGGCCGCCGCCACCAGCACCTCCGCGGGCTCCAGCGCGAGCCGCAGCACCTCCCGGACGTCCGCCACCGGGTGCACCGACAGGCGCTCCAGCACCTCGGCGGGGACGTCGTCCAGGTCCGCCTCGTTGCGCTTGGGGATGATCACCGTGGTGATCCCGGCCCGGTCCGCGGCCAGCAGCTTCTGCTTCACCCCGCCGATCGGCAGCACCCGCCCGGTCAGCGACACCTCACCGGTCATCGCCACGTCGGCGCGCACCTTGCGGCCGGACAGCAGCGAGGCCAGCGCCGTGGTCATGGTGATGCCCGCGCTCGGGCCGTCCTTCGGCACCGCGCCGGCCGGCACGTGCAGGTGGATGCCCCGCTCGCGCAGCCCGGTCACCGGCAGCTCCAGCTCGGCGCCGCGCGAGCGCAGGTAGGAGAGCGCGATGTGCGCCGACTCCTTCATCACGTCGCCCAGCTGGCCGGTCAGGGTCAGCCCGGTCGAACCGGTCTCGGCGTCCGCCAGCGAGGCCTCGATGTAGAGGACGTCGCCGCCGGCCCCGGTGACCGCCAGGCCGGTCGCCACGCCCGGCACCGCGGTGCGCCGCTCGGCCGGCTCCTGCGCCGCCTCCGGCACGTGGTGCGGGCGGCCCAGCAGCGCCCGCAGGTCGTCCGGGCCGACCGCGGCGGGCAGCTCGCGCTCGCCCAGCTCGGCCTGCGCGGCGACCTTGCGCAGGATCCGCGCGATCGACCGCTCCAGGTTCCGGACGCCTGCCTCCCGGGTGTACTCGGCGGCCAGCCTGCGCAGCGCCGCCTCGTCCACCGTCAGCTCGGCCCCGTCCAGGCCCGCCTTGGCGAGCTGGCGCGGCAGCAGGTGGTCGCGGGCGATGGCGACCTTCTCGTCCTCGGTGTAGCCGTCGAGGCGGACGAGGTCCATCCGGTCCAGCAGCGGCTCCGGGATGGCCTCCAGCACGTTCGCGGTGGCCAGGAAGACCACGTCCGAGAGGTCGAGCTCGACCTCCAGGTAGTGGTCCCGGAAGGTGTGGTTCTGCGCCGGGTCCAGCACCTCCAGCAGGGCCGCCGCCGGGTCGCCCCGGTAGTCCGAGCCGACCTTGTCGATCTCGTCCAGCAGCACCACCGGGTTCATCGTCCCGGCCTCCTTGATCGCCCGGACGATCCGGCCGGGGATCGAGCCCACGTACGTCCGCCGGTGGCCGCGGATCTCCGCCTCGTCCCGCACGCCGCCGAGCGCGACCCGCACGAACGAGCGGCCCATCGCCTTCGCGACGCTCTCGCCGAGCGAGGTCTTGCCGACGCCGGGCGGGCCGACCAGCGCCAGCACCGCTCCCCCGCGCCGCCCGCCGATCTGGCCCAGCCCGCGGTCGGCCCGGCGCTTGCGCACCGCCAGGTACTCGACGATCCGGTCCTTCACGTCCGCCAGCCCGGTGTGGTCCGCGTCCAGCACGGCACGGGCCCCGGCGATGTCGTACGCGTCCTCGGAGCGCTCGTTCCAGGGCAGCTCCAGGACGGTGTCCAGCCAGGTGCGGATCCACGAGCCCTCGGGCGACTGCTCGCTGGCGCGCTCCAGCTTGTCGACCTCCTTGAGCGCCGCCTCGCGCACCTTCCCGGGCAGCGCGGCCGCCTCGACCCGGGCCCGGTAGTCCTCCTCCTCGGAATCGGTCTCGCCGTTCAGCTCGGCCAGCTCCTTGCGCACCGCCTCCAACTGGCGGCGCAGCAGGAACTCCTTCTGCTGCTTGGCCACGCCCTCCTCGACGTCCTTGCGGATGGTGTCGTTGACCTCCTCCTCCGCGAGGTGCTCGCGCAGCAGGCTCAGCGCGTACTCCAGCCGGGCCGGGCGGTCCGCCTCCAGCAGCACCTTCAGCTTCTGCTCGGCGGTCGCGAACGGCGCGTACCCGATGTTGTCGGCCAGCTCGCCGACGTCCTCGATCGCGGCCACCCGGTCGACGATCTGCCAGGCCCCGCGGCGGCGCAGCCACTTCGTCGACAGCGCCTTGTACTCCTTGACCAGCTCGGCCGCCCGCCCCGCCACCGGCAGCCCCTGGTCCGACTCCTTGAACGGCGTGGTCTCCACCCACAGCGCGGCCCCGGGCCCGGTCGTCCCGGCCCCGATCCGCACCCGCCGCACGGCCCGCACCAGCGCCGCCGGGTCGCCGTCCGCCAGCCGCCCCACCTGCTCGACCGTCGCCAGCGCGCCCACCGCCGCGTACGACCCGTCCAGCCGCGGCACCAGCAGCACCTGCGGCTTCCCCCCGGCGCTCCCGGCCCGCGCCGCCTCCACGGCGGCGCGCACCTCGGGGTCCGACAGCTCCAGCGGAACCACCATGCCGGGGAGCACCACCTCGTCGTCGAGCGGCAGCACAGGCAGAGTGAGCGGAACGGACGTCGATGCCATGATCTCTCCCCAGTCAGTGAAGTTGAGTTGACCTGACTAAGGTTCGGCGATCCGCGATTGTTCCCCGCCCCGTGTTCGCTCCCGGAGAACACGCCTCGCACCACCGGCGCGCAGCAGGAACCCCGCGCCCCGTCAGGGGCGCGGGGAGAACCGCGCGCGGCGGAAGGAGCCCGTCAGGAGGACCGCGGCACGGGCCGGAGCCCCGCCCACGCCGCGACCCGCCCGCCCCAGGAGCGCCGGGGCCGCCGGGGCCCGCCCCCGCGGACGACCGGCCACAGCGCGACGCCCACCGCCAGCGCGGCCGGGTGGCCGATCGCGGTGACCAGGTCGGCGTCGCCGACCACCTGGTGCCCGATCAGCGCCACCCCCGCGCCGAGCGCGACCTTCCGCCCGGTCGGCCCGAGCAGCCCGGCGAGCGCGCCCAGCGAGGCCAGCACCCCGTACGAGACGCCGATGTCCATCGCGTCCAGCAGCCCCGCCTCGGCGTGGCCGGTGGCGACCGCGGCGACCACGACCCCCTGCGAGAGCAGCGTCGCGGTGACGTGGCCGGCCCCGAAGACGCCGAGGGCACGGAGGCCGCCGATCCGTCGTTCCAAGGGTGCGACGGTGAGGGCGAAGGCCCAGAAGTACGGCATCCAGACCGGCCCGGCGACCCACAGGCCGCTGCCGACGAGGGAGAGCGCGGGGTGGGCGAGCAGGTTGTGCGCGTCGGTGGAGGAGAGCGACTGGAGCCGGTGCACGGTGTCGGGGTCGCCGAAGCGGGCGTAGAGGGTGGTGCCCAGCAGCAGGGTGAGGTAACCGAACGCGAACGGGTTGGTCCGCGGGGTGGGCACGGCCCGCAGCCCGGGCCTGATCAGTCGTCGTCGCAGCTCCGCGCTGGTCATGGTGCCTCCCGAACGCCTTGTCGTGCCCACGATACGGGGGGCGGGTGAGAGGTGTCTGAGGAACTTCTGTGAAGACCTCGGCCCGGGCGCGTGCCGCTCGCACACGTACCGTTACAGCTCGCAAGTGCTGCGGGTAAGGTATCGGCCCGTGCCCGTTCCGAACGGGGACCTGCCAAACCTGATGCGTCCGCCGACGGGGCACACCCGCGGCGGAACAGCACGACGGAAACAAGACGACTACGAGCGGCGCCCGCCGTCCCCCCGGACGGCCGGACCGCGAGCCCTGGGGGCGGTGGCGTGACCGTGACAGAGATGCAGCAAGAGACGATCAGCAGTGGACCGGTGGGCACCCAGCGACGGGTGCTCGTCGTGGAGGACGAGCCGACCATCGCGGAGTCGATCGCGGCGCGGCTGGGAGCCGAGGGCTTCAAGGTGGCGGTGGCCCACGACGGGCCGGGCGCGGTGGACGGGTTCCACACCTGGCAGCCGGACCTGGTGGTGCTGGACATCATGCTGCCGGGCTTCGACGGCCTGGAGGTGTGCCGCCGGATCCAGGCGCAGCGCCCGGTGCCGGTGCTGATGCTGACCGCGCGGGACGACGAGACGGACCTGCTGGTGGGTCTGGGCGTCGGCGCGGACGACTACATGACCAAGCCGTTCTCGATGCGCGAGCTGGCGGCCCGGGTGAACGTGCTGCTGCGCCGGGTCGAGCGGGCCCAGCAGGCGGCCCGCACGCCCGCGCTGGGGTCGCTGCGCTTCGGCGAGCTGGAGATCGACCACGTGCAGCGCCGGGTCCGGCTGGGCTCGGGCGACGTGCACCTGACGCCGACCGAGTTCGACCTGCTGGCCTGCCTGGCGGCGCAGCCGCGCGCGGTGCTGACCCGCGAGCAGTTGCTGGCCGAGGTGTGGGACTGGACCGACGCCTCGGGCACCCGGACGGTGGACAGCCACGTGAAGGCGCTGCGCCGGAAGATCGGCGCGAGCTGGATCCGCACGGTGCACGGGGTCGGGTACGCGCTGGAGGCCCCGCTGTCCTGACCGGTCGCCGCCGGTCCGGGCCTCCGCGGGGGTCCGCGCGGCGGCCCGGCCCCGCCGCGCGCCGCGCCGGGGTGCGCCACCGAGGACGAGTCGCAGGGACACCATGACCTTTCCGCAGCAACGCAACGGGGACGCCGATCCGGCCGCTCCCCGGCCCCCGCTCGCGCGCCCCCCGCTCGCGGTGCGCGCCGCGCGCCGGGTGTGGGCGGACATCCGCCCCTTCGACCCGGTCCGCTCGATCAAGGGCAAGCTGGCCCTGCTGGTGGTCGTCTCGGTGGTGCTGGCCACCGGGATGGTGGTGGTGGCGATCCGGTCGGAGACCCAGATCCGGATCATCATGATCTTCTCGCTGATCGCCTCGCTGCTGTTCATGCAGTTCCTGGCGCACGGCCTGACCGCGCCGCTGCGCGACATGACGGCGGCGGCCCGGTCGATGGCGGAGGGCGACTACAGCGCCCGGGTCGAGGTCTCCTCGCGGGACGAGATCGGCGAGCTGGCCGACACCTTCAACCGGATGGCGGCCGACCTGGAGGCCGCGGACCGGCACCGCCGCGAGCTGATCGCCAACGTCTCGCACGAGCTGCGCACCCCGATCGCGGCGCTGCGCGGCCTGTTGGAGAACGTGGTGGACGGCGTGGTGAAGCCGGACCCGAAGAACCTGGGCACCGCGCTGGAGCAGACCGAGCGGCTGGGCCGCCTGGTGACCCACCTGCTGGACCTGTCGAAGCTGGACGACGGCGTCGTCCCGCTGGACTCCCGCCCGTTCCAGGTCGGCCCGTTCCTGGACGGGGTGCTGCGCGGGGTGACGGTGGACGGCGCGACGGCCGGCGGCGCGTACGCCCGGCGCGGGGACGTGCGGCTGGCGCTGGACGTGCAGCCGCCGGACCTGGCGGCGGTGGCGGACGCCGAGCGGCTGCACCAGGTGGTGGCGAACCTGGTGGACAACGCCTGCAAGCACTCCCCGGCGGGCGGCACCGTGACGGTGCGGGCCCGGGCGGCGGAGGGCGGCGGGCTGCTGCTGGAGGTGGAGGACCAGGGCCCGGGCATCCCGGCGGCGGACCGCGAACGGGTCTTCGAGCGCTTCGGCCGCAGCGGTTCGCCGACCGCGCTGGGGCCGGGCAGCGACGGCGGGACGGGCCTGGGGCTGGCGATCGCGCGCTGGGCGGTGGACCTGCACGGCGGCCGGATCCGGGTGGCGGAGGCGGCCGCGGGCTGCCGGATCGAGGTCACCCTCCCGGGTGAGTCCCCGGTGCCCGCCTGAGACTGTGGCGGAATCGGTACAAACCGGGGCCGGGCCGCTCGGAGCCGGTCCCCGGCCGGAGTCCTCAAGTGGTCCAGACCACTGATTCGTCCGATTTTCTTCCGGTATGCCCACGACCGATCGATGCCCCCGTTCCCTGATTTCCGGCGTCACTAACGCACGGATCCGGCCAAAAACCGGCCCGGCAATGTGATCTGGGCGACGCCTGACCACCGGGGACTGCGCGATCACTCGTCGGAGGCGTAGCCTTAATCCCCGCTGTCCACCATCCCAAAAGGAAGCGGAAGAGGGCGGTTGCCCCGTGTCGCCACACCAAGAAACCCCCAGCTCGGCAAGTTCCACTGGCTTCGGCCCCAATGAGTGGCTCGTCGACGAGATCTACCAGCAGTACCTCCAGGACCCGGCCTCGGTCGACCGCGCCTGGTGGGACTTTTTCGCCGACTACAAGCCCGGTACCGAGGTGACTCCAGTGACCCAGGCCGCAACTCCGGTCGGCGCCCAGCCGACCCCCGTTGCCGCTCCCGCTGCCGCTGCTCCGGCCGCGCCCGCCGCCCCCGCGCCCGTCGCGCCGGCGCCCGCGCAGCCGGTGGCCGCCCCCGCGCCGCTCCCGGCCGCCCCCGCCGCGCCGCCCGCGCCGAAGGCGGCGGCCCCGGCCGCCGCCGCTCCGGCCAAGGCCGCCGAGGGCCCCGAGCTGACCGTGCTGCGCGGCCCGGCCAAGGCCGTGGCGTCCAACATGGACGCCTCGCTGGAGGTTCCGACCGCCACCTCGGTGCGCGCCGTCCCGGCGAAGCTGCTGATCGACAACCGCATCGTCATCAACAACCACCTGCAGCGCGCCCGCGGCGGCAAGGTGTCCTTCACCCACCTGATCGGCTACGCGCTGGTGCAGGCCGTGAAGGCCAACCCGGGCATGAACTACAGCTACAAGGTGGAGGACGGCAAGTCCTACCTGGTGAAGCCCGAGCACGTGAACCTGGGCCTCGCCATCGACCTGGTCAAGCCGAACGGCGACCGCCAGCTGGTCGTCGCGGCCATCAAGAAGGCCGAGACGCTCGACTTCTTCGGCTTCTGGCAGGCCTACGAGGACATCGTCCGCCGGGCCCGCGCCAACAAGCTGACCATGGACGACTTCACCGGCGTCACGGTCTCGCTGACCAACCCCGGCGGCATCGGCACCGTGCACTCCGTGCCGCGCCTGATGCAGAACCAGGGCACCATCGTCGGCGTCGGCGCCATGGAGTACCCGGCCGAGTTCCAGGGCTCCTCGCCGGAGACGCTGGCCCGCCTGGGCATCTCCAAGATCATGACCCTGACCTCGACCTACGACCACCGGGTCATCCAGGGCGCGGCCTCGGGCGAGTTCCTGCGCTCGATCCACCAGCTGCTGCTGGGCGCGAACAACTTCTACGACGAGGTGTTCGAGTCCCTGCGGATCCCGTACGAGCCGGTGCGCTGGGCCACCGACGTGGCGACCACCCACGACGACGAGGTCAACAAGACCGCCCGCGTCATGGAGCTGATCCACTCCTACCGGGTCCGCGGCCACCTGATGGCCGACACCGACCCGCTGGAGTACATGCAGCGCAAGCACCCCGACCTGGACGTCACCACGCACGGCCTCACCCTGTGGGACCTGGAGCGCGAGTTCGCGGTCGGCGGCTTCGGCGGCCAGAAGATGATGAAGCTCCGCGACATCCTCGGCCTGCTGCGCAACACCTACTGCCGCACCGTCGGCATCGAGTACATGCACATCCAGGACCCGGCGCAGCGCAAGTGGCTGCAGGACCGCCTGGAGAAGCCGTACACCAAGCCGGAGCGCGAGGAGCAGCTGCGCATCCTGCGCCGGCTGAACTCGGCCGAGGCCTTCGAGACCTTCCTGCAGACCAAGTACGTCGGGCAGAAGCGCTTCTCGCTGGAGGGCGGCGAGTCGCTCATCCCGCTGCTGGACGCCACCATCGACGCCGCCGCCGAGCACCGCCTCGACGAGGCCGTGATCGGCATGGCCCACCGCGGCCGCCTGAACGTGCTGGCGAACATCGTCGGCAAGCCGTTCGGCAAGATCTTCGGCGAGTTCGAGGGCAACCTGGACCCGAAGTCGATGCACGGCTCCGGCGACGTGAAGTACCACCTCGGCTCCGAGGGCACCTTCACCGGCCTGGACGGCGAGACCATCAAGGTGTCGCTGGCCGCCAACCCCTCCCACCTGGAGACCGTCGACCCGGTGGTCGAGGGCATCGCCCGCGCCAAGCAGGACATCCTGGACTTCGGCGGCACCACCTTCCCGGTGCTCCCGATCCAGATCCACGGCGACGCGGCCTTCGCGGGCCAGGGCGTGGTCGCGGAGACCCTGAACATGTCGCAGCTGCGCGGCTACCGCACCGGCGGCACCGTGCACATCGTGGTCAACAACCAGGTCGGCTTCACCGCCGCCCCGGCCTCCTCGCGCTCGTCGATGTACTGCACCGACGTCGCCCGGATGATCGAGGCGCCGATCTTCCACGTGAACGGCGACGACCCGGAGGCCGTGGTCCGCGTCGCGCGGCTGGCCTTCGAGTTCCGCCAGCAGTTCCACAAGGACGTCGTGATCGACCTCATCTGCTACCGCCGCCGCGGTCACAACGAGGCCGACAACCCGTCGTTCACCCAGCCGCTGATGTACGACCTGATCGACAAGAAGCGCTCGGTGCGCAAGCTCTACACCGAGGCGCTGATCGGTCGCGGCGACATCACCATGGAGGAGGCGGAGCAGGCGCTCCAGGACTTCCAGGGCCAGCTGGAGAAGGTGTTCGCCGAGGTCCGCGAGGCCACCGCCGCCCCGGCTCCGGCCGAGACCGGCCGCCCGGTCGCCGACTTCCCGGTGTCCATCCAGACCGGCATCTCCGCCGAGATGGTCAAGCGGATCGCCGCCTCGCAGGTCAACCTGCCGGACTGGCTGACCGTGCACCCGCGCCTGCTGCCGCAGCTGCAGCGCCGCGCCGCCTCGGTCGAGGACAACACCATCGACTGGGCCACCGGCGAGGCGCTCGCCATCGGCTCGCTGCTGATGGAGGGTCACCCCGTCCGCCTCGCCGGCCAGGACTCGCGCCGCGGCACCTTCGGCCAGCGCCACGCGGTGCTGATCGACCGGAACACCGGCGAGGACTACACCCCGCTGATGTACCTGACCGAGGACCAGGCCCGCTTCACCGTCTACGACTCGCTGCTCAGCGAGTACGCGGCGATGGGCTTCGAGTACGGCTACTCGCTGACCCGCCCGAACGCGCTGGTCATGTGGGAGGCGCAGTTCGGCGACTTCGTCAACGGCGCGCAGACCATGGTCGACGAGTACATCGCCTCCGCCGAGCAGAAGTGGGGCCAGCACTCCGGCGTCGTCCTGCTGCTGCCGCACGGCATGGAGGGCCAGGGCCCGGACCACTCGTCCGCCCGCCCGGAGCGCTTCCTGCAGCTGTGCGCGCAGGACAACATGACGGTCGCCATGCCGACCCTGCCGTCGAACTACTTCCACCTGCTGCGCTGGCAGGCGCACAACCCGCACCACAAGCCGCTCATCGTCTTCACCCCGAAGTCGATGCTGCGCCTGAAGGCCGCGGCGTCCGCCACCTCCGAGTTCCTGAGCGGCTCGTTCCGCCCGGTGATCGGGGACAGCACGGTCGACCCGGCGCAGGTCCGCAAGGTGGTCATCACCTCCGGCAAGTTCTACTACGACCTGGAGGCGGCCCGGACCGAGCGCGGCGTCACCGACACCGCGATCGTCCGCGTCGAGCGCCTGTACCCGCTGCCGGTGGCCGAGCTGCAGGAGGAGCTGGGCCGCTACGGCGAGAACGTCCAGTTCGTCTGGGCGCAGGAGGAGCCGGCGAACCAGGGTGCCTGGCCGTTCATCGCGATGAACCTGGTCGACCACCTGCAGGTCGTGATCGGCCGCTCCGGCGGCAACGCCCGACTGCGCCGGGTGGCCCGTCCGGCCTCCTCGGCCCCGGCCGTGGGTTCCGCCAAGCGGCACGCGGCCGAGCAGCAGGCGCTGATCGAAGAGGTGTTCGCGCTCTGACGCGCTGAACGCGGCACGGCACGGCGCGGCACCGCCCCGTCCCCCGGTTCCCCGGGGGCGGGGCGGTTCCGTTTCCGGACCGTGACGCCCGGGGGGACACCGCGGGCTGCACGGGATCTGACGGATCGATAGGTTATGGTTCGCCGTTCCCGCCTCCGGGTGCCGGGACGGCCGCCTCTCGATCCGCTCGTCCACAGGGGGACCCGCCGCATGGCAGCCGACACTCCGCAGCACGCCGCACCGCTCCCGCCGGTCTTCCAGCCGCTGCTGGCGGACGACCCCCGGGAGGTCGGCGGCTACCGGCTGTTCGCCCGGCTCGGGGCGGGCGGCATGGGCCGGGTCTACCTGTCGTACACGCCGGGCGGCCGCCCGGTGGCGCTCAAGGTGGTGCGCCCGGAGTTCGCCGAGGACGGCGAGTTCCGCCGCCGCTTCGCGCAGGAGGTGAGCAGCGCCCAGCGCATCCACGGGCTGTACACGGCGCAGGTGATCGACTCCGGCGGCCTGGAGTCGGGCGCGCCGTGGCTGGTCACCTCGTACGTGCCGGGGCCCTCGCTGCAGCAGGTGGTGCGCGAGCACGGGGCGCTGCCGGTGCGGACGGTGCTGCTGCTGGTCGGCGGCATCGCGGAGGCGCTGCAGGCGATCCACAGCGTCCAGGTGGTGCACCGGGACCTCAAGCCGGCCAACGTGCTGGTGGCCTCGGACGGGCCGCGGGTGATCGACTTCGGCATCGCCCGGGCCGCCGACGCGACGGCGCTGACCGGCACCGGCTACCGGATCGGCTCGCCCGCGTTCATGTCGCCGGAGCAGGCCCAGGGCAGGCCGGTCACCCCGGCCACCGACGTGTTCGCGCTGGGCGCGCTGACCGCGTACGTGGCGGGCGGCGCGCCGCCGTTCGGCGACGGGCCGGACACCGCGGTGCTGTACCGGGTGGTGCACGAGGAGCCGGACCTGAGCACCGTCCCGGCGCCGCTGCGCGAGCTGGTCGGCCGCTGCCTGGCGAAGGACCCGGCGGACCGGCCGACGCCCGCCGAGATCATCCGGGCGGCCCGGGAGCACCCGGTGGTGGGCGGGCAGCTGCGGTTCGGCGAGGACTGGCTGCCCGGGCAGGTGAACACCGAGATCACCCGGCGCTCCGACCTGCCGCGGACGCCGCCGACCCCGCTGCCCGCGGCGCCGCCGACCCTGCCCGCCACTCCCCCGCTGCCGGTCGCCGCCCCGTTCGCGCAGCAGCCCGCCCCGCTCGCGCCCCCGTCCGCGCCGCCGCTCGCGTCGCCCGTGCCGCAGCCCGCCCCGCTCGCGCCGCCGTCCGGCGCGTTCGGGCCACCGGCCCCGGCCCCGGTCCCGGAGGCGGCGGCCGCCCCGGCCGACCCGACGCTGCGGCTGACCGAGCGGCACACCCCGCCGCCCGGGCCCGCCGCCCCGCTGGCCGCCGAGCCGCCCGTCGCGGAGCCCGCGCGGCCGGAGCGCCGGGGCGGGGTGTCCTGGAAGACCCTGCTGGTGGTCACGCTGGTGACGCTGCTGGCGGGCACCACCGGCGGCCTGGTGCTGATGAAGACGCTGAACAAGGACGACGACAACCACCCGGTCGCGACGCAGACCGTCACGGTGGGCCCGTCCCCGGCCGGGGGCGGGTCCGGCAGCCAGGACCAGGTGGCGGCGCCGTCGGAGGCCCCGTCCAAGCACGCCACCTCGGCGTCCGCCTCGCCCTCCGCCCGCAAGAGCGGGGCGCCCGCCGGGTTCACCGCGGTCTACACCGACCGCGAGCTGTCCGCGCCCAGCAACGACTACGGCTTCGACCTGCTCAACGGCAAGGTGGTGCCGACCTCCCTCAGCGACACCCTGCTGCGGCCCAGCTACGACAAGCTGTACGTGCCCGACGACTACGACCGGTACCTCAGCAAGGCGGACTCGCTGACCCCGCAGGAGTGCTCGGACGCCATCGACAAGAACCCGAGCGCGGCGTTCCCGTACGCCGACCTCCCGCCGGGCCGGATGATCTGCGTGCGCAACCGGCAGACCTGGAGCGTGGCGGTCATGAAGATCAACAACGTCGGCAACGACGGCGCGGTGTCGCTCTCGCTCAGCTACTACCGGTACAACGGCTGATCGGAGCCGCACTATCCTGGAGCCCGACGGACCGAGAACCCGCACCCCCGGAGCGAACCACCGTGTACTTCACCGACCGCGGCATCGAGGAGCTGGAGAGCCGGCGTGGCCAGGAGGAGGTCACCTTCGAGTGGCTGGCCGAGCGCCTGCGGGAGTTCGTGGACCTGAACCCGGACTTCGAGGTGCCGGTGGAGCGGCTGGCCACCTGGCTGGCCCGGCTGGACGACGAGGACGACGAGTGAGCGGCTGACGACGCGTCAGCACCGCGGCCCGGAAGGCGAGTTCGCCTTCCGGGCCGCGGCCGTTCCCGGGGTTCTCCCGGAGCGGCGCCTCGGGGTGCGCTCCGGGTCGGGGTGGGGGTCGGAGCTCCTTGACTTCCCGGCTACGCGATATATCGTGAAGAGCAGGAAGAACGCGATACATCGCGTATCGGAGGACAGGACGGACGGGGAGCCCGAAATGACCCAGTGGACGGTAGACAGCGCCCAGAACATCGCCTTCGACGGGGACGTGCACAGCCTGCACGTGCGCGTCGTCGACGGCACCGTGAACGTGGTCCCCACCGAGGGCCCCGCCCGGCTGGAGGTCGCCGGGCTGGAGGGCGAGCCGCTGCAGGTCTCGCTGGAGGACGGCGTGCTGACCGTCACCTACAAGGACCTCAGCTGGAGCGAGTTCGGCGATGCCGTGAAGTCCGTGCAGACGGTCAAGTCCTTCTTCTCCGGCCTGCGCCGCAAGCGCCGCGCCGACCTCACGGTGGCCGTCCCGGCCGCCGCCGTGATCCGGGTCGGCACCGTCTCCGCCGACGCCACGGTCTCCGGCATCGGCGGCGAGGTCGGCGTGCACGGCGCCAGCGGCGCCATCACGCTGGCCGGCCTGACCGGCCTGGTCAACGCCAACACCGTCTCGGGGGACGTCGACGCCGAGGGCCTGTCCGGCGAGCTGAAGGTCAACACGGTGTCCGGCGCGGTCACCCTGGTGGCCGGGTCCGCGACCAGGATCCGCGCCCACTCGGTCTCCGGCGCCGTCACGCTCGACCTGGACGCCGCCACCCCCACCGACATCGCGGTCAACACCGTCTCCGGCGCGGTCGGCGTCCGGCTGCCCGCCCTGGCCGACGCCAAGGTCGAGGCCGGCACCACCAGCGGTACGCTCTCCAGCGCCTTCGCCGAACTGAGCGTCGGCGGCGGCTGGGGCTCCAAGAAGCTCTCCGGCCAGCTCGGCACCGGCCGCGGCCGCCTCTCGGTGACCACCGTCACCGGCGCGGTCACCGTCCAGCGCCGCCCCGAAGCCGAGGAGGAGCGCCCGCCCAAGGAGCTGTCGGCGGCCCCGCTCGACCTGACCAAGGAGTCCTGATGACACCGGTGTTCGGCCACGGGCGACTGCGCCTCTACCTGCTGAAGCTGCTCGACGAGAGCCCCCGGCACGGCTACGAGGTGATCCGCCTGCTGGAGGAGCGCTTCCACGGCCTGTACGCGCCCTCCGCGGGCACCGTCTACCCCCGGCTCGCCAAGCTGGAGGCCGAGGGCCTGGTCAGCCACACCACCGAGGGCGGTCGCAAGGTCTACCGGCTCACCGAGCCCGGCCGGGCCGAACTCGCCTCCCGCTCGGCCGAGTTGACCGACCTGGAGGCCGAGATCCACGACTCGGTCGGCCAGCTCGCCGGAGCCATCCGGCAGGACGTCCGGGACAACGCCAAGGACCTGCGCGCCGAGCTCTGGAACCAGGCCGCCGCCGACCCCGGCACCACCACCTCCGGCGGGGCCCCCTGGCGCGACCAGGAGTCCTGGCAGCGGGCCAAGGAGGAGTTCGCCCGGCTCAAGGCCGAGACCAAGGAGCAGGCCCGCCGGGCCAAGGAGCAGGAGAAGGCCGCCCGGCAGCAGGCCAAGGCCGCCGAGGCCGAGGCCAAGCGGCTGCGCGAGCAGTCCAGGGCCGCCCGCACCGCCGCCCAGCAGGAGGCGCTGCGGCTCAAGCGCCGGGTCGAGGAGCAGGTCAAGGCGCACGCCGCGGGCGGCGACTGGTCGGCCGGGCTGGCCGAGGGCCTGGCCGAACTCACCCGCGGCCTGGGCTCGTTGGCGGACGCGGCCCGCTGGGGCGCGGCCGAGGAGCCGGCCGTCCGGATCGACCTCGACAAGGACGCGCCCGCCGCCGGGACCCCCGCGCCGTCCGAGCTGCCCGACTGGGCCCGCACCGACCCGGCCGGCGACCCGGCCCGCGAGCTGGAGCGCCTGCTCGACCGGTTCCGCGACCACGTCCGGGACACCGCCCGCGACCGCGGCGTCGACGCCGCCCGGCTGGCCCGGGCCCAGCAGGCGCTGGCCGCCGCCGCCCGCGCCCTGTACGAGCGCTGAGCGCGTCCGCCGAGACACGGAGCGCCCCCGAGGACGGGTCGGGGGCGCTCCGCCCTCTCCCCGGGGCCGACCGGGTCGGGGTCAGGGCGTGAGCACCAGCTTGCCGAACACGTCCCCGCGCTCCAGCCGGGCGAACGCCTCCCGGGCGTCGCTCAGCGGCAGCACCGAGTCGATCACCGGCCGCACCCCGGCGTTGGCGCACAGCGCCAGCAGTCCGGCCAGCTCCTCCTTGGAGCCCATGGTCGAGCCGACCACCTTGAGCTGCAGGAAGAAGATCCGGTTCAGCTCGGTGGACTTCGGGTTGGGCCCGCTGGTCGCCCCCGAGATCACGATCGTGCCGCCCGGGCGCAGCGACTTCACCGAGTGCGACCAGGTCGCGGCGCCGACGGTCTCCATCACCGCGTCCACCCGCTCCGGCAGCCGCGCCCCGCTCTCGAACGCGGCGTCCGCGCCGAGCTCGACCGCCCGGGCCCGCTTCGCCTCGTCCCGGCCGGTGACCCACACCCGCAGCCCGGCGGCCTTCGCCAGCACCACCAGCGCGGTCGACACCCCGCCCCCGGCGCCCTGCACCAGCACCGTGTCGCCGGGCCTGACCCCGGCGTTGGTGAACAGCATCCGGTACGCGGTCAGCCAGGCGGTGGGCAGGCAGGCGGCCTGCTCGAAGCTCAGCTCCTTCGGCTTGGGCAGCAGGTTCCAGGTCGGCACCGCGACGCGCTGGGCGAAGGTGCCCTGGTAGCGCTCGGTCAGGATGGACGGCGTCTCGCGCGGGCCCACCCCGTGGCCGCTCTGGCCGATCACCGAGTGGATCACCACCTCGTTGCCGTCCTCGTCCACGCCCGCCGCGTCGCAGCCGAGCACCATCGGCAGCCGCTCGGCGGGCAGGCCGACCCCGCGCAGCGACCACAGGTCGTGGTGGTTGAGCGTGGCGGCCCTGACCGTGACCACGCTCCAGCCGGGCCGGGCCTCCGGCTCGGGCACCTCGCCCAACTCCAGGGCGCTCAGGGGGTCGTCGGGGCTGATGCGGGCGGCGTAGGCAGCGAACATGCCCGGACCCTAACCGGGCGGCCCCCCGCGCGTTAACCACGACTCACTGTGAACGTCCCCATATTGCTTTTCCCGCACCGCCGTTGCGCATCCCCGCGCCCCGCCGCCCCCGCGCCCCCCGCGCAGACGGCGGGGTCCGCCCCGGACGGTGTCCCGTCCCCGGGCGGACCCCACGGCATCGCGCTCGCGGATCGGATCAGATCCGGGCGAGCCCCTCCGCCCGGGCGGCCTCCGCGACCGCGCGGGTCACCGCCGGGGCGACCCGCTCGTCGAACGGCGAGGGGATGACCTTCTGCGGGGTCAGCTCGTCGGCGACGACGCCCGCCAGGGCCTTCGCCGCGGCGAGCTTCATGCCCTCGGAGATCCGGCTGGCCCGGACGGAGAGCGCACCGGCGAAGATGCCGGGGAAGGCCAGCACGTTGTTGATCTGGTTCGGGAAGTCCGAGCGCCCGGTGGCGACGACCGCCGCGTACCGGTGGGCGACCTCGGGGTGGATCTCCGGGGTGGGGTTGGCCATCGCGAAGACGAAGCAGCCGGGCGCCATGGTGGCGACGGCCTCCTCCGGGACGGTGCCGCCGGAGACGCCGATGAACACGTCCGCGCCGTTCAGCGCGTCGGCCAGGCTGCCCTTGAGGCCGCTGCGGTTGGTGAGCGCCGCGATCTCCGCCTTGACGTCGGTGAGGTCCTCGCGGCCCTGGTGGACCACGCCGCGGCGGTCGCAGAGCGCGACGTCGCCGATGCCCGCGGCCAGCAGCATCTTGGCGATCGCGACGCCGGCCGCACCGGCGCCGGAGATGACGGCGCGCAGGTCGCCGACCTGACGGCCGGTCACCTCGGCGGCGTTCCACAGCGCGGCGGTGGTGACGATCGCGGTGCCGTGCTGGTCGTCGTGGAAGACCGGGATGTCGAGCCGCTCCTGGAGCCGCTTCTCGATCTCGAAGCAGCGCGGGGCGGAGATGTCCTCCAGGTTGACGCCGCCGAAGGACGGGGCCAGCCGGACCACGGTCTCGACGATCTCGTCGACCCCGGTGCAGTCCAGCGCGATCGGCACCGCGTCGACGCCGCCGAACTGCTTGAACAGGATGGCCTTGCCCTCCATCACGGGCAGCGAGGCCTTGGGGCCGATGTCGCCGAGGCCGAGCACCGCCGTGCCGTCGGTGACGACGGCGACGGTGTTGGCCTTCCAGGTGTAGTCGTCCACCAGCGCGGGCTGTTCGGCGATGGCGGTGCAGACCCGGGCCACGCCCGGGGTGTAGGCGAGCGACAGGTCGTCCGCGTCGCGGACCGGGACGGTCGCCCGGATCTCCATCTTGCCGCCGCGGTGGAGCGCGAAGACGGCGTCCACCGGATCGTCGGTGCTCTGGGTGTCGGTGATGATCTCCGCTGCCACAATGACCTCTTCGTCATATATCAGCGAAGGCGCACGTCCGACGGACTTTCGACCCGGTCGCGCGCCAATGCGCGAGTACGGGCGCGCCGCCTTCGGCGCACCCGTCTCCGGGTCGGGGCGCAGCCGTCGGGCGACGCCCTCGGGGTGAGGGTTTCAGGTGTTCTGCGTTGTTCGTCCGGACGTCGGCACCGCACCTGTGCCGGGTCCTTCTTGTTCCGCGTGGCCCCCGAAGCGAGGGGTCCGCGGGCACTCGCAGGCGTGAACGCAGACACGGAGGGGAGCTGGCGCTTCGGATACGGAGCCGGTGACGGCTTCCGTTCCTGCGGCACCCCGGCCCTGTGGCGAACCGGCGGTCTGAGTTCTGCGTCGGGGGTCACCCGATACCAGATTCTGACACACCCGCTACCCGGCTGAGCAGGCCGGGATGGCAGTATCCGGTGTTCGACCACCGTTGTCCGGACGTTCCCCCGCCCGTCGGGACGCGTCCTGCCCCGTCGCACCGGCCGCGCACACCAGCGCGCAGCGGCGGGGGCCCGCCCCCCTCTCCCACAGGAGGACCCCAGATGTCGACGGCCACTCCCCCCGCCAGACCCTCGGCGACGCCCCGCACCGCCGCCCTCGCCGCCGCCGCGCTGACCGGCTCGCTGCTGCTGTCCGGCTGCGGCACCGCCGCCCCGTCGGGCCGCAGCAGCGACGCCGGGGCCACCGCGGCCGACCTGCACGCCCAACTCCCGGACCGCATCCGGTCGTCGGGGGTGCTGCGGATCGGCTCCGACCTGACGTACGCGCCGATCGGCTTCAAGGCGGACGGCGGCAAGCCGGACGGCCTGGACGTGGACCTGGCCAACGCCCTGGGCGCCGTGCTGGGCGTGCGGGTGCAGTTCAGCGACGTGCCGTTCGACCGGCTGCGGCTGGGGTTGCAGGCCAACGAGTACGACCTGGTGATGTCGGGGATGACCGACAACCCGCAGCGCCGGGACGGCACCGACGAGCAGGCCCGGAAGGTCAACGACGGCCTGGACTTCGTCGACTACTTCGTCACCGGCACCTCGATCGTGGCGGCGAAGGGCAACCCGCAGCGGATCACCGGCCTCAACGACCTGTGCGGGCGGACGGCCGCGGTGCAGCGGGAGACCGTGCAGGCGGTGCTGCTGGAGCGGCAGGCCGAGGCGTGCCAGAAGACCGGCCGGAAGCTGACGGTGACCGAGACCGAGACCGACGACCAGGCGCTGGCCCTGGTCGCGCAGGGCCGGGCCGCGGTGGACCTGAACGACGCGCCGGTGGCGGCGCACGCGGTGCAGCACGGGCGGGGCGGCGGGCAGTTCCAGGTGGTCGGCGAGCAGTTGCAGGTGGCGCCGTACGGGATCGCCTTCGAGAAGGAGGACACCGCGCTGCGGGACGCGGTGGCGAAGGCGCTGGACCGGCTGATCCGCAACGGGCAGTACGACGAGGTCCTGGCGAAGTGGGGGCTGAGCGGCGGCGCGGTGCAGAGCGCGGTGGTGAACGGCAGTTTCTAGGCCCCGGTCCGGCAGGCGGTCACCCGGTGCATGGTTATGCACCGGGTGACATGATCGGGGAAAATGCTCCGGATAACGGACGGTAGCCAGTCCTGTTATCCGATTTTGATCTGCCACGGGGATGATTTGGCCACCCAGAGTGGCAGGATTCCCCCCACATCGGATCCACCTGTCACCTCGGCGGAGGGTGGCGAACGACGACCCCGCTGTACCGCGCCACCCCACCCGGCAGCGCGATCACCGTCCGACTCCAGGAGGAGAGACCCCCATGCCCGCTGCCCGTTCCCCGCGCCTGCGGCCGATCGCCGCGACCGCGGCCCTCGCGGCCGGTTCGCTGCTCCTCACCGCCTGCGGCAGTTCCAGCACCGGCACCACCACCACCTCGGGCGCCGCCCCGATCCCCACCCAGGCCATCCCGGCCGTCCAGGCCGACCCGGCGCTGGCCGCCCTCGTCCCGGCCGAGCTCAAGTCCGGCGGCAAGCTGGTCGTCGGCTCCGACACCTCGTACGCGCCCAACGAGTTCAAGGACGAGAAGGGCAAGATCGTCGGCATGGACGTCGACCTGGGCGTGGCCATCGCCCAGAAGCTCGGCCTGACCGCCGACTTCCAGAGCGCCGGCTTCACCGACATCATCCCCGGCATCCAGTCGAACAAGTACCAGCTCGGCATGAGCTCCTTCACCGACACCAAGGACCGCGAGGCGCAGGTCGACATGGTCACCTACTTCTCGGCCGGCACCTCCGCCGCCGTGAAGAAGGGCAACCCGGACAAGATCGTCCTGGACGACCTGTGCGGCAAGAAGGTCGCGGTCCAGGACGGCACCACCCAGGCCGACGAGATCAAGGACACCCGCAACCCGGACTGCGCCAAGGCCGGCAAGCCCGCCATCCCGAACGACGGCGACCGCTTCGCCCTGCAGACCGACGTCGCCCAGTCGCTCGTCTCCGGCCGCGACCAGGTCATGCTGGCCGACTCCCCGGTCGTCGACTACGCCCTCAAGCAGACCGGCGGCCAGCTGGAGAAGCTCGGCGAGACCTACGGCGCCGCCCCGTACGGCGTGATCCTGGCCAAGGACTCGCCGCTCAGCAAGGCCGTCCAGGGCGCGATCCAGTCGCTGATGGCGGACGGCACCTACAAGACCATCCTCGACAAGTGGGGCGTCTCCGCGGGGGCGGTCAACACCTCCGAGATCAACCCCGCCGGCAAGGGCTGACCCTCCGCCGCTCGATCCCCCGACGAGGTAATCACGTGGAAAAGACCGACCAGGGGTCGGCGCAGCAGGGGCGGCCCGAGACCATCAGGGCCGTTCCCGTCCGCCACCCCGGCCGCTGGGTCTCCGTCGCTGTCGTCGCCGTGCTCGCCGCGATGCTGCTGCACGTCCTGCTCACCAACCCCGCGCTGGACTGGGACTTCGTCGGCGCCACGCTGCGCGACCCCACCGTGGTGCACGGCATCTGGGTCACTCTGGAGCTGACCGCGCTGTCCATGCTGATGGGCGTGGTCGGCGGCGTGCTGCTGGCCGTGATGCGGCTGTCGAAGAACCCCGTGCTCTCCGGCACCGCCTGGGTCTACATCTGGGTCTTCCGCGGCACCCCGGTGCTGGTGCAGCTGGTGCTCTGGAACAACATCGGCTTCCTGTGGAAGGAGATCTCGCTCGGCATCCCGTTCGGGCCGTCCTTCTGGTCCCAGGAGTCCAACACCCTGGTGCCGGTGTTCACCGCCGCCCTGCTCGGCCTCGGCCTCAACGAGGCCGCCTACATGGCGGAGATCGTCCGGGCCGGCATCCAGTCGGTGGACGAGGGCCAGTCCGAGGCCGCGCACGCGCTCGGCATGAGCCGGGCCACCGTGCTGCGCCGGATCGTGCTGCCGCAGGCGATGCGGGTGATCATCCCGCCGACCGGCAACGAGACCATCTCGATGCTGAAGACCACCTCGCTGGTGCAGGTGATCTCGCTGGTGGAGCTGTTCACCGCCGGTCACGACATCTCCACCCGCACCTACAAGCCGATCGCGGCGATGATCGCGATCTCGATCTACTACCTGCTGCTGACCTCGATCCTGACGGTCGGCCAGTACTACCTGGAGCGGTACTACGCCCGCGGCGCCAACCGGACGCTGCCGCCCACCCCGCTGCAGCGGGTGCGCGCCCTCTTCGCCGGCCGCGCCCCGGCGAAGGCGGCGGCGCCCGCGAGCCCGGCGGCGCCCTCGGCGCCCGGCGACACCCCGCCCGGCGACACGCCGCCCGGCGCTCCGGACGGAGGGAAGGACGCATGACCGACCTGTCCAAGCCGCAGGCCCCTGACCGTCCGATGGTCCGGGCCGAGGGCGTGCACAAGTCCTACGGCCAGGTCGAGGTGCTCAAGGGCATCGACCTGGAGGTGCGGCAGAGCGAGGTGTTCTGCCTGGTCGGCCCGTCCGGCTCCGGCAAGTCCACCTTCCTGCGCTGCATCAACCACCTGGAGAAGATCAACGCCGGACGGCTGTACGTCGACGGCGAACTGGTCGGCTACCGGCAGAAGGGCGACCGGCTCCACGAGCTCAAGGACCGCGAGGTCGCGCTCAAGCGCCGGGACATCGGCATGGTCTTCCAGCGCTTCAACCTCTTCCCGCACATGACCGCGCTGGAGAACGTCACCGAGGCGCCGGTGCAGGTCAAGAAGGAGAGCCGGGCCGCCGCCAAGGAGCGCGCGATGGCCCTGCTGGAGCGGGTCGGACTGGCCGACAAGGCCGGCAACTACCCGTCCCAGCTCTCCGGCGGCCAGCAGCAGCGGGTGGCCATCGCCCGGGCGCTGGCCATGCAGCCCAAGCTGATGCTGTTCGACGAGCCCACCTCGGCGCTCGACCCCGAACTGGTCGGCGACGTGCTGGACGTGATGCGCGGCCTCGCCGAGGACGGCATGACGATGATCGTGGTCACCCACGAGATGGGCTTCGCCCGCGAGGTCGGCGACGCGCTGGTGTTCATGGACGGCGGCGTGGTGGTCGAGTCCGGCCACCCGCGCGAGGTGCTCGGCAACCCGCAGCACGAGCGCACCCGCGCGTTCCTCTCCAAGGTGCTCTGACCCGCACACCCGTACGCCCCCGGTGCCCGCCCTGCGCCCCCGCGCACGGCGGGCACCGGCACGTCCGCCCGCACCTGTAATACCCTGGAGTCAATCAGCCCGTTACATCCCGTCCGGAAGGACCCCCGTGGAGCTCGCCTCGTACGCCGACTTCGCCGTCCGGCTGGTCAACAGCGAGGAACCCGGCCGCGGCACCGACGACCTCACCTCGGTGGACGCCGTCCGGTCCCTGTTCGGCGAACCCTCCCGGGCCGCCGCGCTCGCCGACGAGGCCGACCTGCCCCGGCTGCGCGCCGTCCGCACCCGGCTGCGCGGGGTGTTCGAGGCCGCCGCCGGGGGCGAGGACGTCCGGGCCGTCGACCTGCTCAACAGCCTGATGGTGGAGTACCCCGTCAGCCCGCTGGTCTCCGGCCACGACGACCTGGACGACACCGGCCGCCCCAACTGGCACCTCCACCTCGCCGACAACGCCCCCACCGCGGCCGCCAACTACGCCGCCGTCGCCTGCATGGGCCTGGCCATCCACCTCACCGGCCTCGGCGTCGACCGGCTCGGCATCTGCCAGGCCGCCCCCTGCCGCAACGCCTACCTCGACACCTCCACCAACCGCTCCCGCCGCTACTGCTCCGACCGCTGCGCGACCCGCGCCAACGTCGCCGCCTACCGGGCCCGCAAGCGCCAGGAGGCCCAGCGCACCCTGGCCGCCCAGGGCTGACGACCCGTCACGGTTCCTCGTCGAACGGCACGCTGACGCCCAGCCGCTCGGCCAGCCGCGGCCCGCGCCCGCGCCGCACCCGCTCGCGCAGCGCCCGCTCCACCCGCCGCCCCGGCGCCAGCCAGGCCGGGCGGGGCGCCAGCCGCAGCAGCACCCGGCCCAGCACCAACTCGTCCGGCACCGCGCCGTACTCGCGGCTGTCGGTGCGCACCAGCGGGTTGTCGGAGAGCATCCACCACCCGCCCGGCCGCCGCCCCACCGCCCGCTTCACCACCAACAGGTCCTGCTGCAGCGGGTGCCGGAACAGCGCGATCGCCCCCGGCCGCAGCGGCGCCCCGTAGCGCACCAGCACCCGGTCGCCGTCGGAGAGCAGCCGCCGCATCGACGGCCCGGCGACGTCGGCCACGCCGAGAGGTGTCCCATATCGCACGATTCGAACTCCTTCTTTTGCCCTAGGCCACCGGGCCGACGGCGATTTCGGCCTGCCGTGAGGGTAATCTCGGGCCCGGGAAGACGATCTAAGGAAGGACCCCCATGTTCTCTCGTCTGTTTGCTCCGCGAGTCACCGTCCACGCCCACTGCGACCTGCCCTGCGGCGTGTACGACCCGGCCCAGGCCCGCATCGAGGCCGAGTCCGTGAAGGCCACTCAGGAGAAGTACCAGGCCAACGAGGACCCCGAGTTCCGGGCTCGCGCCATCGTCATCAAGGAGGAGCGCGCCGAGCTGGTCAAGCACCACCTCTCCGTGCTGCACACCGACTACTTCAAGGCCCCGCACTTCGAGGCCTACCCGGGTCTGCACGACCTGTTCAACCGCGCCGGCAAGGCCGCCTCGGCCGCCAAGGCGTCCACCGACCCGGCGACCGGCCAGGCCCTGCTGGACCTGATCGCCGAGATCGACGCGATCTTCTGGGAGACCAAGAAGGCCTGACCCTCCGTCGGACCGCGCCGGACACCCGGCTGCCACCACCCCGCCCGCGGGGCCCGGCAGCCGGGTGTCCGCGTTTTCCGGACCGAACGCCCCCGCCACCCCACCGCCCTGCGCCGCCTGCCGCCACCCCGCTTCCCCGTCGTCCCGCCCCGCGCCCGCCCGCCCGGGCTCCCTCTCCGCCCGCCACCGCCCGCACTACCCACTTCCCCCCATGGAATCAATGGTGCTAGTTTCATTAGCACCATGTTGCTGAGACTGGACACCAGGGACACCCGGCCCCTGCACGAGCAGGTCGCCGCCGCCGTCCGCCGCGCCGTCGCCGAGGGCGAGTGCCGCCCCGGCGACCGGCTGCCCTCCGCGCGGGACCTCGCCGAGGCGCTCGACGTGAACGTCAACACCGTGCTGCGCGGTCTGCGCGACCTGCGCGACGCCGGGGTGCTGGAGTTCCGCCGGGGCCGGGGCGTGACCGTCGCGGCCGGGGCCGACCGGCGTTCCGGACTGCTGGAGCAGGCCCGCGCCCTGGTCGCGGAGGCCGCCCGGAGCGGCTACAGCAGGGACGAACTCATCGAGCTGATCAAGGGGATGCCGTGACCGGGCAGGAGCGCACGAAGCGGGGCGGCCTGCGGTGGCCGACGCTCTGGGTGGCGGGCACGGCGGCGCTGACCGCCGCGCTGCCGCTGACCGTCGCCGACCGGCTGCCCGACCGGCTGGCCACCCACTGGCGCGGCAGCACCGCGAACGGGTCGATGCCGCTGTGGGCGGCCTGCCTGGTGCCCGCGCTGATCTGGGCGGTGCTGGGTGCGGCGGGCCTGCTGGTCCTGCGCCGGGGCGACGCGCTGCTGCGGGTCTGGAACCTGGCCGCCCTGCTGGCGGGCGGCGTGCTGTTCCTCGGGCTGCAGGCCGCCGCGGTCCGGGCCAACCTCGACCGCACCGACTGGCACGGGGCCGCACTCCCGGTCGGCTGGTTCCTCGGCGCCCTCGCGGCCGCGCTGCTGACCGGCGCGGCGGTGCGGCTGCTGGGCGGGCGCGGCCTGTCCGCGGCCGCTCCCCCGGCGCCCGCGGGCCCGGTGCTGGAACTGGCCGAGGGCGAGCGCCTGGTGTGGTTCTCCCGGGCCGCGAACCGCCCGCTGCAGGTGGTCGCGGCGGTCAGCGGCCCGGCGGCCGCGGTGGTGCTGCTGGGCGCCGCGACGGGCCTGTTCGGGGCCGGGTGGGGGTGGCCGCTGTTCGCGGTGCTGGCGGTGGTCGGCCTGTCCGCCGCGTGCTGCTCCTCGGTGCGGGTCCGGGTCTCCGAGGCCGGTCTGGAGGTGGCGCTGGGCCCGTTCGGCCTGCCGACCCGCCGCTGGGCGCTGTCCGCGCTCGACTCGGCCCGGGTCGAGCGGCGGCTGCCCTCCCAGGTCGGCGGCTGGGGCTACCGGTTGAGCGGGCTGGGCACCACGGTGATGCTGCGCTCCGGCGAGTGCCTGGTGGTGCGGGTGTCGGCCACCGGCCACGACTTCGCCGTCAGCGTCGACGACGCCGAGCGCGGCGCCGCCCTGCTGAACGCGCTGCGCGCCCGGCAGTCCGCCTGACCCCGCGCCCGCCCCGCGCCCGCGCCCGTGCCCGGGGCGCGCCGTCCGGAGTCCGTTTCCGGCCGCGGCGTCCCGGGCATAAAGGCCTTTCCGGATGAAGGGGTGAGATGAGTACGCTCGACCGTATGATCCGCACCGCGACCCCCGCCGACGTCCCCTTCGTCCACGCCATGATCCGCGAACTCGCCGAGTACGAGCGGGCCCTGCCCGAGGCGAAGGCCACCGAGGAGCAACTGCACGACGCGCTGTTCGGCGAGCACCCCGCGGTGTTCGGCCTGATCGCCGAGGAGGAGTCCGGCGAGCGGGTCGGTTTCGCGCTCTGGTTCCGCAACTTCTCGACCTGGCGCGGCACGCACGGCATCTACCTGGAAGACCTCTACGTCCGCCCGGAGAAGCGCGGCGGCGGCCACGGCAAGGCGCTGCTGACCGAGCTGGCCCGGATCTGCGTGGAGCGCGGCTACCAGCGCCTGGAGTGGTCGGTGCTGGACTGGAACGAGCCGTCGATCGGCTTCTACAAGTCGCTCGGCGCGGTGCCGATGGACGAGTGGACGGTCTTCCGGCTGACCGACGGCGCGCTCACCGCGCTCGGCTCCGAGCCGCGTTGAACGCGCCCGTTCGAACCGTGGTCCCCCGTTCCCGTGACGGTGGCGCGAGATCACGACAGACCACCCCCGGGCGCGGTAACGTCTCGGGGCACAAGGCAGTTGAACCGAGCCAGTGGTGTTGGCAGCTCCCCGGCCGCAAGCACCGTGCGTCACCCAGGAGGTGAGGGTGTCCCAGATCGACGGCGAGCCCGGAGCGAAGGACTTCGTTGAGGTCCGGCTGCCCGCGGCGGGTGCCTATCTCTCGGTGCTGCGGACGGCGACGGCCGGTCTCGCGGCCCGGCTCGACTTCACCCTGGACGAGATCGAGGATCTCCGGATCGCGGTGGACGAGGCGTGCGCGATCCTGCTCCAACAGGCCGTGCCCGGCTCGATCCTGAGCTGCGTCTTCCAGTTGGTGGGCGATTCGCTGCGGGTCACGGTCTCCGCCCCGACCACCGACGGCCGGGCCCCGGAGCGGGACACCTTCGCCTGGACGGTGCTCTCCGCGCTGGCCGGTGAGGTCGACTCGACGGTGGGCCCGGACAACACGGTCTCCATCAGCCTGCACAAGAAGCGCGGCGGGTCGCCGGGCCAGCCGTAGGTAGTGACGTGTTCTCGGAACGGAACGGGTGATCGCCGTGAGTGATCTGGACCGCACAGTTGCCGTCGTACCGCCGCAGGCGAGCGTCGCCCGCCCCGCCACCCCTGACGAAGCCCCCCCGAAGGACTCCCACCGGATGAGCCAGCCGACCGACCCGAAGCCCGAGCTGCCCGAGGCGGCGCCCGGGCCCGAGACGGCGCCCGCGGTCGCGCCCGTGGCGGACGACGGTCCGGCAGCGGCCGCCGAGGTCGTCCGCTCGACCGTGCCGGCCCAGGGGCACCGCAGCGGCGCCCCGGACCGGGAGGCGGCCCGGGCGCTGTTCGTGCGGCTGTCCGAGCTGCCGGAGGGGTCGGCGGAGCGGGTGGAGATCCGCAACCAGCTGGTCCGGATGCACATCCCGCTGGTGGAGCACCTGGCCCGGCGCTTCCGCAACCGCGGCGAGCCGCTGGACGACCTGACCCAGGTCGCCACCATCGGCCTGATCAAGTCGGTGGACCGGTTCGACCACGAGCGCGGGGTGGAGTTCTCCACGTACGCGACGCCGACCATCGTCGGCGAGATCAAGCGGCACTTCCGCGACAAGGGCTGGGCGGTGCGGGTGCCGCGCCGCCTGCAGGAGCTGCGGCTGTCGCTGACCACGGCGACCAGCGAGCTGTCCCAGCGGCACGGCCGGTCGCCGACGGTGCACGAGCTGGCCGAGCACCTGGGCATCACGGAGGAGGACGTGCTGGAGGGCCTGGAGTCCGCCAACGCGTACTCCACCCTCTCGCTGGACGTGCCGGACAGCGACGACGAGTCGCCCGCGGTGGCGGACACCCTGGGCGCGACCGACGAGGCGCTGGAGGGCGTCGAGTACCGGGAGTCGCTGAAGCCGCTGCTGGCCCAGTTGCCGCCCCGGGAGCAGAAGATCCTGGTGCTGCGGTTCTTCCGGAACATGACCCAGTCGCAGATCGCGGCCGAGGTGGGCATCTCGCAGATGCACGTCTCCCGGCTGCTGGCCCGCACCCTGGCCCAGTTGCGCGAGAAGCTGCTGGTCGAGGAGTAGGGCCGCCCGCAGCGGCCCGTGGCACGCGCGCAGGGCCCGTCCCCACCCGGGGACGGGCCCTGCGCGCTGTCCGGACGTCCGGGCGTCCGCGGGGGCTACTGCGGCCCGTCGCCGGGCGTGCCGTACAGCACCGCGGTGACCCGGGGGTTGAGCAGGGTGCCGATGCCGACCAGCCCGAGCAGGCCGACCGCGACGCCGACGGCGGCCATCGCGCCGCCGGACTGCCACATGTAGTACGCGACGGGCAGGCAGATGGAGTTGGTGAGCACGGCGGGGCTGCGGCCCCAGCGCTGCCCGCGCAGCAGGGCGCGGCCGGCCAGCAGCGGCAGCAGGCCCATCAGCAGCAGGACGACGCCGCCGAGCTCGGCGCGGCCGAAGTCGGCGTCCGCGCCGGTGAAGCCGGAGACCAGGTTGTAGACGCCCCAGCCGGCCATCGCCGCGCCCTCCAGCGCGGTGAGCGCCGCGCCGACGAGCAGCGGAACGGGCCGGGCGGTGGCGGGAGCGGTGGCGGGGGCGGATTCAGCGGTCACCGGGCCAGGGTAACGGTCGGCCCGTCCCGGGCGGGTCGTAGGCTGATCACCATGCGCGCTCTCCTGGTCGTGAACCCGAAGGCGACCACCACCAGTGGCCGGACCCGGGACGTCCTGACCCATGCCCTGCGCAGCGACCTGAAGCTGGAGGTCGCGCAGACCCAGTACCGCGGCCACGCCCGCGACCTGGCCCAGCAGGTGGCCGAGGACGGCTCGGTGGACCTGGTGGTGGCGCTGGGCGGCGACGGCACGGTCAACGAGGTGGTGAACGGCCTGCTGGCGCACGGTCCGGGCGAGCGGGTGCCGCGGCTGGCGGTGGTGCCGGGCGGTTCGACCAACGTGTTCGCCCGGGCGCTGGGCCTGCCGAACGACCCGGTGGAGGCGACGGGCGCGCTGCTGGACGCGCTGGCGGACCGCCGGGAGCGGGCGATCGGCCTGGGCAAGGCGCTGACCGACGGGCTGCCGGACCGCTGGTTCACCTTCACCGCGGGCCTGGGCTTCGACGCGGGCGTGGTCGGCCGGGTGGAGCGCCAGCGCCGTGCGGGGCGCAAATCCACGCACGCGCTCTACGTCGTCGAGGCGCTCCGGCACTACGTCACCGAGCGTGAACACCGCCGTTCGGGGCCGATCTCCCTGGAGATCAACGGCCGGGACCCGGTGCCGGGCATGGTGATGGCCATAGTCTCCAACACCTCGCCATGGACCTTCCTGGGTTCCCGTCCGGTGTTCCCCTCCCCCGCCGCGTCCTTCGAAACCGATCTCGACATCTTCGGCATCACTCGAATGACCGCGTTCCGGACCGCTCGAACGGTCCGTCAGATTCTCCGCCCGCTGCCCGCCCCGGAGGGCGGTGCACGCCCCGCCGGGCCCTCCGGCAAGCACCTCGTCTCCTATCACGACGTTCGGCACTTCACCTTGGTTTCAGAGGAACCGGCCCCGTTTCAGGTCGACGGGGACCACCTTGGAGACAGGAGTCGCGTCAGTTTCACAGGCGTACGACGGGCACTGCGTGTGATTGTGTGACCAGAAGGGGGGCGTCGCCTTGCTCTCGAACGTTCGAGCCCCTTCACCCCATAGAAGTACTGCCTGTGAGGTAGGCGACACCGAAGAATCAAAAATTTCTTGCCGAAGGGGGTTGTATCCAGCTCCGAGGTTTGCGAACCTCTACATGGCGATCGGGACACACCGCAGCGGGACCCGCGGGAGAGCCCCTCGAATCGCCGAACCCCCCTCAGCACAGACCGCCCGGGCCCGATGGGCCTTAGGTCCCTTTTGCTGTTGCGGGATTCGTGAAAGCGTTCACATTCACAAGCCATTCGAGTGAGTCACGGGCCACCCGCCCGCGACCGGAGGAGTTGGACGACCATGGACTGGCGCCACCGCGCTGTCTGCCGCGAAGAGGACCCGGAGCTGTTCTTCCCGATCGGGAACACCGGCCCTGCTCTGCTGCAGATCGAGGAAGCCAAGGCCGTGTGCCGCCGTTGTCCCGTGATGGAGCAGTGCCTGCAGTGGGCGCTGGAGACCGGCCAGGACGCCGGCGTCTGGGGCGGCATGAGCGAGGACGAGCGTCGTGCGATGAAGCGCCGCGCTGCCCGCAACCGCGCCCGCACCGCCTGACACACCTGCTGACGCACCGTCGGCGAGCAGTACGGATCAACCCACGATCAAGGGTTCGGCCGCGATTGGCCGGCCGAGCCTTCCCGAACGGGCCCCGCTCGATCCGCGGGGCCGACGACGCGAGCCGTCCGGGCACTTGATACTGTTCACTTAGAGCAATATTGTTGCCCTGTGGCGCTCACCGTGTGCAACGCACGGAGGCGGGCGTCGCGCCACCACAGAAGCCCCCGTTCCGGCCGACTCCCCCCGACGGCCGGACCGGGTCGAGAGGCCCTGCCGACCCACCCCCCCCCGGTCGGCAGGGCCTCGTTTCTGTCTCCGGAGCCCCTGCCCCCGGCGTCCTGCCTGCCGGGCGGTCCGGCAGGCAGGACGCCCGGCAGGGCGCAGCCCGCTAGCGGACGGGGATCTCCAGCACCACCTTGGTGCCACCGTCGGGCGCGGCCACCATGTCGAAGGTGCCGCCGAGTTCGCCGGTGGCCAGGGTGCGGACGATCTGCAGGCCGAGGTTGCCGGCCTGCTGCGGGTCGAAGCCCTCGGGCATGCCGCGGCCGTCGTCCTGCACGGTGATCAGCAGGTACTCCTCGGGCTTGGCGCCGTTGTTCCAGGTGTCCGACCAGCCCTTGCCGCTCGACGGGGCGCGGCCGCGCAGCGCGCTGACCTCCAGGTTGCCGGAGGCGCTGGGGCCGAAGGCGTGCTCCAGGGCGTTCTGGGTGAGTTCGGTGAGGATCATCGCCAGCGGGGTGGCGACCTCGGCGGACAGGATGCCGAAGGAGCCGCTGCGGCGGGCCACCACCCGTCCGTCCTGGGAGAGTTCCATCACCATCGCCAGCACCCGGTCGGCGATCTCGTCGAAGGCCACCGACTCGTCCAGGGCCTGCGAGAGCGTCTCGTGCACGATGGCGATCGAGCCGACCCGGCGGACGGCCTCGTCCAGGGCGGCCCGGCCTGCCGGCGAGTCCATCCGGCGGGACTGCAGCCGCAGCAGGGCGGCGACGGTCTGCAGGTTGTTCTTCACCCGGTGGTGGATCTCCCGGATGGTGGCGTCCTTGGTCATCAACTCGCGGTCGCGGCGCCGCAGTTCGGTGACGTCCCGGCAGAGCACCAGGGAGCCGGTGGGGGTGCCCTTGGGCTTGAGCGGGATGGTCCGCAGGGTCACCACGCCGCCCTGCGCCTCGACCTCGGTCTGCCGGGGCGCCCAGCCGCTGGCCATCTTCACCAGCGCCTCGTGCACCGCGCCGCGGCTGGGCGGCACCAGTTCGGCGGTGGTGCGCCCGAGGTGACTGCCCACCAGGTCGGTGGTCAGCCCGAGCCGGTGGTAGGCGGAGAGCGCGTTGGGGCTGGCGTACGTCACCACGCCCTCCACGTCGAGCCGGATCAGGCCGTCGCCGACCCGCGGGGCGGCGTCCATGTCGGCCTGCTCGGCGCCCGGGAAGGGGAAGCTGCCGGCCGCGATCATCTGGGCCAGGTCGGAGGCGCTCTGCAGGTAGGTGAGCTCCAGCCGGCTGGGGGTGCGGACGGTCAGCAGGTTGGTGTTGCGGGCGATCACGCCGAGCACCTTGCCGTCCCGTCGCACCGGGATGGACTCCACCCGCACCGGCACCTCCTCCCGCCACTCCGGGTCGCCCTCGCGGACGATCCGCCCCTCGTCGTAGGCGGCGTCCAGCAGCGGGCGGCGACCGCGCGGCACCAGGTGGCCGACCATGTCGTCCTGGTACGAGGTGGGGCCGGTGTTGGGCCGCATCTGGGCCACCGAGACGTAGCGGATGCCGTCCCAGGTGGGGATCCACAGCACCAGGTCGGCGAAGGACAGGTCGGAGAGCAGCTGCCACTCCGAGACCAGGAGGTGCAGCCACTCCACGTCGGCACCGGTGAGGGTGGTGTGGCGGCGGACGAGTTCGTTCAGCGAGGGCACACGGTGAGCGTATCGCCGTCCACCTGCCCGTACGTTGTCCAGACCAATTGCGGACCGCCTCTGGACAACCCAGATTGGTCTAGTCCACAATGAACATGCACCAAGGAGAGGCCCTCCGCGCAACTGCCCTGACCGCGCGAGGCCCCTCCTCGGTCGGAGGCGTCGTTCGAGGGTCCCGCACAACCCTCGGACGGTCCCCGCCTCCGGCATACAGCTCCGGGCTACGGTGCCGCACGGGTTGAGGGTCCCGTGTCGGCGCCGTGGCCCGTAGTGTTTTCCGGCCCCGCCCGGGGCCCCTCCGGCGCCTTTCCTCCGGCGAGGCTTTCGGCGCACGCCCCCGGACACGACGAAGCCGCCCCCGCAGCACCTCGCGGGGGCGGCTTCGCGCGTCTCAGTGGGTCTCGGTGACCTTGGCGAGCGCGCGGGGGGCGTCCGGGTCCTGGCCGCGGGCGATGGTGACCTCGTACGCCAGCAACTGCAGCGGCAGGATCTCCAGGATCGGCTGGACCTCCTCGGGCACGCCGGCCGGCAGCGCGAAGCCCGCGCTGGCGGCGTCGACCTGGCTCTGCTGGCCGATCACCACCAGGTCGGCGCCGCGGCCGCGCAGGCGGTCCAGGACGGGCTGCAGGGCCTCGCCGCCCTTGCCGTCCGGGACGATCGCGATGACCGGGGAGACGTTGTCCACCATGGCCAGCGGGCCGTGCAGCAGGTCGGCGCCGGAGAACGGGGAGGCCGGGATGTAGGTGGTCTCCATCAGCTTCAGCGCCGCCTCGCGGGCGGTCGGGTAGCCGTAGCCGCGCGAGGTGATCACCAGGCGCTGGGCGAAGCGGTAGCGCTCGGCCAGGTCCTTGACCTCGCCCTGCCGGGCCAGGATGCCCGCCGCCAGCTCGGGCAGCGCCTTCGCCGCGGAGCCGTCGCCGCCGCGCAGGCCCTCGACGAACAGGTACAGCGCCAGCAGCTCGGCGGTGTAGGTCTTGGTGGCGGGCAGCGCCTTCTCCGGGCCGGCCAGCACGTCGATGTGGAACTCGGAGACCTCGGCGAGCGGCGAGGCGGCGTTGTTGGTGACCGCCAGGGTGATCGCACCGGCCTCGCGGGCCGCCTTGGTGGAGGCCACCAGGTCGGGCGAGCCGCCGGACTGGCTGACCGTGACGACCAGGCAGTCGGTGAGGTCCGGCTTGGCGCCGTACGCGGTGGTGGTGGACATCGAGGTCAGGCCAGCCGGCTTGCCGAGCAGCACCTCGATCAGGTACTTCGCGTACAGCGCGGCGTTGTCGGAGGTCCCGCGGGCGGTCAGCAGGACGAAGCGCGGGTTGCGGGCGGCGATCTGCGCGGCGATCTCACGGATCGCGGGCGCGCCCTCGTCGAGGATGCGCTGCAGGACGGCCGGCTGCTCGGCCATCTCCGCCGACATGATCCTGCCGGGTACGGAAACAGTCTGCGGGTCGGACATCGGGGTGTGCCTCCGTGGAGAGATGGTTCTACCCCGTGGGGCGGGACGCCCGACGGGGACCTCTGAACGGCGGCGAGTCCGCACCCTCGCTGCATGGAACTGTTCTGTGCCGATCCTACGTGCGACCGGGCCCCGCAGCACACTCCGCGGGCCCCGGTCCCGAGCCTCGGAACGCCGACCGGGCGGTCGGCGTCCCGGTCAGCCCGCGTTGTTGATCAGCTGGTCGATCTGGGCGTCGGCCTCCTTGGTGGCGTCCTCGACGCTCTTGCCCGCGAAGACCGCGTTCAGCATGTTGACCAGGACGTTCTGCTTCTCGACCGCGCCCCAGCCGGGCGCCAGCGGGGTGAACCAGGCGTCCTGGACGGCGTTGGCGGCCGCGGCGGTGGTGGGCTTGTCCTTCAGCGGGGCCAGCTGGACCAGGTTGTTCGGCAGGGTGTCCTTGTCGGCCAGCACCTGCTCGGACTTGGCGCTGGTGAACATCCGCACCCAGTCGGTGGCCGCCTGCGCGTTCTGCGTCTTGGCGGTGACCGCCAGGTCGGAGCCGCCGATGAAGGAGGGCAGCGGCTTCCCGGCGGGGCCGGGCATCGCGGCGACCTTGAGCACGTCCTGCAGCGCCGGGGTGCCGGTGATCGGGGCGGTGGCGACGCTCTGCTCCCAGCCGTTGGCGTAGATCAGGCCGGCCTTCTCGTGGCCGAGCACCTTGGCCTGGTCCTGCTCGTTGACCTTGAGGTCGCCGCTCTTGTTGTACTTCTTCACCAGGTCGACGAAGTGCTGCAGGCCCTGCTGGGACTTGGCCTCGTGCAGGGTGCCGTGCCAGTTGCCGGCCGAGTCGAAGCGGGCGATCGAGCCGCCGTACGCGGTGACGTAGGACATCGCGGCGTACCAGTAGGGGCCGGGCAGGTACAGCGCCGAGTAGCCGGGGACGCCCTTGTACTTGTTCGCGACCTTGTCGAGGGCGCCGAGCATGGCGTCCTCGTCCTGCGGGAGGTCCGCGGAGCCGGTGGCGTCCTGGAACATCTTCGAGTTGTAGAGGCCGACGCGGGCGCCCGCGTAGTAGGGGACGCAGTAGAGCGCGTCCTTGTAGGTGCAGGTGTCGGAGAGGCCCTTGATCCAGTTGTCGGAGTTGTCGAAGGTGCCCCGGTCCACCTTCAGCAGCGAGCCGTTGACGATGTACTTCAGGGTCTCGGTGTTGCCGAGCTCGACCACGTCCGGGGCGGACCCGGCGGCGATCGCGGCGTCCAGCTCGGAGACCTTGTTCGTCCAGTCGTGGTAGCTGAGCTTGATCTGGACCTTCGGGTACTTCTCCGCGAACTCGTCGTTGACCTGCTGCACCAGTTCGGGCCAGCTCTTCTGGGCGTCGTTCATCAACCAGACGGTGACGGTGCCGGTCAAGGTCTTCGTGTCGACGGTCGTCGGCGAAGGCGACGGGCTGCCGGACGAGCAGCCTGCGGCGGTGGCCAACAGGGCAGCGGTGCTGAGCGTGGCCAGTACCTGACGCTTCACGCAATCCTCCGGATGGGGACGGGGAGGTCTGCGCAGTGGTACAGACCAGATTTCCGGATCTTGGCCTAGACCATTTTGGGGCGTCAACGCGGGTGCTGTTTCGCACCCTGCTCGTTGTCAATCCGTTGCCTTCCTTGGCCCGACCACGTCAACCACCCCGGGGGGCCGCGCCCCGCGCATGACTTTAGGCTCACTTAAGGTGACCCTCGGTGAGGCGAATGGATCAAGGGCAATTCCCGGAATCCCCGCACCCCGCTTTATCCGACGCCCCGGCCGGTGGTCGCCCGCCCGTCCCGCCCCCGCCCGGCCGGGGGCCGGAGCCACCACCCGTCGGATACGCACGAGTTCACCCCCGGACGGGATCGGCGCCGCCCGGGCGCCGCCGCCGTCGACCCCGCCCGGCGCCGGGACCTGCGGCGGCGCGGCGCGCAGCCCTCGCGCGCGGGCCCGCGCGCGGGCGTCGCCCGAGCCGGGGCCGCCGCAAAACACCGACCCCGCGGGCGTCCGGCCGCGGGCATCCGGGAAATCCGCGGAACCGCCGACCGGGATTCCCGCCCCGGCCATTGCCGAACCCGGCCGGAAAACCGGGGAGGGCGCCCCCGCTATTGGTCCGCGACATTAAGCCGGGAAACTCCGCCGCTTTCGCCCCGCCCCGCGCCCCGCGCCCTGGTGGCCCCGCACCCGGGGCCCGGGCGGTCGGGCCACGCGGCCGCGCGGCGCGGCACCCTTGCGCGCGACCCTCGCCCGCTGGCCGGTACTCGTACTTGACATGCCCTCATAGCCATGCAGCGGACGCGGCCCGCGACACCGGAAGGTCACGGCCCGATGTCCCGATAGGTCCCGTTTCCTCCCCGGCTTGGTCCAGTCCAACACGACCGAGTCAAGCGTTGATAACGGCTTGTGCAACCGCTCTTTGAACCCTTGACGCTCGTCATTGGTCCATGCCAACCTCCAGGCGTTGGTCTAAACCAATGGTCTACTCCACCTCACGGATCGGCCCGCCGGAGACGGCGGTTCGTGCCCGTGTCATCCGGTGACGTTCCCCCATACGGCACGACGCAGCTCCCGGCCAGCCGGCCCAGCAGCCCGGTGCCCTACCTTGCTCATCCCTCTGGAGGATGGTTTGAACCGCAAGATCGCAGCCGTGGCCGCTATCGCCACCGTGCTCGTCGCCTCGGCTTGCTCCTCGTCTTCTTCGTCCGACAGCGGTAGCAAGTCCTCCGAGGTCCTGAGCAAGGACGGCAAGGGCAAGAAGATCACCGTCTGGCTGATGGACGACGCCCAGAAGCAGTGGAACGAGGTCGTCGAGGCCGCGAAGACCCAGTTCAAGAACGAGACCGGCGCCGACGTCGAGATCCAGTGGCAGACCTGGTCCAACTACACCACCAAGGTCGACACCGCCCTGCTCTCGGACAACGCGCCCGACGCGATCGAGATCGGCAACACCCAGGCCGCGAAGTACATCGACGCCGAGTCCTTCGTCGACCTGACCTCGGTCAAGAGCAAGTTCGACAACTCGGACAGGTGGCTGGACTCGCTGGCCGCCTCCGGCCAGTCGGCCGACCACTCCAAGACCTACGCCGTCCCGTACTACGCCGGCGCCCGCGTCATGATCTACCGCAAGGACCTGTTCGAGGCCGCCGGCGTCACCCAGGCCCCGACCACCCTGGCCGAGCTGAAGACCGCCCTGGACAAGGTCAAGGCCGCCAACGCGGGCACCGCCAACTTCTCCGCCCTGTACCTGCCGGGCAAGAACTGGTACTCCGCGGTCTCCTTCGGCGCCGGCTCCTTCGGCGTGGACGGCGTCATCGCCAAGAGCTCCGGCGACAAGTGGACCAGCACCCTGACCGACCCGAAGTTCATCGAGGGCATCAGCACCTGGAACGACCTGCAGAAGGCCTACTCGGTCGGTGGCACCACCGTCGACGAGACCGACCAGGACGCCCGCATGGCGCAGGGCAACATCGCCGCCATCATCGGCAACGGCTGGGAGGTGGGCTCGGTCATCGACGAGAAGAACGGCAACCCGGCCCTCAAGGACAAGCTCGCCACCATCGCCCTCCCGGGCGCGGCGGCCGGCGACCCGACCCCGGCGTTCCTCGGCGGCTCGGACCTGGCCGTCCCGGCGAAGGCCAAGAACGCGGGCCTGGGCGCGACCTTCCTGCAGATCTTCACCAACACCGCGCAGCAGACCGCGCTCGCCAAGCACGCGATCCCGAACGCCAAGAACCTGGTCGACGCCTACAAGGCCGCCGACAAGGCGAACGAGGCGACCGGCAACGCCGCGCAGGGCAAGACCTGGTTCATCCCGAACTCCCCGCTGTGGTCCGGCTCCAACGAGACCGAGCTGAAGAACGCGCTCAGCGCGATCGCCGCCGGCGGCGACCCGGCCACCGAGCTCAAGAAGGTCGAGGCGAAGGTCGTCGGCTCCCTGAACGACTGATAACCAACTGAACCGCACGGTCCGTCCGGGGCGCCCGGAACTCCCCCGACGGACCGCGCACTGAGCGCAGGTGAGGGGGTGGGCAGTCCGCGATCACGCGGGCTGCCCACCCGTGCGCCAGGACCGATCGGATTCGCGGGCCCGGGAAGGACCCTGATGAGCGTGACGACCAACGAGACCGTGACCCGGTCCGAAGACCAGGGGCCCGCCCCGGTGAAGAAGCCGCAGCGGCGCGGCGTCTTCGCGGGCGGCCAGTACATCCCCTACACCCTCCTGCTGCCCGCGATCGTCGTGCTCGCGGGCGTCCTGGTGTACCCGATCTACAAGCTGATCGACCTGTCGTTCATGAACGTCAACAGGTTCTCCTACCTGGCGCACCCGGAGAAGGCCAAGTACATCGGCTTCGACGGGTTCGGCAAGGTACTGGGCGACGACACCTTCTGGGAGGTGGTGCTGCGGACGGTCTACTTCACCGCGGAGCTGGTCCTCCTCTCCATGGTGCTGGGCATGCTGCTCGCGCTGCTGCTCAACCGGGTCTCCGCCTGGGTCCGGGTCACCTTCTTCACCGTGATGATGTTCGTCTGGGCGATCCCGGCGCTGGTCAACGGCCAGGTCTTCCGCTGGCTGTTCTCCTCCAACAGCGGCGTGGTCGACTACATCGCCTACCTGCTCACCGGCGACGAGAGCTGGAAGCACTACGACTGGTTCGCCGACTCGACCGTCGGCCTGTACGTGGTCGGCGCCTCCGTCGTCGTCTGGGGCGCCCTGCCCTTCCTGGTGCTGGGTCTGTACGCGGCGCTCACCCAGGTGCCCAAGGAGCTGATGGAGGCCGCCAAGCTGGACGGCGCCAACAGCTTCCAGGCGTTCCGCCACGTGACCCTCCCGGTCATCCGGCCCTTCCTGATGATCAGCACCGCCCTGAGCTTCATCTGGGACTTCCAGGTGTTCGCGCAGATCTACTCGCTGCGCAACTCCTCCCCCGAGGACGGCTACCAGACCATCGGCATCTACCTGTACATGCACGGCGTCTCGTCCTCGCAGTACAGCAACGGCTCGGTCATCTCCATCGTGATGATCGTCATGATGCTGGCGGTGCTCGTGTACTACATCCGCCAGATGCTCAAGATCGGAGCCAACGAGCGATGAGCGACGTCCTTTCCCCCGCTCCGGAGACCCAGCAGCCGCTGCCCCCGGTCAGGAAGCCGAAGAGGTCCAAGGAGACCGAGGTCGGGCGCAGCAGCGTGATGACCTGGGTCTGGAACGTCATCGCGCTGTTCGTGGCCGTGGTGATGGCCTTCCCGATCTACTGGATGATCATCACCACCTTCAAGACCAACAAGGACCTGATCTCCCAGGACCCGACGTTCTGGCCGTCCTCGTTCTCGCTGGACAGCTACAAGACGATCTTCGACGACGCGAGCTTCCTGCCGGCGCTGCGCAGCACGCTGGTCCTGACCGTGGGCGCGGTGGTGCTCGGCGTCGCGGTCGGCTTCCTGGCCGCCGTCGCCGTGGCCCGGTTCAACTTCCGCGGCCGCAGCTTCTTCATCGTCACCATGCTGGTGGTCCAGATGGTGCCGCTGATCGCGATCCTCATCCCGCTGTTCGTGGTGATGAACAACGCCGGCATGACCGGCTCGCTGTTCGGCGTCATCCTGGCCTACCTGGTCTTCACCGTCCCGTACGTGATCTGGACGCTGCGCTCGTTCATCGTGAACATCCCGGCGGAGCTGGACGAGGCCGCGATGGTCGACGGCTGCACCCAGTGGGGCGCGTTCTTCCGGATCATCCTGCCGCTCACCATGCCCGGCCTGGTCACCACCGCGGTGTACAGCTGGATCCAGGCCTGGAACGAGTTCATCGTCGCCAGCATGCTGCTGAGCACCAGCGGCAACAAGTCGCAGACCGCGATGACCTGGCTGACGTTCTACTCGTCCACGCCCACCCGCGCCGCGGACTACGGCTCGCAGATGGCCGGCGGCCTGCTGGTCTCGCTGCCCGTGATCATCCTGTTCGTGTTCTTCCAGAAGAAGGTGTCGGCGGGTCTCACCGCCGGTGCGGTCAAGGGCTAGTCCCCTTCCTCACCCCCACTGCACCTGAACACCTCTCACCCCCAGGGAAGGAACCAAGGCGATGCCCGGTACGGAAAGCGCCGATCTCCTCCGCGACGCCGGAGCGGTCCTGCAGCCCGGCTTCGCCGGTCTGACCGCGCCCGAGTGGCTGCGCCGCAGACTGGGCGACGGCGAACTCGGTGGCGTCGCCCTGTTCGGCCGCAACATCCGCACCCCGCAGCAGGTCGCCGCGCTGACCTCGGAGCTGTACGCGCTCAACGGCGACCTGCTGGTCGCCACCGACGAGGAGGGCGGCGACGTCACCCGCCTCGAAGTGACCAGCGGCTCCTCCTACCCCGGGAACCTCGCGCTCGGTGAGGTCGACGACACCGACCTCACCGAGCGGGTCGCCCGCTCCATCGGGTTCGACCTGGCCGGCGTCGGCGTGAACCTCAACTACGCGCCCGACGCGGACGTCAACTCCAACCCGGACAACCCGGTGATCGGCGTCCGGTCCTTCGGCGGCGACGGCGATCTCGCCGCCCGCCACACCGCCGCGTACGTCCGCGGCCTGCAGTCCGCCGGTGTCGCGGCCTGCGCCAAGCACTTCCCCGGCCACGGCGACACGGCCGGCGACTCGCACCTGGGCCTGCCCCGGATCGACCTCGCCCTGGAGCAGTTCGCCCAGCACCTGCTGCCCTTCCGCGCCGCCATCGCGGCCGGCGTGAAGAGCATCATGACCGCGCACATCCTGTTCGACGCCTACGACGCCCAGCTGCCCGCGACCATGTCGCAGCGCATCCTGACCGGCCTGCTCCGCGAGGAGCTCGGCTTCGACGGGCTGATCGTCACCGACGGCATCGAGATGGGCGCCATCTCCGGCACCCACGGCGTCGCGGCCGGTTCGGTGCGGGCCGTCGCGGCCGGTGCCGACACCATCTGCGTCGGCGGCGGCCTGCAGGACGAGGACGCCTTCGTCTACCTGCGCGACGCCCTGGTCTGGGCGGTCCGCGAGGGCCGGCTGTCCGCGGAGCGGCTGCACGAGGCCGCCGAGCGCAACCGGGCCGTCGCCCGCTGGTCGGCCGGGGTGCGGGCCGCGCAGGTCGGCCAGCAGGCCGAGGTCGGCGTCGGCCTGGCCGCCGCCCGCCGGGCGCTGCGGATCAGCGGCGAGCTCCGCCCGCTGGGCGGCGTCCCGCACGTGGTGGAGTTCTCCCCGGCCGCGAACATCGCGGTCGGCGACGAGACGCCCTGGGGCGTGGCCGGTCCGCTGGGCGAGCTGGTGCCCGGCACCACCTCCACCCGGGTCGCCCCGACCGCGACCGTGACCGAGGGCTCCGGCCTGCTGCAGGTCGAGGTCGCCGCCGCCGACGTCGAGATCGACACCGCCCCGCTGGCGGGCGCGGCCGTCGGCCGCCCGCTGGTGCTGGTGGTGCGCGACGTGCACCGGCACCCCTGGATGCGCCGGGCCGCGCTGGCCCTGGTCGAGCACCGGCCGGACGCGGTGGTGGTGGAGATCGGCACCGCCCACGGCGTGGCCGAGCTGTTCGCCCCCCGCGGGGTGACCACGCTGGCCACCTACGGCGGCTCGCGGGTCTGCGCGATCGCCGCGGCGGAGGCCCTCGCGGGGCTCGCGGTGACGGCCGCCCAGGCCGGCTGACACGCTCGGGACGGGCCCGGGACGGGCGCCAGGCGGCCCCGTTCCGGGCCCGCCGCGTGCCCGCCGCGTAACCTGCTGCGTGCCCGGCGGACGGCTGCGAATGCGGCCGGGGGCTCACGCTTGTTCTCCCACGCGTGCAAACATGTGCTGTTACATAGGACTTAGGGGTCCGTTAAGGGACCGCCTCCAACGAGGAGTGAGAGCTGCCATGAGTGGCGACAGGGACACGGCGGCGCTCGCCGAGGGCTCCACCGTGCCGATCCAGACCGGCCCTGCCACCGCCACGGCCCGGGTCCCGAAGTACTACGGCCTCAAGCGGCACCTGCTGCAGCTGACCGAGACCCAGCCGGCCGGGACGCCGGTCCCGCCGGAGCGCGCGCTGGCCGCCCAGTTCGACACCTCGCGCACCACCGTCCGGCAGGCCCTGCAGGAACTGGTCGTCGAGGGCCGGCTGGAGCGCATCCAGGGCAAGGGCACCTTCGTCGCCAAGCCGAAGGTCGCACAGGCCCTGCAGCTCACCTCGTACACCGAGGACATGCGCGCCCAGGGCCTGGAGCCGACCTCCCGCCTGATCGAGGTCGCCTACATCTCCGCCGACGACCGGCTCGCGCCGCTGCTGGACATCAAGCCCGGCGGCCGGGTGCTGCGGATCGAGCGCCTGCGCCTGGCCAACGGCGACCCGATGGCGATCGAGGTCGCGCACCTGTCCGCCAAGCGCTTCCCCGCGCTGCGGCGCAACCTGGCCAAGCACAACTCGCTGTACACCGCGCTGCGCGAGGTCTACGGGGTGACGGTCGCCGAGGCCGAGGAGACCATCGAGACCACCCTCGCCAACCCGCGCGAGGCCGGCCTGCTCGGCTCCGACCTGGGCCTGCCGATGCTGCAGCTGTCCCGGCACTCCTTCGACGCGGACGGCGCGCCGGTGGAGTGGGTGCGCTCGATCTACCGCGGCGACCGCTACAAGTTCATCACGCGACTGAACCGACCCGCGTAACGGCCTCGGCCCCTCGTGGGGCGGCGCGTCCGGGTGGTGCCCGCGATCGGGTTGACGGCGGTGTGACAGGGGTCACTCCGCTGCCCTAGTCTCGCCAGGGACCTTCCGATCACCGAGGGTGCCGCTGAGGTGACTCCTCGTCGTCCCCCGGAGCCGCCCGTGCCGCCCTCCTCCCCCCACGCGCCCGTCCCGGGCGCGCCTCCCGCGGTCTCCGTCGCCCGGGTGCTGGCCGGGCTGTGCCTGCTGGTGCCGATCGTGGTGATGCTGTGGGTGCCGTCCTACAACCGGCTCGCCCCGGGGCTGGGCGGGATGCCGTTCTTCTACTGGTACCAGCTGCTGTGGGTGCCGGTGTCGGCGCTGTTCACCGGCACCGCGTACCTGCTGGTGCGGCGGGACGAGGCGCTCCGCCGGGCGGCCGCTCCGGTCAGGCCCGCCCCGAAGGACGGTGGCCCGGCGTGAGGCACGTCGACGGGACCGCGATGGCGGTCTTCCTGCTGTTCTTCGCGCTGGTGACGGTGATGGGCTTCCTGGCCTCGCGCTGGCGCCGCGCCGAGGACGCCGCGCACCTGCACGAGTGGGGCCTGGGCGGCCGGAGCTTCGGCACCTGGGTGACCTGGTTCCTGCTGGGCGGCGACCTGTACACCGCGTACACCTTCGTCGCGGTGCCCGCGGCGGTGTACGCGGTGGGGGCGGCGGGGTTCTTCGCGGTGCCGTACACGGTGATCGCGTACCCGCTGGTGTTCCTGTTCCTGCCCCGGCTGTGGTCGGTCTCCCGGGTGCACGGCTACGTGACCCCGGCGGACTTCGTGCGCGGGCGGTACGGCTCGCGGGTGCTGTCGGTGGCGGTGGCGCTGACCGGGATCCTGGCCACCATGCCGTACATCGCGCTGCAACTGGTCGGCATCCAGGCGGTGCTGGACACCCTGGGGGTGGGCGGCAGCGGCAACTGGTTCCTCCAGGACCTCCCGCTGTTCGTCGCCTTCGGCGTGCTGGCCGCGTACACCTACTCGGCGGGGCTGCGGGCCCCGGCGCTGATCGCGTTCGTCAAGGACGCGCTGGTGTACGTGGTGATCCTGGTGGCGGTGGTGTACATCCCGCTGCGGCTGGGCGGCTACGGGAGCGTGTTCGCGGCGGCGGCGCGGAAGTTCGCGGTGCCGGGGCCGAACGGCGGGCCGAGCGGCTCGCTGCTGCTGGGCGTCCCGGGGCAGTGGACGTACGCGACGCTGGCGTTCGGTTCGGCGCTGGCGCTGTTCATGTACCCGCACACGGTGACGGGCGTGCTGGCGTCCGGGTCGCGCGGCACGGTGCGCCGGAACATGGCGATCCTGCCCGCGTACTCGCTGGTGCTGGGCCTGCTGGCGCTGCTGGGGTTCCTGGCGATCGCGGCGGGGGTGGGCGCGGGGGTGCCGGGCTTCAACAGCCAGTTGGCGGTGCCGCAGCTGTTCGCGCAGATGTTCCCGTCCTGGTTCACGGGGGTGGCGTTCGCGGCGATCGGGATCGGGGCGCTCGTCCCGGCGGCGATCATGTCGATCGCGGCGGCGAACCTGTTCACCCGCAACGTGTACCGGGAGTTCCTGCGGCCGGACGCGACCCCGGCCGAGGAGACCCGGGTGGCGAAGCTCGCCTCGCTGCTGGTGAAGGTCGGCGCGCTGGCGTTCGTGCTGACGATGGACAAGCAGGCCGCGATCAACTTCCAGCTGCTGGGCGGCCTGTGGATCCTGCAGACCGCGGTCGCCCTGGTCGCGGGCCTGTTCACCCGCTGGTTCCACCGCTGGGCGCTGCTGGCGGGCTGGGCGGTCGGCATGGTCTACGGGACGTGGACGGCGTGGGGCATCGCCTCCCCCGCGACCCGGCACTTCGGCGGGAACAGCGCGGACGTGCCCGGCCTGGGCGAGAAGGGCTACATCGGCCTGACCGCGTTCGCGCTGAACCTGCTCGTCGCCGTGGTCCTGACGCCGCTCCTGCGGGCCCTGAGGGCCCCCGAGGGCGCCGACGGGACCGACCGGGCCGACTACCGCGCGGAGGCGGGCGACGAGGCCGTGGAGCGCGCTCCGCAGCCCGCGGCGGCGCACTGACGCACCGGGGGCGCGCACGATCGCGCCGTGCGCCCTGTGGTCGCGCCGTCGCCCCGATCGACACTGGGAGGACGGCGCGGCCGTCCGTTTATGACGGGCCGTTCGCCGGAGAGACCGGGAGAGACGACACCCACCGCACGCACCGACCACGGGGAGCCACCGCCATGACCGACCTCACCACGGTACGCAACGGGCACCGCCCCGAGGCCGAGCAGCCGGAGAGAGCCCGGCGGCTGCCCTCCGTGCTGATCGCCACCCGGCACGGCGAGTCGACCGCCAACGTGGAGTTCCGGCACGCGGACGCCAGCGGCGCCCTGTCCGTCCCGATCACCTGCCGGGACGCCGACATCCCGCTCTCCCTGCACGGCCAGGACCAGGCCCGCGACCTGGGCCGCTGGTGGGCCGAGCGGCCGCCCGCCGACCGGCCGCGCTCGGTCTGGTGCTCCCCGTACCTGCGCACCGCGGAGACCGCCCGGATCGCGCTGGCCCAGGCGTCCGGGCTGGGCGCCGTGCCGGTGGGGCTGACCGTCCGCTACGACGAGCGGCTGCGGGACCGCGAGCTGGGCGTGCTGGAGATGCTCACCAAGGCCGCGATCGAGCGCGACCACCCGGCGGAGGCCGAGCGGCGGCGGCGGATGGGCGAGCTGTACTACCGGCCGCCGGGCGGCGAGTCCTGGCTGGACGTGGCCCTGCGGGTCCGCGACCTGCTGCGCGACCTGGGCGAGGAGGAGGCCGGGCGGCCGGTGCTGGTGGTCGCGCACGACTGCACGGTGCTGATGCTGCGGCACGTGCTGGACCGCCTCGACGAGCGGGAGCTGCTGGCGCTGGACCCGGTCGCGAACTGCTCCACCAGCCTCTGGCGGGCCCGCGGGGGGCGGCTGCGCCCGGCCGGCTGGAACCAGACCGGCCACCTGTCGGCCTGAGCGCCCGCGCGGCCGCCGCCGCGGCGGTCAGGCGTCCAGGTACCCGTCGACGGTCCGCGGTCCGCCGAACGCCCGCCGGTAGGCCTGCGGGGTGGTGCCGAGCCGGCGGTTGAAGTGGTGCCGCAGCGCGGCGGCGTTGCCGAAGCCGCAGCGGGCGGCGACCGCGTCCACGCTCTGCGCGGTGGACTCCAGCAGGCGCTGGGCCAGCAGCACCCGCTGCCCGGTGAGCCAGCGGTGCGGGGTGGTGCCGGTCTCCTGCCGGAAGCGGCGGGCGAAGGTGCGCGGCGACATGTGGGCGAGCCGGGCGAGCTGCTCGACGCCGGTGTCCCGGTCGAGGTGGCGGCGCATCCACTCCAGCACCCCGGCCAGCGACTCGCCGTCGGCCTCGGGCAGCGGGCGGTTGATGAACTGGGCCTGTCCGCCGTCGCGGTGCGGGGCGACCACCATCCGGCGGGCGATCTCCCGGGCGACCTCGGCGCCCTGCACCTTGCGGACCAGGTGCAGGCAGGCGTCGATGCCCGCGGCGGTGCCCGCCGAGGTGATGACGGGGTGGTCGTCGACGTACAGCACGTCGGGTTCGACGGTGGTCAGCGGGAAGCGCTCGGCCATCAGCCCGGCGTAGCGCCAGTGGGTGGTGCAGCGGCGGCCGTCGAGCAGTCCGGCCGCGCCGAGCAGGAAGCTGCCGGAGCAGATCGACAGCAGGTGGGCGCCGCGGTCGTGGGCGGCCCGCAGCGCTTCGCAGAGCTCCTCGGGGTAGTGCGCGCGGATGCCGGAGGCGGTGGCGATCACCAGGTCGGCCTCGGCGATCCGCTCGGGGCCGTGCGGGACGTCGACGGTGAAGCCCGCGTGGGTGCGCATCGGTCCGGGGCGGTCGCCGACCAGGGCGAAGTCGTAGACGGGCAGGCCGGACTCGCTCCGGTCCAGCCCGAACACCTCGCAGGCCACGCCCAGTTCGAAGGGGTGGATCTCTTCCAGCACCACGACGGCGACGTTGTTCAGCATGCGCATGGTGCCAGGATGGCAGTGGCAGGATTTCGTGGCAATGGTGCGTTCCTGCCACTCGTTCCGGCCGCCGGGCCGCAGCACAGTGGAGGCATGACCACCGCGCTCGCCCTGCTGGGCCTCATCGGCAGTTTCGGACTCCTCGGCGTCCTGGTCGGCCGCGACCTGGACCGCAACGGCCGCCACGGCCGCGACAACGCGCACCGCCCCACCGGCTACCCGTTCGACCCGGACCTGGCGGACCCGCGCCGCCGCCCGTCCGGCACACTGTCCGGATGCACCCCCCGATCGTCCGCCGCGCCCTCGACCGCGACCTCGCCGGAGCCGGGGAGGTCAGCGTCGAGGCCTTCGTCGGCGACGGCCACACCCGCCCCGACTCGCCGTACGTCGACCTCCTCCGCGACGCCGCCCACCGCAACCGGGAGGCCGAACTCCTGGTCGCCGTCGACGGCGCCGGAACGGTGCTCGGCTGCGTGACCTTCGCCCCGGGCGGCACCGCGTGGGCGGACGTCGCCCGGCCCGACGAGGGCGAGATCCGGATGCTCGCGGTCGGCGCGGCGGCCCGCGGCCGCGGCGTGGGCCGGGCACTGGTGACGGCGGCGGTCGGCCGCAGCCGGGAGCTGGGGCTGGCCGGGATGGCGTTCTCCACCCGCCCGACGATGACCGCCGCGCACCGGATCTACGACGCCCTGGGCTTCGTCCGCGCCCCCGAGCGGGACTGGTCGGCGGCCCCCGGCACGGACCTGCTGGTCTACACGACCCGGTTCTGAAGCCCGGGCGCCCGGCGGGTGCGTCCCGGCCGGCCCGGTGCCGACGGTCCCTCAGGAGCCGTGCGGCCCGTTTTCGTTGTCTACGCGCGGCACCGCCGACGCGACACGCGCTACTACATCTGGTGCTTCCAGCTCCAGTCGCCACTACATGTATGCTCACTCTCGCTGTCGACGCAGGGGAACCCGGTGAGAATCCGGGGCTGCCCCGCAACGGTGAGCGGGCTGCAGCGACGCCCGCGCAGTCCGAGGACCTGCCGACGGTGTGCGACACGGCATCCCCGCAGACGCCATGCAGCACAGCTTTGCCGTCCGGTCTCGCGGGCGGACCGGGGGTGGGTCTTTCGCGCGCCGGAACGCGTCGTCGTTCCTCCGTGCCGCCTCCCCCTGGCCGCGTGCGCTGCCGGACACCCGAGAGCCACGTCCGCCGCCGCCACAGGAGAGAGTGCGCCTTGACCGTCGCCGCCTCAGTCACCCTGCCGTCCCAGGGATCCGCCGACGCCTTCACCGACCCCGGTGCGGCGTTGCTCCGGCTGCTCACCGACCGCAGCACCGACCTCCCCCAGGTGGACCCCGGCCACGTCGCCGCCGCCGCGCTGCGCGGCCGCCACGCCGGTTCGGACTTCGCCGAACTGCGCGGGCTGGCCGTGGAGGCCGCCGCGTCGATGATCGCCGAGGACCCGCAGTACTCGAAGCTGGCCGCCCGCCTGCTGGCGCTGGAGATCCGCGACGAGGCCGCCACCCAGCACGTCACCTCGTTCTCCTCCTCGGTGGCCGTCGGCCACGCCGAGGGCCTGATCGGCGACGCCACCGCCGCGTTCGTGGCCGAGCACGCCGCGCTGTTCGACTCGCTGGTGGACGAGGCGGGCGACGACCGCTTCGAGTACTTCGGCCTGCGCACCGTGCAGTCCCGCTACCTGCTGCGCCACCCGATCACCCGCAAGGTCGTGGAGACCCCGCAGCACTTCCTGCTCCGGGTGGCGGCGGGCCTGGCGGTCGGCACCACCGAGGAGTCGGTGCGCGAGGTCGCCGAGCTGTACACCCTGATGAGCCGCCTGGAGTACCTGACCAGCTCGCCGACGCTGTTCAACTCCGGCACCCGGCACCCGCAGATGTCCTCCTGCTACCTGCTGGACTCGCCGCTGGACAACCTGGACTCGATCTACAACCGGTACGCCCAGATCGCCCGGCTCTCCAAGCACGCCGGCGGCATCGGCCTGTCGTACTCGCGGATCCGCTCGCGCGGTTCGCTGATCCGCGGCACCAACGGCAAGTCGAACGGCATCGTGCCGTTCCTGCGCACCCTGGACTCCTCCGTGGCGGCGGTCAACCAGGGCGGCCGGCGCAAGGGCGCGGCCTGCGTGTACCTGGAGACCTGGCACGCCGACATCGAGGAGTTCCTGGAGCTCCGCGACAACACCGGCGAGGAGGCCCGGCGCACCCACAACCTGAACCTGGCGCACTGGATCCCGGACGAGTTCATGCGCCGGGTGAACGCCAACGCCGACTGGTCGCTGTTCTCCCCGGCGGACGTGCCGGAGCTGGTCGACCTGTGGGGCGCCGAGTTCGACGAGGCGTACGTGAAGGCCGAGCTGGCGGGCAAGGCCGTGCGCACCATCCCCGCGCAGACCCTGTACGCCCGGATGATGCGCACCCTGGCGCAGACCGGCAACGGCTGGATGACCTTCAAGGACGCCTCCAACCGGGCCGCCAACCAGACCGCGCTGCCGGGCCGCACGGTGCACTCCTCCAACCTGTGCACCGAGATCCTGGAGGTCACCGACGACTCCGAGACCGCGGTCTGCAACCTGGGCTCGGTCAACCTGGGCGCGCACGTCGCCCCCGGCGCCACCGCCGCCGACCTGCTGAACGCGATGGACTGGGACCGCCTGGACGCCACCGTCCGCACCGCGGTGACCTTCCTCGACCGCGTGATCGACATCAACTTCTACCCGACCACCGAGGCCGGGACGTCCAACTCCCGCTGGCGCCCGGTCGGCCTGGGCGTGATGGGCCTGCAGGACGTCTTCTTCCAGCTGCGGATCGACTTCGACTCCGCCGAGGCGAAGACCCTCTCCACCCTGATCGCCGAGCGCATCATGCTCACCGCGTACGAGCGCTCCGCGGACCTCGCCGAGCAGTTCGGCCGCCACGAGGCGTACGGCGAGACCCGCGCCGCCCGCGGCCAGCTGCACGTCGACCACTTCGGCTCGGCGAACCCGCAGTGGACCGAGCGCTGGGACGCGCTGCGCGCCCGGATCGCCGAGGTCGGCCTGCGCAACTCGCTGCTGCTGGCGATCGCCCCGACCGCGACCATCGCGTCCATCGCGGGCGTCTACGAGTGCATCGAGCCGCAGGTCTCCAACCTGTTCAAGCGCGAGACCCTCTCCGGCGAGTTCCTCCAGGTCAACCCGTACCTGGTGCGCGAGCTCAAGGAGCTGGGCGTCTGGGACCAGACCACCCGGGACGCGCTGCGCGACGCCAACGGCTCGGTGCAGGACTTCAAGTGGCTGCCCGAGGACGTCCGTTCGCTGTACCGCACCGCGTGGGAGCTGCCGCAGCGCGCGCTGATCGACCTGGCCGCCGCCCGGCAGCCGTACATCGACCAGAGCCAGTCGCTGAACCTGTTCATGGCGGCGCCGACCATCGGCAAGCTCTCCTCGATGTACGCGTACGCCTGGAAGGTCGGTCTGAAGACCACCTACTACCTGCGCTCCCGCCCGGCGACCCGGATCGCCCAGGCCGCGTCCGGAGCCGCCCGCACCGCCGCCCCCGTCCCGGTGCAGACCCCCTCCCTCTCCCAGGCCGAGCAGGACGCCATCGCCTGCTCGCTGGAGAACCCCGAGTCCTGCGAGGCCTGCCAGTAATGAGCACCGAAGACCAGAAGAAGATGCTGCTCGACCCGGGCTTCGAGCTGACGCTGCGTCCGATGCGCTACCCGTCGTTCTACGACCGGTACCGGGACGCGATCAAGAACACCTGGACCGTGGAGGAGGTGGACCTGCACTCCGACGTCGCCGACCTCGCCAAGCTCTCCGAGGGCGAGCGGCACATGATCGGGCGGCTGGTCGCGTTCTTCGCCACCGGTGACTCGATCGTCGCGAACAACGTGGTGCTGAGCCTCTACAAGCACATCAACTCCCCCGAGGCCCGCCTCTACCTGTCGCGGCAGCTGTTCGAGGAGGCCGTGCACGTCCAGTTCTACCTGACGCTGCTGGACACCTACCTGCCCGACCCGGAGGACCGCAACGCGGCCTTCGCCGCGGTGGAGAACATCCCCTCCATCGCGCAGAAGGCCCAGTTCTGCTTCAAGTACATGAACGCGGTCGACCACATCGAGTCGCTGCGGAGCAAGGAGGACCGCCGGGCCTTCCTGCTCAACCTGATCTGCTTCGCGGCCTGCGTCGAGGGCCTGTTCTTCTACGGCGCGTTCGCGTACGTGTACTGGTTCCGCAGCCGCGGCCTGCTGCACGGCCTGGCGACCGGCACCAACTGGGTGTTCCGCGACGAGTCGATGCACATGGACTTCGCGTTCTCCGTGGTCGACACCGTCCGCGAGGAGGAGCCCGACCTCTTCGACGACAAGATGGCCCGGCAGGTCACCGAGATGCTGGAGGAGGCCGTCGAGGCCGAGCTCCAGTTCGCCCGCGACCTGTGCGGCGAGGGCCTGCCCGGCATGAACACCGAGTCGATGCGCGAGTACCTGCAGGCGGTCGCCGACCAGCGCCTGGCCCGCCTCGGCCTCCCGGTCCGGTACGGCTCCACCAACCCGTTCGGTTTCATGGAGCTGCAGAACGTCCAGGAGCTGACCAACTTCTTCGAGCGCCGGGTCTCCGCCTACCAGGTCGCCGTCGAGGGCTCGGTCTCCTTCGACGACGACTTCTAGTGCCGCGTCAGGCAACTTTTGCCGTCAAGGAGCGGCGTCCGGTGCGTGCTGTCGGCGTGCCGGCCGGAAGCCCTCGTACTGGGTGTACTTGGGTTTTCGGCCGGTGCGGCGAGAGTGCGTGCCGGGCGTCGCGACGGGCGAAGGTTGCCTGACGCGGCACTGGGCCGCCCGCCGTACGGCGAAGGGCCGCACCCCCGCGGGGGTGCGGCCCTTCGCCGTGCGGTCAGTCGTTCGGGACGGTCGCGTACTTGGGGGTGCCCTCGGCCATCTGCCGCAGCGCGTCCTTGCGGTCGCGCTTGGAGAGCCGGTCGATGTACAGGTACCCGTACAGGTGGTCGGTCTCGTGCTGCAGGCAGCGGGCGAAGAAGCCGGTGCCCTCGACCCGGACCGGGTTGCCGTGCTTGTCCTGGCCGGTGACGGCCGCGTAGTCGGGGCGGGCCAGCTCCTGGTACGCGGTCGGCACGGACAGGCAGCCCTCCTGGCCGTCGTCCAGCACCCGGCGCCCGGCCGGGAGCTCCTCCAGCACCGGGTTGACCACGTGCCCGATGTGCCGGACGCCCTCGTCGTCGGGGCAGTCGTAGACGAACACCTTCAGGTCCACGCCGATCTGGTTGGCGGCCAGGCCCACGCCCTCGGCCGCGTACATCGACTGGAACATGTCGTCGATCAGCGCGGACAGCTCGGCGTCGAAGGCGGTCACCGTCCGCACCTCGCGGTGCAGCACCGGGTTGCCGACCACGGTGATCGGCCGCGCGGTGCCCCTGGACAGGTCCGGCTCCTCGCCGACCACCCGCTGGGGCTCGGTGTCCTCGTGCGCGTGGTCGTGTCCGTGGTCGTGCTCGTGGTCGTGCTGCTCGGCCATCGCTCGGTTCCGCTTTCGTCCGCATCCGCCTGGTGTACCGGTCCAGGGTACGGGGCGCGGCCCGGCCCGGGGCGCCCGCCCGGGCGCCCCGGGGTCAGCAGACCTCTTCGAGGTCCCGGTAGGCGCGGGTGGCCGGGGAGGCCGCGACCCAGCGCTCCAGCAGCGCCCGGACCAGGCCAGCGGGCGCGGCGATCCCGCACTCCCGCTCGACCTGCCAGGGGCCGCCCGCCGAACCCTGGCTGAGGTGGCTGAGGTGGCCGGGGTGCAGCGGGTCGCCGTCGTCGTGCGGGTCGTGGTGGGCGGTGCGGCCGTCGTCGATCGCCATCCGGGACTCCGAACAGGTGCGGCACAGCAGCCGCACCGAGGACGTCCAGTCCTCCGCCGCGTACCCGGCGTCGGCGACCGTCTTCTCCAGCGCGTCCCGGTCCGCGGCGGTGGCGGCCTGCAGCAGCACCACCCAGGTCGGCACCGGGGAGGGCGCCCACAGCTCGATCTCGTCGAAGACCGGGTAGGCGACGCCGTCGGCGACCCGCTCGCCGTGCGGGGCGCCGTCGTGCAGCACCACCTCGCCCCAGCGGCGGCCGGAGGACGGCAGCGGGATGGACAGCACCTCGACCCGGGCCGGGTCCAGCCGCCGCCCCCACACCACCTCGGACTCGCCGTCCGGGGACAGCCGCACCGGGGTGGTGCCGAGGTCCAGCTCGATCGGCCCGTCCAGCGCGGGCCCGCCGGGCAGCCGCAGCCCGTACGCCTGCCAGGCCCGGCGGGCCAGCGGCCAGTCCTGCAGGGCGGTGGCGGTGATGCCGAGGTTCCACCAGTCCGGGGCGCCCTGCTGGCGGTCGAGCAGCGCGACGGCGCGCAGGCCGGCCGAGCGGGCCTGCTCCCAGTCGCGGCGGAACTTGTGCAGCAGCGCCAGGTTGAACCAGGAGTCGGACAGCCACGGCTCCAGGTCCGCTGCCATCACCAGCAGCGCCCCGGCGTCCTCGTAGCGGCCGTCGCCGATCAGCGTGAACGCACGGTCGGTGGTCTGCCGCCAGGTCGCCGACGGACGGTGCCGTGCGCGGTGGAAGATCCTCACGTTGGTCCCTTGCCGTCGGTCGTCACCGGGTCGCCCCGCCTCCGGGTCTTCCCGCCACGACCGCATCCAACCACGCCCGCCCCCGGCCGCGCGCCCCGCGCGGCCATTCAGGCCGCCGGGCGGCAGTGCCCCGCCGGGCGGCGGGCCGCCCGGTGCCCGCGGCGGCCCAGCCGGGCCAGCGCGTCCAGCACCACCGGGTCGTAGCCGTGCCCGGCGTCCAGCCGCAGGTGCTCCAGCGGGTCCAGGGCGCCCGCCCGGGGGCGGTCGGCGGCGGCGGTGCGCAGGTCGTCGTGGGCGTTGGCGACCCGGATGATCCGGGAGGCCAGCGGCAGCGTCGGATCGTGCCGGCCGTCGGCGAGGCGGCACGGGTCGGCCAGCCGGGCGACCTGCTGCCACACCTGCCGGGGCACCCCGGTGCGCTGGATCACCTCGCTGCCCAGCCGGGCGATCCGCTGCTGCTCGGCGTCCGGCAGCAGCGCCGTCGCCCCGCCCGGGACCGGTTCGACCAGCGACAGCTGCCCGATGTCGTGCATCAGCGCGGCGTACTCCAGCAGCGTCAGTTCCCGGCTCCCGAGCCCGAGTTCGCGCCCCAGCGCGCACGCCGTGTCGGCGACCCGGCGGGCGTGCCCGGGGGTGGTGTACCCGGCGATCTCGGTGGCCCGGGCCAGCGTCTCGATGGTCTGCCCGGTGGTGGCCCGCACCGCGACCGCCCGCCGGAACGAGGCCTGCGCCAGCAGCAGCGGCAGGCAGAACACCGGCAGCGCCCACAGCCCGGCCTCCCCGGCGAGCAGGCTCAGCAGCAGCCCGGTGGCGACCTGCGCCGAACCGATGCCGAGCAGCGCGTGCAGCTGGTCGTCCAGCGCGGCGGCGTACCGCAGCCCGGTCCTGGTGCACTGCTGGGCGGCCGCCAGCACCGCGTCGGCCAGCGCCGCCAGCGCCGCCACCCCCGCCAGCAGCCCCCCGTACGCGGGGCCGGGCAGCCGGTCGGTGACGCCCGCGTTGTACAGCGGCTGGAACAGCAGCGCGGCGAAGGCGACGGTCACCAGCCGCCGGGCCGCCGCGTCGAAGGGCTGCCCGGCGGAAGCGGTCCACGGCCGCGGCCGCCCGGCCGACCGGGCCGCCCCGGTCCGCGGGGCGCGCGGGCGGTGCCGGGCCGCGGCCAGCGCCGCCTGCCCGGCGCGCTGCACCGCCAGGCCGACCAGCGTGCCGCCCGCGGCGACGGCCACCACCTGCAGCACCCCGTGCGTGGTGGGCAGCCCGTGCAGCGGGCCCAGCAGCGCGTACGCCAGCGCGACGGCGGTGGCGACCGGCGCGGGCTCGCGGTCGCCGGGCAGCGCGGGCCCGGCGCACTGGCCGAGCGCGACCAGCCCGGCGAAGGCCAGTGCCACGCCGTGCTGGGCGACGCCGTCGAGCAGGGCGTGCAGCAGGCCCGCGGCGCCGAGCGCGACGGCCGCGACCAGCAGCAGGTCGGCCGGGACCGGGCGGCGGCGGGTGCTCACGCCGCTCCCCCGGTCGGCAGGCCGGTGCCGGACTGCTGCGGCAGCCGGGCCGGTTCGGGCACGCCCAGCGGGATGTCGGGCACCTCGCCGTCCCAGCCGCCGGGCGGCGGCGGCTCGGGCTGCCAGCCGTGCTCGGCGACGGCCTCGACCAGCGCCGCGACCATCACCGGGTCGAACTGGCTGCCCGCGCACCGCTCCAGCTCGGCCACCGCCTCCGGGACGGGTCGGCCGCGCCGGTAGGACCGGGTCGAGGTCATCGAGTCGAAGGCGTCCGCGACCGAGATGATCCGGGCGAACTCGGGGATCCGCTCCCCCGCCAGCCCGTACGGGTAGCCGCGGCCGTCCATCCGCTCGTGGTGGTGCAGGATGCCGTCCCGGCCCTCGCCGAGGAAGTCCAGCTGCCGCACCAGCTCGTGCCCGAAGACCGGGTGGACCTCCACCGCGCGCCGCTCCGCCTCGGTCAGCGGCCCGTTGCGGCGCAGCAGTTCGGTGGCCACGGCGAGCTTTCCGACGTCGTGCAGCGTCCCGGCGAAGTGCAGGGTGCGCACCCGGTCCTCGGCCAGGCCGAGCTGGCGGGCGATCAGCACCGAGGCCCGGCCGACCCGTTCGCTGTGGCCGCGGGTGTACGCGTCCTTGATCTCCACGGCCTGCACCAGCGCCTGCACGGTGGCCCGGTGCGCGGCCCGCTCGCGGTGGCCCTGCGCGGACAGCCAGGCGGTGATGGTCAGCGGCAGCAGCCCGAGCACCGCGGCGAACGCCCCGTACGGGCCCTGCCAGAGCACCGCGATCATCAGGCCGCCCGCGCCGTGCAGCAGTGCCGCGGGCGCGGCCCGGCGCAGCCCGCGCAGCACGCCCGGGCCCGCCGTGCCGCAGCTCAGCCGGACCATCCCGGTCACCAGGGCGCCGTTGACCAGGCAGAACGTCAGGATCGCGGCCAGCGCGCCGAGCGCCGCCCCGGGGAAGCGGGTGCCGAGCAGCAGCCGGACCCCGCCCAGCAGCCGGAACACCTCCGCGGCGGCGGCCGCGGCCAGCGCCAACTGGGCGCCGTTCCACACCCGGCGCAGCCCGCGCGGGTGCGCGGCGGGCCCCAGCAGCGCCCCCGGCAGTGCGACCAGCGCCGCCGCGGCGGGCGGCAGCATCAGCACGCCCGCGAACAGCACCGGGAAGAAGCCGCTGCCCCGCGGGTCGGTCGCGCCCTCGTCGACGCCGGGGCCGCGCAGTCGGCGCCGGAACCGGGCGCACGGGGTGCGGGCGCCCTGGGCCAGCGACTCCAGGCACATGTGCAGCAGGGCCAGCAGCCCGATCCGCGGCCACTCCAGCCGCGGTCCGGTCACGGCCAGCGGCAGCAGCACCGCGGACGCGGCCACCAGCACGGCGGCCAGGTAGCCCACGGCCCGCCCCGGCAGGACGGCGCGGTGCTCGCGTTCGCTCTCGCTGGCGATCTCGGCCTCCCCCGCCCGTCCCGGGCCCTCCGACGTGAGGACTCGTCAGAGAATAGGGCCCGCCCGGACGGACGCGGCGCACGATCGCGCATCACCGCAGTCGGAGCAGCGACAGCTCACCCGATCGAGTGAGCGCTACTCGGCGGTCGCGACCGCCGAGTCGTGCCCGGGCGCCCCCTCGACCGTCACCTCCACGCTCACCGCGGACACCTCGATCACCGAGGTGTCCACCTCCCCCGGGCGCTGGGTGCGGATCGAGTCGATCCGGGCCAGCACCTTCGCCCGCAGGTCGGTCGGCGTGTCGTCGCAGCCGCAGGAACGCTTGATCAGCGCCTTGATCGCCTGCTCCAGGCCGTACTTCTCCAAGCACGGCGAGCACTCGTCGAAGTGCACCCGCAGCTTGGCGCAGTCACCCTCGGCCATCTCGTTGTCGAGGAACTCGTAGAGGTGGTCGAGCACCTCACCGCACTCGGTCTCGTGCGGATCTCCGCAGCTCATGAGCCCGCGCCCTTCGCTTCCTGCCCTGCACCGGTACCGGCCGGGACCAGCCCCCGCTCGCGGGCGTAGTCCTCCAGCATGCCGCGCAACTGGCGGCGGCCACGGTGCAGTCGGGACATCACCGTACCGATGGGTGTACCCATGATGTCCGCGATCTCCTTGTACGCAAAGCCCTCGACGTCCGCGAGGTACACGGCGATCCGGAACTCCTCCGGGATCGCCTGCAGCGCGTCCTTCACGTCACTGTCCGGCAGGTGGTCGAGCGCCTGCGCCTCGGCCGACCGCAGGCCGGTCGACATGTGCGACTCGGCGCGCGCCAGCTGCCAGTCCTCGATCTCCTCGGCCGCGGTGCGCTGGGGTTCGCGCTGCTTCTTGCGGTACGAGTTGATGAACGTGTTGGTGAGGATGCGGTACAGCCAGGCCTTGAGGTTGGTGCCCTCGCGGAACTGGTGGAACGACGCGTACGCCTTGGCGAACGCCTCCTGGAGCAGGTCCTCCGCGTCGGCCGGGTTGCGGGTCATCCGCAGCGCCGCCGAGTACATCGGGTCCAGGTAGCCGAGCGCGTCGCGCTCGAAGCGCTCGCGCCTGGCCTCCTCGCTCTCGTTCTCGGACACCCGGAAGGTGTCCTCGCCGATCGCCTCGGCCAGTTCGTCGCCGGTGAGCTGTTCGCCCTCCGGACGGCCCTGGTCGGCGCCAGCAGCGCCCGACACGGCCGCGTCATCCGTCCCGACGACCGGACCCACCTCCTCGGAAACCCGCACACGGCCCACCTCGGGCCGACCCGCAAGCGAGGATATCGGGCTGACCGGCTTCTCGCCCGCGACAACCCACTCCGACCAGTCGGGCAGGAGCGCAGACTGCGCAGCCCGCTCTTCCGGCCGCTCGCGGCACGCGATCGAACCCATGGGCGCTGCCTTTCCACCGGGGGCATGTTCTGACGCCTCGTGCAACCCCGCCCGCCGCCCGGACATTCCCCGGCTCCGGCCCTGAGGCGCAACTCACCCGCCCGGCCGCGGGATCCAGTCGGTGACCGCGGCGACGACCAGGTCCAGGGCGGCCTCCTGGGTCAGCGGGGCCCGCTTCGGGACCTTGAAGCCGTGCGAGGCGTGCGGGACCTCCACCAGGCGGTGGGTGGCGGGCAGGGCGGGGAACTCGGCCGGGGTGCCGAAGGCGTCGGCCCCGCCCTGGACCACCAGCGTGGGCAGGCCGGTGTCGAGCAGTTCGCCGGCCCGGGCCTTCTCCGGCCTGCCCGGCGGGTGCAGCGGGAAGGCCAGCGCGAGGACGCCCGCCGCGCCCAGCGCCGCGGAGGTCCGGCAGGCGACCCGGGCGCCCGCGCTGCGCCCGCCCGCGTACACCGGCAGGCCCTCCTCGGCCGCGGCGGCGAACTGCGCGGGCCACCCGGCGTCGAGCGCGGCCGGGGCGGGGGCGAGCCTGCGCCCGGCCACCCGCCAGGGCTGTTCGGCCAGCACCACGCCGACCCCGGCCGCCGGGAGCGCCGCCGCGAGCGCCTGCAGGTCCGGCGCCTCGACGCCGCCGCCGGCGCCGTGCCCGAGGAGCAGGAGCGCCCGCGGGGCGGCGGCCCGGAAGTAGTGGAGCCGGGCGTCCCCGGCGGGGGTGTCGACGATCCGCTGCATGGCGCCGAGCGTATAGAGGGGACCCGCCCCGGCTCCCCCGCGCGGCTCAGAACAGCGTGGTGCGGTCGTCCTCGGTGAGCGGGCGGGTCAGGCCCGGGTGGTTGTTGCGGATGCTGCCGACCTCGTCGGGGACGGCGTGGATGCGCAGGTCGCCGGGCGGGGGCGGGGTGAGGTCGGCGGTCTCGGCGTGCGGGTCGAGCCAGGCGTCCCAGCGGTCGGGGCCGAGGTAGAGCGGCATCCGTTCGTGGACGGGGGCCAGCAGCGGTTCGGCGGCGGTGGTGACGACGGTGCAGGTGACCAGCCAGGCGTCGGGGTGGTCTCCGGGGCGCTCGCGGTCGCGCCAGAACTCGTACAGCCCGGCGAGGGCGAGCGGCGCGCCGTCGGCGCGGTGCACGAAGTAGGGGCGGCGCGGCGGGCGGGAGAGGTCGTCGGTGGGGGCGGTCTGCCACTCGTAGTAGCCGTCGACGGGTATCAGGCAGCGCCGGGAGGCGTAGGCCTGGCGGTAGGCGGGCTTCTCGTGGACGGTCTCCGCCCGGGCGTTGATCATCTTGACCGCGGTGTCGGGGCTGCTCGCCCAGCCGGGCACCAGGCCCCAGCGCAGGACGTGCAGTTGGCGCACGGGGCGGCGCTGCCCGCGCGGGGCGCGGTCGAGGACGGCGTACGTCCGCGCGGTGGGGGCGACGTTCCAGCTGGGGGCGATCGTCTCGGCCGGGTCCCACTGCTGGACGCCGAACAGGCGGACCAGTTCGGCGGGGTCGGTGGAGGAGGCGAAGCGTCCGCACATGGCGCCCAGCTTGCCAGAGCGCGGCGGAGCAGAACCACCGGCTACCGGCGGCCCGTCCTTCCGTGGGAGGCTGCCCGCCCCGGGCAGGGGAGGCGACGGCGATCGGAGGTCGGCGGCGATGGACTTCGTGGGGCTGTGGGACCGGGCGACGGCCGTGCGGCCGGACCCCCCGCACTGGCTGGTGTGGGGCACGGCGGCGGTGGCGGTGCTGGCGGTGGCGGTGCGCCCGGTGTGGGCGTGGAGCCGCACGGTGGTGACGATCGCGCACGAGGGCGGGCACGGGCTGACCGCGCTGCTGACCAGGCGGCGGCTGTCGGGCATCCGGCTGCACTCGGACACCTCGGGGCTGACCGTCTCCTCCGGGCGGCCGACCGGCCCGGGCATGGTGCTGACCGCCGCGGCCGGGTACCCGGCGCCCTCGCTGCTGGGCCTGGGCGGGGCGGCGCTGCTCGCGGCGGGCCGGACCACCGCCCTGCTGTGGATCGGCACCGCGCTGCTGGCGGCGATGCTGCTGACGCTGCGCAACCTGTTCGGCGTGGCGGCGGTGCTGGTCACCGGCGGGGCGTTCGTCGCGGTCTCCCGGTACGGGACGGCCGAATGGCAGGGGGCGTTCGCCTACCTGGGGGTGTGGTTCCTGCTGCTGGCGGGGGTGCGCCCGCTGCTGGAGCTCTGGGTGTCCCGGCGGCGCGGCGGCGCGCCCGGCTCGGACGCGGACCAGTTGGCGCGGCTGACGGGGGTGCCGGGAGCGCTGTGGGTGCTGGTGTTCCTGGCGGTGGCGCTGGCCTGCCTGGGGCTGGGGGCGGCCTGGCTGCTGCCCCGCTAGCGGCGCCGCGCCTCATAGACTGGCGCCATGACCGACTCCCTGTGGCCCGCTCCCGTCGCCACCGCCGCCGTGGACGCGACCGTGACCATCCCCGGCTCGAAGTCCGCGACCAACCGCGCGTTGGTGCTGGCCGCCCTCGCGGACGGCCCGGGCTGGGTGCGCCGCCCGCTGCGCAGCCGCGACTCGCAGCTGATGGCGGACGGCCTGCGGGCCCTGGGCGTGACGGTCGAGGAGACGGTGAACGCGGCGTCCGGCGGCACCGGCGGCGGCGAGGCCTGGCGGGTCATCCCGGCCGAGCGGCTGCTGGGCCCGGCCCGGGTGGACGTGGGCAACGCGGGGACGGTGATGCGCTTCCTGCCGCCGCTGGCGACCCTCGCCGACGGCCCGGTGCACTTCGACGGCGACCCGCGCAGCCACGAGCGCCCGCAGCACGGCGTGATCGACGCGCTGCGCGCGCTGGGCGCCCGGATCGAGGACGGCGGCCGCGGCGGCTTCCCGCTGACCGTGCACGGCACGGGCGGGCTGGACGGCGGCGCGGTGGAGGTGGACGCCTCGTCCTCCTCGCAGTTCATCTCGGCGCTGCTGCTCTCCGGCGCCCGGTTCAACCACGGCGTGGAGATCCGCAACACCGGCGGCCCGGTGCCCTCGCTGCCGCACATCCGGATGACCGTGGACATGATCCGCAAGGCGGGCGGCCAGGTCGACGCGCCGGAGGACGGCGGCGAGAAGGACGTCTGGCGGGTCACCCCGGGCGCGCTGATCGGCCGCGACCTGGTGGTCGAGCCGGACCTCTCGAACGCGGCCCCGTTCTTCGCGGCGGCGCTGGCCACCGGCGGCCGGGTGACCGTCCGGGACTGGCCGAAGCACACGTACCAGCCGGGCGACCAGCTGCGCGAGATCTACACCGCGATGGGCGGCTCGTGCGAATTCACCGACGAGGGGCTGGAGTTCACCGGCACCGGCAAGATCCACGGCATCGAGGCCGACTTGCACGACGTCGGCGAGCTGACCCCGGTGATCGCCGCGGTGGCGGCGCTGGCCGACTCCGAGTCGCACCTGTGCGGCATCGCGCACCTGCGCCTGCACGAGACGGACCGGCTGGCCGCGCTGGCCCGGGAGATCAACGCGCTGGGCGGCGACGTCTCGGAGACCGAGGACGGCCTGCGGATCCGGCCCCGCCCGCTGCACGGCGGCGTCTTCCACACCTACGAGGACCACCGGCTGGCCACCGCCGCCGCCGTCCTGGGCCTGGCCGTCGACGGCGTGCTGGTGGAGAACGTGGCTACCACCGCCAAGACCCTGCCGGACTTCCCGCAGATGTGGGCCGACCTCCTCGGCCAGGGCTGACGGGGGGAAGGGCAGCATGCGCCGCTACGACAAGAACGCCGACGAGGACGACATCCGCAGCCGCCCGGGCCGCCGGGGCTCCCGCCCCCGCACCCGGATCCGGCCCAAGCACGAGGACGCCGCCGAGGCGATGATCCTCACCGTGGACCGGGGCCGGATGACCTGCCTGGTCGACAGCGGTACGAAGGACGAGCGCCAGGTCGTCGCGATGAAGTCCCGCGAGCTGGGCCGCAAGGGCGTCGTCGTCGGCGACACCGTCAGCGTGGTCGGCGACCTGTCCGGCGAGCCGGACACCCTGGCCCGGATCGTCCGGGTCGAGGAACGCAGCTCGGTGCTGCGCCGCACCGCGGACGACGACGACCCGTACGAGCGGATCGTGGTCGCCAACGCCCAGCAGATGGCCATCGTCACCGCGCTGGCCAACCCCGAGCCGCGGCCGCGGCTGATCGACCGCTGCCTGGTGGCCGCGTACGACGCCGGGCTGGAGCCGCTGCTGGTGCTCACCAAGTCGGACCTGGCCCCGGCGGACGAGCTGCTGGAGTCGTACGCGCCGCTGGGCATCGACTACGTGGTGACCCGGGCCGACGAGTTGGAGACGGTCGGCGCCGAGGCCGTCCGGGCGCACCTGCGGGGGCGGACCACCGTGTTCATCGGGCACTCCGGCGTCGGCAAGACCACCCTGGTCAACGCGCTCGTCCCGGACCGGCAGCGGAGCACCGGCCTGGTCAACGCGGTCACCGGCCGCGGGCGGCACACCACCGTCTCCGCGCTGGCCCTGCGGCTTCCGCCGCCGCCCGGCGCCAAGCCCGGCTCGAAGAAGGCGCTCGACCCCGGCTGGGTGATCGACACCCCCGGCTTCCGCTCCTTCGGCCTGTCCCACATCGACCCGTCCCGGGTCATCCACGCCTTCCCCGACCTGGAGCCCGGCACCGTCGACTGCCCGCGGGCCTGCTCCCACGACGAACCGGACTGCGCGCTGGACGACTGGGTCGCCGACGGCCACGCCGACCCGGCCCGGCTGTACTCGCTGCGCCGCCTGCTGGCCACCCGCGAGACCCCCGAGGGGGACTGAGCGCGCGGGAATTTCCGACGATCACGAGTAGCTCGGGCCGCTGCGCCGGGTAACGATAGGAAGGTCACACCGTCCTACCTGACAGGGAGTCAACCGGATGGCATGGGCCCTGGTGATCCTCGCCGGTCTGCTGGAAACGGGATTCGCGGTCAACCTCAAGCTCAGCCACGGCTTCACCAAGCTCTGGCCCACCATCAGCTTCGCGCTCTTCGCGCTGGGCTCCTTCGGCCTGCTCACCCTCTCCCTGAAGTCCCTGCCGGTCGGCAGCGCCTACGCGGTGTGGACCGGCATCGGCGCGGCCGGCACCGCCGTGTACGGGATGCTCTTCCTCGGCGAGTCCTCCTCCACCCTGAAGCTGGTCTCCGTCTCCCTGGTCATCGCCGGTGTGATCGGTCTGCAGCTCAGCGGCTCGGGACACTGAGTCCGCTAGGGTTCCGTGCATGGCCGATTACCACGACGACCTCCGACTCGCCCACGTCCTCGCCGACTCGGCCGACTCGATCACGATGGAGCGCTTCCGCGCGCTCGACCTCAAGATCGAGACCAAGCCCGACCTCACCCCGGTCAGCGACGCCGACAAGGCCGCCGAGGAACTCGTCCGCTCCGTCCTGCAGCGGGCCCGCCCGCGCGACGCGGTGCTCGGCGAGGAGTACGGCCTGCAGGGCTCCGGGCCGCGCCGCTGGGTGATCGACCCGATCGACGGCACCAAGAACTACGTCCGCGGCGTCCCGGTCTGGGCCACCCTGGTGGCCCTGCTGGAGGAGCGGCCCGACGGCGAGCACGTCCCGGTGGTCGGCATCGTCTCCGCCCCCGCGCTCGGCCGCCGCTGGTGGGCCGCGAAGGGCCTCGGCGCGTTCGCCGGGCGCAGCCTCGCCAAGTCCCAGCGCATCCACGTCTCCAAGGTCTCCCGGCTCGCCGACGCCTCGCTCTCCTTCTCCTCCCTCAGCGGCTGGGAGGAGCGCGCCCGCCTCGACGCCTTCCTCGACCTCACCCGGATCTGCTGGCGCACCCGCGCCTTCGGCGACTTCTGGTCCTACATGATGGTCGCCGAGGGCGCCGTCGACATCGCCGCCGAACCCGAGCTCTCCCTCTGGGACATGGCCGCCCCCTGCATCATCGTCCAGGAGGCCGGCGGCCGCTTCACCGGCCTCGACGGCATCGACGGCCCCACCGGCGCGGACGCGGTCGCCACCAACGGCGTCCTCCACGAAGCCGCGCTGCGCTCGCTCAGCGTGTAGCTGACAGGCTGCGCGAGCAGGGGCGCGGGGAACTGCGCGACCAAGCGAGCACGCACAGCCGGATCGCGACGCAGGACAGCCGGTTGCACTATCCCGCGATCTTGCTGGCGTGATCCTCCCACCGCGCGCAGTTCCCCGCGCCCCTGTCTGCACCATCCCGCCCGCGCAGCAGCTCTCCCTGCTTCCCTGTCTGCGCTCCCTGACGGCGTGTTCCCTCGGCCCGCGCAGCGCTACGCGGAGAGCTCCGCGTTGAGCGCCCCCAGCAGCCGCCCCGCCCGCTCCGCGACCTCCGCCGGGCCGTACTCCGCCGCGCGCCTGCACCAGTTCTCGGCCTGGACGGCCTCGCCCCGCCGCAGCGCCAGCAGCGCGAGCCGCAGCGCCGCGCGCCCGTGGCCGGCGTCCGCGGCGCGGGTGTACCAGAGCATGGCCTCGGCCTCGCTGTCCTGGCGGGCCAGCAGCAGGCCGAGGTTGAACGCGGCGCTGCGGCTGCCGCCCTCCGCGGCGCGGCGGTACCAGCTCTCGGCGATCTGCAGGGCGCCGCGCTCCGCGGCGCGGACGCCCATCCGGACCTGGGCGCGGCGGTGCCCGGCGTCCGCGGCGGTCGCGTACCAGTGCTCGGCCTCGGTGTCGGCGTCGCCGCGGCGGTCGAGCAGCGAGGCGAGCCGGAAGGCACCCTCCGCGGAGCCGCCGTCGGCGGCCTGGCGGTAGCGTTCGAGGGCGCCCGCGAGGTTGCCGCGCTGCTCCTGGGCGACGGCGAGTTGCAGGGCGGCCTCGCCGTGGCCCTCGGCGGCGGCGCGGGCGTACCACTCCTGGGCCTGCCGCATCTCGCCGCGACCGGCGTGCAGGACGCCGAGGTTGAAGGCGCCGTCGACGGAGCCGGCCTCGGCGGCCTTGGAGAACCAGGGTTCGGCGCCGGACTCGTCGCCGCGCTGGAGCAGGACGATCGCGAGCGCGTTGCAGGCCTCGCGGTGCCCGGCGTAGGCGGCCCGGCGGTACCACTGCTCGGCCTGGGCCTCGCGACCGGCGCCCGCGCACAGCAGGCCGAGGTTGAAGGCACCGTTGTGGTCGCCCGCGTCGAGGGCGGCGCGGTACCAGCGTTCGGCGACGGCGTTCTCGCCGCGGCCCGCGTGCAGCGCACCGAGGGCGTTGGCGGCGGTGCCGTCGCCCGCCTCGGCGGCCTCCTGCCACCATTCGGCGGCGGCGGAGAGGTCGCCGGTGTCGCGGAGCAGGAAGCCGAGGGCGCAGGCGGCCCGGGCCTCGCCGTTCTGGGCGGACTGCCGGTACCAGCGGGCGGCCTCGTCGAGGTCGCCGCGGGCCTCGAGCAGGACGCCGAGGCGCAGGGCGGCGCGGGCGTGGCTGCGGGCGGCGGCGGTGCGGTACCAGGTCTCGGCGGTGTCCTTGTCCCCGGCGGCCTCGCGCATCCGGGCGAGGCGGTAGGCGGCCTCGCGGTGGCCGGAGTCGGCGGCGGCCTTGAACCAGCGTTCGGCGCGGACGTCGCGGCGGTGCTCCATCAGGTCGCCGAGGGCGTAGGCGCCGAGCGGGTGGCCCTGTTCGGCGGCGAAGTGCAGCCAGTACTCGGCGGCCTCCTCCTCGCCCTGGTCGCGCAGTTGCAGGCCGAGGGCGTGGGCGGCCGGGGCGGACCCGGCGACGGCGGCCTGGCGCCACCACTGGGCGGCCTCGGTGCGGTGGCCCTGCTGGTGGAGCAGGACGCCGAGGTTGTTGGCGGCGGCGCGCAGGCCCGCGGCGGCGGCGGCGCGCAGGTACGGTTCGGCGTCGCGCAGGTCGCCGCGGCGCAGCAGCAGGGCGCCGAGCTGGCTGGCGGCGTTGGGGTCGCCGGCGTCGGCGGAGCCGCGGTGGCGGGCTTCGAGGGCGGCCTGTTCGCGGGCGGCGAGGGCGGTCTCGAAGCTGTCCTCGCCGGTGTCGGCGGGGTCGGTGGGGTCGGCGAGGTCGCGGGCGGAGGCGGCGGCGACCCGGTCGGCCGTCAGGTGGACCAGGCGCTCCGGGCCGTACCCGGTCACGTCGATGTCCCCGCCCGCGGTGCCGCGCTGGGCGGGCAGGCTGCCGGTGGACTGGTCGCTGGACTGGCCGGTGGGGCGGACGCCGGTCTCGGTGTCCGCGGTGGTGCCGGCCGCCAGTCGTTCTCCCGTCCCGCTGTTGCCGATGAGCTTCATGCCGACTCCCGCTCCCCCCGAGTGTCGCGGCATCCGCCCCGGGCCGTCGGCCGGGGGCGCGTCCCCCGAGGGGCACGTCGCAGCGGACGGCCGGTCAGTGGCCGTGCCGCGTCCCCCTCGTGGTCCATCGTCGCATCACCCGCACACCGCGTACACCTGCTCCGTCCGTTTTGGCGGAGCGGGGCCGAAGCGCGGCGAGATCGCTTCGGCTCTTTGTCGATTTCCCGACACTTGAGCCCCACAAACCCCGGCCACGCATCGTACCGGAGTCGATCAACTCCGCGCGCCCGCAAGGGCGAAGGCCCGGCGGACGGAGTCCGCCGGGCCTTCCTCAAAACGATGTTGACGCAGGCTCAGCTGACGCTGAAGTCATCGGCCTGGTAAGCACCCTGTCCGTACCAACCATGCACCCAGATCGTCACCGAGGTGACCGAGGCACCGGTGGAGAACTTGGTGGACAGCTGCGTCCACGCGCTCCCGCCGGGGGTCCAGGTCGAGCTGTCCGCGCCGGAGCCGGTGACGCCCAGGTAGGTGTAGTTGCCCTTGACCCAGGCGGACAGCGTGTAGGTGGTGTTCGGCTTGACCGTCACCACCTGCTGGCACTGCGCGGTGTCCCCGGCGCTGACGTTGCCCTGCAGGGCGTACGAGCCGCTGTGGCCGCCGCTGACCGCCGCACCGCCGCCGCCCGCGCAGGTCCACGGGCTGAGCGCGCCGGACTCCAGGCCCGGGTTGGCGACGATGCCGCCGCCGGGCGAGGTGGGCGAGGAGGACGGGCTGGTGGACGGCGAGGTCGACGGGCTGGTCGAGGGGGAGGTGGACGGGCTGGTCGACGGCGACGGGGAGGCGGACTTCGTCGGCGAGGCGCTGGCGCTGGGCGAGCCGGTCGGCGGGGCCGGGCAGGAGGCGGCCGAGCCGTTGGTGGCCGTCATCAGCGGGTTGAGCAGCGCCGCGTTCGGGTCGTCGTACAGCGAGAACACGAAGGAGCCGCCGAGGCCGTTGCAGTGCGCGTAGTCCATCTTGGCCTGGATGGACCTGGCGTTCTCACCGGACCAGAAGTTGTTGCCGTCGTAGAAGTACGCGGCCTGCGAGGCGGCGTCCCAGTAGGTGTAGCTGGGGTTGTCCACCGTCCCGAGCAGTTCCTTGTACATCCGCACGCCGTTGACGTTGCCGGAGTTCGGCGCGCCCTGGGCCGGTCCGCTGGCGGGCTGGAACAGCCCGTGGTTGGCGCCCGCCGCCACGCCCGTCCAGCCCCGGTAGTACAGCGGGACGCCCATGTTCAGCTTGTTCGCCGGGAACCCGCCGGGGATGCCGTACGAGGAGTCGCCGACCGTGTACGCCTTGACCGCCTCGTCGATCGAGTACTTGGCGTTGCCCGGCGGCACGTTGTTCATCGGGTCGTTCGGGTTCTGGTAGACCGGCGTCTGGTGGTTGGTCGGCCCCTGGGCCTCCCAGCCGCCGTGCATGTCGTACGTCATCGGGTCCGCGAAGGTCAGGTACTGCCCGATCTTGTCGGTCTCGATGTACTGGATCTTGTCCTGGCCGGCCGGGAGCGCCGCGCTCAGCGCGTAGGTCTTGCCGTCGGCGCCGCCCTGGGTGTTGAGCTGGTTGCGGAACTCGGCCAGCAGCGCGGTGAAGTTCTGCTTGTCGTTCGGCGAGGCGTGGTTGCCGAGGTGGCCGCCGCCGCCCGGGTACTCCCAGTCGATGTCGAAGCCGTCGAAGATGCCCTTGCCGGTGCCCGGGCCGCCGTAACCGCCCTGCGCGGGGAGGTTGCCCTTGATGAACATGTCGACGCAGGAGGAGACGAACTTCTTGCGCGCGGCGTCGCTGGCGGCCACGTCGGAGAAGTACTTGGAGTACGTCCAACCGCCGATCGACATCAGCACCTTGAGCTTGGGGTACTTCGCCTTCAGCTCCTGGAGCTGGTGGAAGTTGCCAGCCAGCGGCTGGTTCCAGGTGTCGGTGGAGTTGTCGACGCTGTTGCCGTTGGCGAAGGTCTTCGCGTAGTCGGCGTAGTAGTCGCCCGCGCCGTCGCCCGCGTTCGGGTTGTTCTCGTCCTGGGAGGCCGCCGAGTTCGGCTCGAAGCAGGTCAGGTTGTTCGGGTCGATGTTGGCGAAGTCGTACAGCAGGTAGTCGAGCTTCCCGGCCATGCCGTTGGTGTCGACGTTCTTCAGGTAGAAGGCGTTCTGGTAGATCGACCACTGGTCGAAGTACGCGACCTTCATGCCGCCGCTGGTGGCGGGGGCCCCGGTGGTGTTGCCCGGTCCGGCGCTCGCGCTGGGGGCTCCCAGCAGCGACACCGCCCCGGCGAGCAGCGTGGCGGCCGCGGCCGTGACGGCCCAGGCCCTGCGGTTGTTGCGATGCATGCGGATGTGCCTCTCTCCTGTCACGTGGGGATGCAGGAACGCCGTCCGACACCCGGTCGGGGAGAGCGGCAGACGGAGCCAGAACGTGATCGACCCTCGTTGCTGGCATGCGAGTTGCAGCGCATCAGGACGGGCGGTGGGGGCCGCCCGTCATGGGCATGACTCAGATTGGACTGGACCACAGGGGGTGTCAATCACCCGGAGTCCCAAGGAATGGCAAAGGCCCGGAGGCTGATGCCTCCGGGCCTTTCGCTACTGAGTAGCGGGGACAGGATTTGAACCTGCGACCTCTGGGTTATGAGCCCAGCGAGCTACCGAGCTGCTCCACCCCGCGTCGGTGAAACCACTGTATCACGATCACGGGGTGGACCAACAAACCGGTTGCCGCAGCTCAGCCGGTGGGCGAGGCCGAGGGCGACGCGGGCGGCGACGCGGGCGGTGAGGCGCCCGGCGAGGCCGACGGCGCGGTCGACGGCGAGCCGCCCGGCTGGGCGCCGCCGCCCTTCTGCTCGGCGGCCACCGCGTCGGCGATCGCCTTCTTCAGCGCCTCCTGGGCCTTGCCGTACGCCGTCCAGTCGCCGTTCTTCATGGCGGCCTGGCCCTCGTCGAAGGCCTTCTGGGCGTCCGCGAGCGCCTTCTGCAGCTCCGGGCTCTCCGGGGTGGTGGGCGTCGTCGGGGTGGTGGGCGGCTGGTCCGTGCCCGGGGTACCCGGCTGGGCCGGGGCGGTGGGCGTGGTGGCCCCGGCCGCCGCGTTGCCGAGCACCTTGGCCAGCGCCTCGTCCAGGGTGTCGGCCAGCGCCACGTTGCGGTCGCCGTACACCGCCAGCACCTTCTTCAGCACCGGCACCTTGGCGCCGCGGGCGACCAGGTACACCGGCTCCACGTTGAGGATGCCGCCGCCGACCGGCAGGGTCAGCAGGTTGCCGTAGACCAGGCCCGAGTCGTCGCCGTTGCTCAGCAGGGTCAGCTGCCGGGCCACCTCGGAGTCGGAGTTGAACTTCGCCTGGGTCAGCGCCGGGCCGAGCGCGCCCGAGCTGGAGGTCATCCGCAGGATGCGCAACTTGCCGTAGTCCGGGCCCGGGTCGGCGTCCACCGACATGAACGCGGTCAGGTTCTTGCGGCCCGCGGGCACGAAGGAGGTGGTCAGCGAGAAGCTGGCCTCCTGCGTGTCCGGCATCCGCACCGTCAGGTAGTACGGCGGCTGCACCTCGTGGGTGTTGACCGTCGGGTCCTCCGGCACCTCCCAGATGTCGGTGCCGTTGAAGAACGCGGTGGCGTCGGTCATGTGGTACTGCCCGAGCAGGTCGCGCTGCACCTTGAACAGGTCCTGCGGGTAGCGCAGGTGCGGCAGCAGGGCGGCCGGGATGTCCGCCTTCGCCTTCACCGTGCCCGGGAACGCCTTCATCCAGGTCTTCAGCACCGGGTCGGCCTCGTCCCACTGGTAGAGCGTCACCTCGCCGGTGTACGCGTCCACGGTGGCCTTCACCGAGTTGCGGATGTAGTTGACCTGGTTGGCGGCGGTCAGGGTGCGGCCGCGCTGGTCGGTCATCGAGTCCTTGGTGGCGTCACCGAAGGTGGTCTTCGAGGAGAACGGGTAACCGTCCGAGGTGGTGTAGCCGTCCAGCACCCACACCAGCCGCCCGCCCTGCACCACCGGGTACGGGTCGGCGTCGATCGACAGCCACGGCGCGACCTTCTCGACCCGCTCCTTGGGGGTGCGGTCGTACAGGATCTTCGCGCCGTCCTTGATCGCCCCCGAGTAGAGGAGCTGCGGCTCGGCGAACTTCACCGCGTACGCCGCCCTGGTCAGCGGGTTGTCCATCGGGACGCCGCTGCCGCCGCCGTACTGGGAGGTCTGGTCCGGCTGGCCGTCCCGGGTGTAGTCGATCTCGTCCATGCCGGGGCCGACGACCGAGTACATCGTGGTCTTCTCGCCGTAGTACACCCGCTGCTCGTAGGAGCCCAGGTCGCCGGTGGTCGGCAGCGACTGCTCGGTGTAGACCGGGTTGCCGTTCTGGTCGACCTGGTTGCCCTTGGCGGCCACCACGCCGTACCCGTGGGTGTACTTGAAGTGGTCGTTGATGAAGTTGCGCTGCTGCACGCCCGCCAGGTCCAGCTCGCGCACGCCCAGCACGGTGTCCTGCTTGCCGTACCGGTCCACGTCCAGCGTCTTGGGGAAGGCGTAGTAGTTGCGCAGCGCCTGGTTCTGCTGGAACGTCGGCATGACCACGTTCGGGTCCAGCAGCCGGATGTCGGCGATGGTCTGCGCGTCCTGCTTCAGCTTCTCGGCGTCGGTCGAGTCGGTCGGCGCGTACTGCTGCTCGGCCGCGCCCGCGATGCCGTACGCCTGCCGGGTCGCGTCGATGTTCTGCTGGATGTAGCGGGTCTCCTTGGCCTGCTCGTTCGGCTTGACCTGGAACTGCTGCACCAGCGCCGGGTACACCCCGCCGACCAGGATCGCCGACAGCGCCATCAGCCCGAAGCCGATCAGCGCCGGCGCCCACGTCCGCCGGACCGGCGTCAGGAAGAACAGCAGCGCGCAGATGACCGCGACGAAGAACAGGATCGTCTTGGCCGGCAGGAACGCGTTCGCGTCCACGTAGCGCAGGCCGGTCCAGCCGTCGACGTTCTTGTACGACTCGCTCTTCACCGCCAGCGCGTACCGGTCCAGCCAGTACGCGACCGCCTTCAGCAGCACGAACACGCCCAGCAGCACGGCCAGGTGGCCCTGCGCCCCGGCGCTCGCCCGCCGCCCGGGCCCCTGCAGCCGCAGGCCCCCGTACAGGTAGTGCACGGCCGCCGCGGCCAGCAGCGAGACGATCACCGCGCTGAACGCGAAGCCCAGCACGAACTCGTACCAGGGCAGCTTGAACGCGTAGTACGAGACGTCCTTGTGGAACTGGCTGTCCCTGACCCCGAACGGGGTGCCGTTGACCCAGAGCATCCACGTCCGCCACTGCGCGCCCGCGGCGGCGCCCGCCGCCAGGCCGACCAGCAGCGACAGGCCGACCAGCAGCCACTTGCGGAACGGCGCGACGCCCATCCGGTAGCGGTCCAGGCTCTGCTGCTCCACCGACATCGCGGCCAGCGGCGGCCGCAGCCGGTGCGCCAGCCACAGGTTGAAGCCGACCACCAGCGCCATCAGCAGCCCGAACACCGCGAACAGGCCGACCTTGGCGCCCAGTTGCGAGGTGAACACCGAGCCGTAGTGCACCGAGTCGAACCACAGCCAGTCGGTCCACAGCCCCGCGAACATCACGAACAGCAGGAACAGCGCCGCCAGCACGCCGAGCGTCAGCAGCAGTACCTTCGCCCGGCGCGACGGCGGGCCGACTCTCGCTCGGGAACCCGGACCTGAGCGGTCCGGCATCTGGAAGGTCAAGGCGCCACCTCAGCTGTCGTCGTCGGAGTTGCGTGCCGCCGCACCATGGCGGACAGCGGTCTCCCATGCAACTTAAACAGTCTTTACCTGAGTTCCCGGAGGCTGCGTCGGAGTTGGAGCGGGCCCCCTCGGGCATGTGAGGATTGGCCCATGTCCGACTCCCCTGACCTGACCGCCGCCGCCTCCGGCCTCCCCGCGGCCACCCCCCTCACCCGGGCCGCCCTGGAGATCGACGAGCACGTCGCGACCCTCGGCTGGGACCTCCCCGCCCGCCTGTTCGCCCTGGTCGACAACGCGCAGATGCGCAAGGCCAACCCGCGGCTCGCCTCGCAGTTGGGCCTGGACGACAACCCGACCGGCCTGACCCCGGTCGAGCAGGAGGAGATCCCCCCGGGCACCGAGCTCGACCGCTTCCTCGGCACCATCGCCTGGCCCGACGGCGTGGTCGGCTGCGCCCTGGTGGTCGAGCGGCTGATGCTCCCGCCCGGCGCGGAGGCCTCCCGGCCGAAGAACGCCACCGAGCAGGAGATCAACGAGTGGGTGGCCTCCCACCCGCAGCGCCAGGAGGTCCGGATCACCGCGGCCGTGCTGCGCGACGGCGCCAAGGAGGTCGCCCTGCGGCTGCGCGAGAAGGACGTCGCCCGCGAGGTGCTCACCGGCCCGGAGCTCGTCCCCAACCTGACCGACGCCCTGCTGGCGACCTTCTCCTGAGCCACCCGCCGCCCCGCGCCACGGCAACGGCGGAGGACCCCCGGCCGGGGGTCCTCCGCCGTTGCCGTGCCGCTACTTGCCGCAGCCGGGCAGGGCCGCCCTGTCGCCGCTGCGGATGCTGTCGAGCGCCTTCACCGCGCCGTCCAGGTTCTCGACCTTGACCAGGGTGAGGCCGGACGGGGTGCCCTTGGTCGCCTCGGCGCAGTTGTCCGCGGGGGTGAAGAAGTACTCGGCGCCCTTGTCCCGGGCGGCGATCAGCTTCATCTGGATGCCGCCGATCGGGCCGACCGCGCCGTCGTCGTCGATGGTGCCGGTGCCCGCCACGAACTTGCCGCCGGTGAGGTCGGTGGGGGTCAGCTTGTCGACGATGCCGAGCGCGAACATCAGCCCGGCGCTGGGGCCGCCGACGTCCTGCAGACCGATGTCGATCTTGAACGGGTAGACGTGGTCGACGCTGGGCGTGATCCCGACGACCGCCCGCTCGGGGCCCCCGTCGTCCGACTTCGCGGTGACCACCGGCACCTGCACCTCGTCCGCCGGGTCCGGCGTCGCACTGGCCTTGGCGTGCGGGACGACGGTGAAGACCACGCTCTCGCCGGGCTTGTGCTTGGTCACCTGCTGGGCGACCTGCGTCCGGTCGGTGATGGCGACCCCGTCCACCGCGACGATCTGGTCACCGGCGTGCAGCTTGCCCTCGGAGGGCCCGCCCGCGCTCACCGCGGAGACGATGACCTCGGTGCCGACCGGGATGTTCAGCTGCTTCAGGGCCGCGGTCTTGGCGCTGTCCTCGGAGGAGGCGAACTGCTCCGCGTTCTCCTGCTGGGCCTCCTGGTCGGTCTGGCCCTGCGGGTAGACGTTGTCGTGCGGGACGACCAGGACGTCGTCCCGGACCCAGCCGACGATCGCCGAGACCAGGCCGGGCTGGTAGTTCGCCCCGGTGACCTGGACCGTGGTCATGTTCAGGTGCCCGCTGGTCGGGTAGGTCTCGTGCCCGGTGATGGTGATCACCGGGGTGCCCGTCTTGTCCTGCACGCCGAGGGTGTTGTACGTCGGCCCCGGGCTCATCTCGGTGAACGGCACCTTGAACAGGACCGAAGCGCAGAGCAGGCCTATCAGCAGCAGGGTGGCGGCGAGCATCGTCGCCGATCGGCGTGGCATGCCACGACAGTACGGGAAGTGCGGGACGGGGTGTACAGCTGGCCCGGGCCCCGCACCGCCGATCGGGGCGGCGCGGGGCCGGGGCCCGCGACGGGCCCCGGCCCCGCTCCCCCGCGGTCAGTCGCGGACGCCGGTACTGCGCTCCATCGCGGCGCGGAAGCGCTCGTGCTCGGCGAGCGAGGACGGGTCGGTCATGGCACGGGGCGGGCGGGCGGCCCAGGTGGCCCAGACCGCGGCCAGGACCCCGGCCACCACAGGAATGATCAACCAGGCGAGCGCAGCCATCTTCGAACTCCCCACAGGCTCGTCATGCGTATCAGCAGATTAACCGCCTGCAGGGGGAACGGCGCGCGCGGCATCCGGGTTACGGGACGGGCCCGGTCTTCACCGCGACGGGGTACCGCCGAACGGGGAACGAGCGCCGCCCCGCGCGGACACGGGGGCCTCAGCAGGAGCCCGCGCCGACCCACTCCTCCTCGCCGTCGGTGAAGACCTGGTGCTTCCAGATCGGCACCTCGTGCTTGAGGTCGTCGATCAGCCGCCGGGAGGCCGCGAACGCCTCGCCGCGGTGCGGGCAGGACACCGCGACGATCACCGCGACGTCCCCGATCTCCAGCCGACCGGTGCGGTGCACCGCGGCCAGCGCCCGGACCGGGAAGTCCGCGCAGACCTTCTCGGCGATCCGGCGCAGCTCGCGCAGGGCGGTCGGGTGGGCGCTGTACTCCAGCGCGGCGACCGGCTTGCCGCCGTCGTGGTCGCGGACCGTGCCGACGAACAGGGTGGTGCCGCCGGCCGCGTCGTCGCCGACCGCGGCGTGGACCTCGTCCAGCGAGAGCGGGGTCTCGCGGACGGCGAGCAGGCGGATCGGGTCGTGGTTCTCGGACATGCCCACCATCATTCCGCATGTCCGTCGACCGGCCGCAAGGATTTTCGTATCACGATGCGGTAATTCCGTGATGCGAAAAGGTGGTGATCAGATCCGGCGGCGCCCGCAGGCCCGGCGGCACTCGGATCCGGCGGCGCTCAGATCCGGCGGTGCTTGCGGGCCCGGCGCACCAGCGCGGCGGTGCCGATCAGCGCGACCGTCGCCCCCGCCGCGCCCAGGCTGGTCGCCGCCTCCTTGCCGCCCAGCCGGCGCCCGGCCACCGCGTGCTTGCCCGACACCTGGGCCAGCAGCTCGGCCAGCACCTCCTCGTTGGTGTACCGCGGCCGCCAGCCCGCCTCGTGCAGGCGGCTGCCGGACACCACCCACGGGTACATGGTGTACGCCAGGTCCCCGGCCGGGGCCGGGGTCAGGCCCAGCCTGTGCAGCCGGGCCGCGGTGCCCAGGGCCAGCGAGGCGGGCAGCTCCATCCGGCGGATCCCGGACAGCTCCTCCACGTCCTCCTGCTCCAGCCAGCCGTCGCAGCCGACCGTCACCTCGCCCTCCACCAGCCCGAGCGCCGCGTACTCCAGCGCCGCCGCCAGGTCGTCCAGGTGGCAGAACTGCCAGCACGGCCGGGAGCCCGCCACCACCAGCAGCCGCGGGGCCTCGAAGTGCCGGGTCAGCACGGTGTCGATGCCCGGGCCGACCACCACCGCCGGGCGCAGCACGGTGACCTGCAGCCCCGGGTGGGCGCGCGGGGCGCGCCGGGCCAGGCGCTCGATCTCCAGCAGGTCGCCGACCAGCGAGGCCTCCTCGGTGGCCCGCAGCTCGGAGTCCTCGGCCAGCGGGACCTCGTTGTCGGGCAGCGCCCCGTAGACCATCGCGGAGGTGCACAGCACCACCCGGTGCACCCCGGCGGCCGCGGCGGCGGTCACCACGGTCTGCGCGCCGCGCACGTTGTACGCGCTGCGGGCGCGCGGGTCGGACTCCATGCCGAGGTCCATCGCCAGGTGCACCACCACGTCCACCCCGGCCAGCCGCTCGGCCACCGCCGGGTCGCGCACGTCCAGCACCCGCCACTGCACGCCGGGCACCTCGCCGCGCCGCTCGTCCACCGCCAGCACCCGTCGCACGTGCGGGGAGTCCACCAGCCGCTGCGCGACGCGCTCGCCGAGCACCCCCGCCGCACCGGTGACGGCCACGGTCAGCGGCCTGCCGCCGTAGGCTGGAGTCGGCGATCCGGCGACGGTCGGCGCGTCCTCGCCCTCGGTCAGCCCAGAGCGAACGTCCGAAGGCGGGGAACTCACCGGCCATCCTCCACGGTTAGCTTAAGTGCGGACGTACGAGTGTCACGCACTCGACCATCCTGCCCGAGGCTCGGCCCCGGCGGTGCACCCGGCGCGGTCGCCGCGAGACCATTGAAACCGCTCGGAGCCCCCGGGCGGCAGACTTTCCCGCCACACCACCCGCGTGACGGCCGATCAGATCGAGGACCCCCGTGAGCGACCTCCCCTTCGGATTCGGCGTTCCCCCCGAGGAGCCCGAGGACGGCAAGAACAAGGGCAAGAAGGACGGCGAGCAGGGCGACTCGACCCCGCAGCAGCCCTTCGGCTTCGGCACCGGCAACCCCTTCGGGGCGCTCTTCGGCGCGGGCGGCCAGGGCGGGGACAACCCGTTCGCCGCGATGATGGGCGGCTTCAACCCCAACGACCTCGGCGCCGCGTTCCAGCAGCTCGGGCAGATGCTCTCGTTCGAGGGCGGCCCGGTGAACTGGGAGCTCGCCAAGAACATCGCCCGGCAGACCGTCGTCGCCGAGCAGCCCGAGGGGAAGAGCAAGGACCGCTCGGTCGGCGCGGCCGAGCGCACCGCCGTCACCGAGGCCGTCCGGCTCGCCGACCTGTGGCTGGACTCCGCCACCGAGTTCCCCTCCACCTCCTCCGCCGCGGTCGCCTGGAGCCGCGCCGAGTGGATCGAGGCCACCCTGCCGGTCTGGAAGGACCTGGTCGATCCGGTCGCCGAGCGGGTCGGCAACGCCATGGGCGGCGTGCTGCCCGAGGAGATGCAGGCGATGGCCGGGCCGCTGATGGGCATGATGCGCTCGATGGGCGGCGCCATGTTCGGCACCCAGATCGGGCAGGCGCTCGGCGCGCTGGCCGCCGAGGTGCTCGGCTCCACCGACGTCGGCCTGCCGCTGGCCCCCGCCGGGAAGGCCGCGCTGCTGCCGCAGAACATCGCCGAGTTCGGCGAGGGCCTGAACGTGCCCGCCGAGGAGGTCCGGCTCTACCTCGCCCTGCGCGAGGCCGCCCACCAGCGCCTGTTCGCCCACGTGCCGTGGCTGCGGGCGCACCTGTTCGGCGCCGTCGAGGCGTACGCCCGCGGCATCAAGGTCGACACCTCGCGGATGGAGGAACTCGTCGGCCAGATCGACCCGGCCAACCCCGAGGCCCTCCAGGAGGCGCTGGCCGGCGGCCTGCTCCAGCCCGAGGACACCCCCGAGCAGAAGGCCGCCCTGGCCCGCCTGGAGACCGCGCTCGCCCTGGTCGAGGGCTGGGTCGACGCCGTGGTGCACACCGCCGCCGCCCCGCACCTGCCGCACGCCGCCGCCCTGCGCGAGACGCTCCGCCGCCGCCGCGCCTCCGGCGGCCCCGCCGAGCAGACCTTCGCCACCCTGGTCGGCCTCGAACTGCGCCCCCGCCGCCTGCGCGACGCCTCCCGCCTGTGGGCCTCGCTCGCCGACGCCCGCGGCGTCGAGGGCCGGGACGCGCTGTGGAGCCACCCCGACATGCTGCCCACCGCCGCCGACCTGGACGACCCGGACGGCTTCGTGCACCGGGACACCGCGCCGGTGACCGAGGGCGGCTTCGACTTCGACGCGCTCGACAAGCTGCTCGGCGAGGCGGCGGGCGGGGGCGCGACCGGCGGTGCGACCGACGGTGCGACCGACGGCGGCAAGGCGGACCTGACGAAGGACACCGAGGGCACCTCGTCGGACGACGCCCCGAAGACCGCTCCGGGCGAGGGCGACGAGGACGGCGAGCAGGGGCCGGAGGGCACCGCCAAGTGACCGTGACCGCACTGCACGAGGACGCCGTCCGCGCCCTGACCGACTGGGCGCCCGACGGGGCCGACCAGGACGAGCTGCGCCGCGACTACCTGGCCCACCTGGCCGACCGCCCCGACGGCATGTGGCGGGCCTGCCTGCCCGGGCACGTCACCGCCAGCGCGCTGGTGGTCGACCCGGAGGGCGGGCGGGTGCTGCTCACCCTGCACCCGAAGGTCGGGCGGTGGTTGCAGATGGGCGGCCACTGCGAGCCCGGCGACGCCACGCTGGCCGCGGCCGCGCTGCGCGAGGCGGTCGAGGAGTCCGGCATCGCGGACCTGTCCCTGCTCGCCACCGACGGCCGCACCGCGCCCGTGAAGCTGGACCGGCACCAGGTCCGCTGCGCCGGGAAGGACCGGCCGGAGAACACCCACCTGGACGTGCAGTACGTGGCCCTGGCCCCGGCCGGGGCGCGCGAGCTGATCAGCGAGGAGTCGCTGGACCTGCGCTGGTTCGACTGGGACGACCTGCCGTCCGACACCGACCGCTCGGTGCGCGACCTGGTGGCGCGGGCCCGCACGTTGCTCTGACGCACCGCGCCCGGTGTGCCGCGAGGCCCCGGCCGCCCTCCTCGGGGGGTGGCCGGGGCCTCGTCGTCACCCGTCGTCCGGGGCGGGCTCGGGGCTCGGGCTCGGGGCTCGGGGCTCGGGGCTCGGGCTCAGGTGGTGCGGGCGGGCGGGATGTGCGGCAGCCGGGCCGCGGAGGCGACGCCCTCCAGGTAGCCGCGGGCCCGCTCGGTGCGCGGGTAGGCCTCCAGCAGGGCCCAGAACCGGGGGCCGTGGTCGGGGACCAGCAGGTGCGCCAGCTCGTGCAGCAGCACGTAGTCGACCACGTACTCGGGCATGCCCTGGAGCCGGTGGGAGAGCCGGATGGTGCGCTCGCTGGGGGTGCAGGAGCCCCAGCGGGAGTTCTGGTTGGTGACCCAGCGGACCTGCTCGGGGACGGCCCGGCCGTCCAGGTAGAGCCGGGAGAGCTCGCGGGCCCGGGACTGCAGGGCCTCGTCGCCGAGCATCCGGCGGCTCTCCTGCGCGGCCAGCTTGTCGAGCATCTGCGCCACCCAGCGCTGCTCCTCGGCGTGCGACATCCGGGCCGGGATCAGCACCACCGTCCGGTCGCCCTCGCGGTAGGCGGAGACGGTGCGGCTGCGGCGGGCGCTGCGGCGGACCTCGACCTTGCTGCGGTCGATGCCGGGGCGCTCGGGTGCGCGGGCCTGGTCGGGCGCGCGGTTCGGGCCGGGGGTGCGGCGCGGGTCGGACGCCCGGCGCGGATCGAGCGAGCGGCGCGGCTCGGACGCGCGCTCGCGGTCGGAGGTGTACTCGCGGTCGGCCCCGGTGCTGGCGTACGCACCCGGCGCCGCGGCCGCCGGTCCGGAGGCTGCCCGGGCGCGCCGACGCGACGCCGACCGGTGGGAGTCCCGTTCGGCTGCCATGGCACAGGACGTTACCCCGTCCCCGTGACAGAAGTCCGGCACCGGGGCGGCGCGGCATCCGGGACCACCCGGGCGCGTTGTCCACAGGCTGTGCACAGTGATGAGCGGATCGTCCTACCGGGGCTGTGGACAACGGATTTCCGCGCGTCCGGACGGGCGGGCAAGCTGCGGTCACCAGCGATCCCGACGCCGGGATCCCGACCCTGGGAGGAACCCGCATGCGCCCCGTGATCAAGCCCGCCCTGTCCCGGCTCTGGCGGGAGAAGCAGACCCTGCAGTTCGGCACCGTGCGGCGGCACGCCCGGTTGATCGAGGGCGTCGACCGGAGACTGGCCGGTTTCCTGGAGCTGGTCGACGGCAGTCGGGACGGCCCCGCGGTGATCGCCGCCGGGCAGAAGCTCGGCCTGAGCGCCGAGTACTGCCAGGCGGTGCTCGACTCGCTCGGCAGCAGCGAACTGCTGGACGACGCCCAGGCCCTGCGGGACGTGCTGGAGCTGTACCCACCGGCCCGGCGCGACCTGCTCGGCCCCGACCTGGCCTCGCTCTCCCTGGTGCACCCGGCACCGGGCGAGGCCGCGGCCGTGCTGCACGGGCGGGCCCGGGCCCGGGTCGAGGTGCGCGGGGCCGGGCGGATCGGGGCCGCCGTCGGGGCCGCGCTGGCGGCCGGCGGGATCGGCGAGGTCGCGGTGCTGGACCGCGGCCGGGTCGCCGCCCGGGACTGCGCGCCCGGCGGCCTCCCGCCGGGCGACATCGGGCGGCTGCGCACCACCGCCGCCCGCGAACTGGTGCACCGCGCCACCGGCGCCCCGGTCGGCGAGCGCTACCGGCGTCCGCCCGCCGCTCCCCCGCCGCCCACCCTGGTGGTGCTCGCCCCGCGGGACGGCTCCGCCGCGTACACCGGGGCCGCCGTCGACGCCCAGGAGCTGATGCGGGCCGGGATCCCGCACCTGTACACGGGGGTGCTCGAACACCTCGGCGTGGTCGGCCCGTTGGTCGTCCCCGGCGCCTCCGCCTGCGGCAGTTGCGCCACCCTGGCCCGGCGCGACGAGGACGAGGCCTGGCCGCGGCTGCTGGCCCAGCTGATCGACGAGGGCCCCGGCCGGGCCCGCCTCCCGGCCTGCGACGGCGCGGTCGCGGCCGCGGTCGCCGGGCTCGCCGCCCTGCACGTCCAGCTGTACCTGGACGGGTCACCGCCGCCGAGCGTGGACGGCTGGTGCGAGCTGTCCGCCGCCGACGGCATGGTGCGGCGGCTGCGGCTGCGCAGCCACCCGGACTGCGGTTGTCTCTGGCAGTCCGCCGCGCCGGGGCGAACGGGCACAATGGCCTAGGACGAGCCCTGGGCCCGTCCGGTGGTCCACGACCGATCCGCCCGCCACCGCCACCGCCCGGGGCACCGCCCCCGGGTCGGGCGGCGGCGCCCGGCGGCGGTGGCGGGGCCGCCGGGCCGGGCTCCGGGACGCCGCTGTACCGACCGCCGGCGGGGAGCCGGCCGGTCCGGAGGATCAGGAGGTCCGGTGAGCGATCTACCGCGCAAGGCAGGATCCGGCACGGCTCGGCCGGTCGTCCGCCCACGTGCCGGGGCGGCCCCGGCCCGCGCCGGCCGCACCGACCGGACGGGGGCGGCGGATGTCTGAGATGCCGCGCAAGGCGGTCTCCCGGACGGCCCGGCTGGCGGCGCTGCCGCTGAGCTTCGCCGGGCGGGCCACCCTCGGCCTGGGCAAGCGCCTGGGCGGGCGGCCCGCGGAGGAGGTCGCGGCCGAGCTGCAGGCCCAGACCGCCGAGCAACTGTTCGCGACCCTCGGCAAGTTGAAGGGCGGTGCGATGAAGTTCGGGCAGGCCATGTCGGTCTTCGAGTCCGCCCTCCCGGAGGACGTCGCGGGCCCCTACCGGGCCGCGCTCACCAAGCTCCAGGAGTCCGCCCCGGCGATGCCGACCCGCACCGTGCACGCGGTGCTCGCCGACGACCTCGGGGCCGACTGGGCCGACCGCTTCCGGTCCTTCTCCGACCAGCCGTCCGCCGCCGCCTCGATCGGCCAGGTGCACCGCGCCGTCTGGAAGGACGGGCGGGAGGTCGCGGTCAAGATCCAGTACCCGGGCGCGGGCGACGCCCTGCTCAGCGATCTCGGCCAACTCTCCCGGCTGGCCCGGGTGCTGGGCCCGCTGATCCCGGGCGTGGACATCAAGCCGCTGATCGCCGAACTGCGCGAGCGGGTCACCGAGGAGCTCGACTACCGGCTGGAGGCGGAGTCCCAGCAGGTGCACGCCGAGGAGTTCACCGGGGACGCCGACATCCTGGTGCCCCGGGTGGTCGCCCAGTCCGGGCGGGTGCTGGTCACCGAGTGGCTGGAGGGCAAGCCGCTCTCCCAGGTCGTCTCGGACGGCACCGGCACCGAGCGCGACCGGGCCGGGCAGTTGCTCGCCCGCTTCCTGTTCGCCGGCCCGACCCGCACCGGCCTGCTGCACGCCGACCCGCACCCCGGCAACTTCCGCCTGGTCAAGACCGGCCGCACCTCGGCGAGTTGGAAGCTCGGCGTGCTCGACTTCGGCACCGTCGACCGCCTCCCCGGCGGCCTGCCCCGCCCGATCGGCACCTCGCTGCGCCTGGCTCTGGCCGGTGACGCGGCGGCGGTGTACGACCTGCTCCGGCAGGAGAACTTCATCCGCCCCGGCATCACCCTCGACCCGGACGCGGTGCTCGACTACCTGCTCCCGATCATCGAGCCCACCCGCGCCGAGCAGTTCACCTTCAGCCGCGACTGGATGCGCACCCAGGCCGCCCGGATCGCCGACCCGCGCTCCCCCGCCTACAACCTCGGCAAGCGGCTCAACCTCCCGCCCTCCTACCTGCTGATCCACCGGGTCACCCTCTCCACCATCGGCGTCCTGTGCCAGCTCGGCGCCACCGTCCGCCTGCACGAGGAGCTGGTCCGCTGGCTGCCCGGCTTCGCCGAACCGGAGGCCGACTGACCGACCGGGTCGCCGTGGTGCGGCGCTCCCGCCCCCGGGCCGGGCCTGACCGCCAAATGCCTTGCCCGGCCCGGGCCGGTCAGGGCAGGCTGGGCGATCCGGACGAGGGGGGCGGCGGTTGTCGGACCAGGTGTGGGTGGACTACGTGCGGGCGGAGAACCACGCCCGGTGGGACCGGCCGTTCCCGGTGCGGTACCTCCTCGTCGCCGAGGACTGGGACGAGGAGGGCCAGGACTGGCACCTGCTCGGCCGGTGCGCGGCCGTCGAGGGCCTGTTCGCCGACCCGCCCCCGCCGCCGCGCGAAGTGCTGGCCATGCGCGGCTGCGCCCCCGGGGCCCGGCCCGGCCCGCTCGGCCCGACCTCGATCGTCGGCCGGGCGGCCGAACCCCAGGACGACGCCTGGTGGACGCTGCTGGACGCCGAGGTCCTGGCCGTCACGCCGCACGCCGACGACCCCGCGCTGGTGGACGTGACCCTCGGCGCGGGCGTGCAGCTGTCGTACGGCTCCGCGTGCGGGCCCGGCCGGACCTTCCTGCGCTTCGAGCTGACCCCGCGGCACGACGTGGTGACGGCCGCCTGCGCGACCCTGCCCGGGCTGGCGGTGGAGCGGCCGGAGCCCGCGCAGGCGCACCTGCGGTTGATCGGCTGCGAACCGGCCGAGCCGATGCGGAGGATCCTGCGCAAGCGCAAGGGCGCCCCGCCGACGTACACCGAGCTGTGGGCGCTGGACGCGCACGGGCGCCGGGCGGCCGTGGTCTCGACCGGCTTCGACGTCGAGTGGACCAGGCCCTCGGTGCTCGGCGGCGCGCTGGTCGACGTCCTGCTGTCGGTCGACGCCGATCTGCTGCCCGGCTCGGCGGCCCGCGCGGCCTGGCGGCACTGGCTGCCCGGGCGGCCCCGGAAGGCGGGGAGCTGGCGCGGGTTGACGGCGGAGCAGAAGCAGGCCTGGCTGCTGGCCGCGCTGCGGGTCTTCCACGGCTTCGGGCCGGACCGCTCCGGTGGCGAGTACCACCTGGACGGCGCGGGCGTGCAGGACGAAGCGGGCCTGCACTGCGCGATCGGCGAGGCGATCCGGGGGCCCGGCGGCTACTACGGCGGAGGGCTGGCCCCCCTCCTCGACTGCCTGTGCGGCGGCTTCGGGGTCGTCCCGCCGTTCACCCTAGTCTGGCACGACTTCGCCACCACCGAACGGGAGTTGGCGGAAGCCTCCGAGGGTCCGGTGATCGCCCCCGGCTACCCGGAGGAACTGGCCCGCGCACTGGAGCAGCACGGGGTGACGGTCGTCCGGGCCTGACGGGCCTGACCGGCCGGGGCCGTCAGGCCCGTTCGGTGGTGAGCGGGCCCGCGGTGGGCCAGGTGGTGCGGGCGCGGGCGGCGAGGGTGGCGCAGAAGCGGCCGAAGACCGGGAGGGCGGTGTCGGCGTCGGCCAGTTCGGCGACCACCCGGAGGCGGTGCAGGAGGCGGCGGCGGGCGGTGGCGTTGCCCCAGGTCCAGTCGCCGTGGTGGAGCCGGGACAGGTGGTCGGCGGTGCCGCGTTCGGCCGCGGGGACGAGGGCGTCGCCGCGGATCAGCCAGCCCGCGCAGGCGTCGGCGAGTTCGGCGGCGCCGGCCGCTTCGGTGCCGGTGGCCGCGCGCCAGGCGGTGCGGTAGGCGGCCTCGGCCTCGGCCAGGGCGGCGGCGGGCTGGGTGGTGGAGCACCAGCAGGTGGGGAAGCCGATCCGCAGGTAGGCGAATTCGACCGCGCCGGGGCCGAGGGCGGACTGCTCGAAGTCGACGAACCGGACGCCGTCGGCGGTGTGCAGGTCGTTGCCCGGGCAGGGGTCGCCGTGCAGCAGCGCGTGCCGGACGGGGGTGGCGGAGAGCCGGTCGACCAGGGCCTCGGCCTCGGCGCGGGCGCCGGGCGGGGCGGGCACGTCGAGGATCCGGGCCAGCGCGATGAAGCAGCCGAGGTCGCGTTCGGTCGGGCCGGTCCAGGCGGGCAGGTCGGTGCCGGGGGCCGTCCCGGCGAGGTCGTCGAGGTCGGCGGGGGCGCTCGCGTGCAGCCCGGCGAGCGCGGTGGCGTAGTCGGTCTGCCAGCCGGGGCCGGGGGTGCGGTCCTCCAGGCGTTCCAGCACCAGCAGCCGGTTGGCCGGGTCGGTGGCGATCAGCGCGGGCACCACCGGTCGGCCGGGGCGGCCGGGCCGGCCGGCGAGGGCCAGCGCGGCGGCCTCGCGGGCGTAGCGCTGTTCGGCGCCGGGCGCGTCGACGAGTTGCTTCACCACCACCGGACGGCCGGAGAGTTCGGCCCGCCAGACCCGGGAGCGCGGGCTGCTGACCAGGCGGCGGACCTTGCGCGGCGGGCCGAGCACGGTGCGCAGTTTCTCGCCGAGCGGGAGGGAGGGCCACATGGCGCCCATCCTCGCACGACCAGTTCGAGTGAAGAACAGCCGTGCGGAAGTGGGGTCTTGGGCCGGGGAATGAATGCGACGGAACGGGGCAGACGGTGCCCGGGTTCGCCCAGGGGTCGTTCCGGTCCCGCTCCGCACCCGCCCGGCGGGCGGCCGGAACGGCGGCACCGGAACGCGTCGACGGCCGGCTCCCCGGGTGCGGGGAGCCGGCCGTCGGCGTTCAGGGGTGTGTCACCGGCGGGGCCTCGCGGCCGACCGGCGGGGGTGGTGCATCCGTCACATCAGGGCGACGGCGAGGGCCTTGCGGGCGCGCAGGGAGGCACGTTCGGCCTTGCGGCGCAGTCGCGCCGCGCGCATCACCCGCAGGCCGAGGCGTTGCTCCTCGGCCTCGTGGAGGCGTTGCTGCATATGCGCGCGCGCCAGGGATTCTTGGAGGAGATTCATCTCAAGGGTCCTGTTCTGGATCTGGAGTTCAGTGGTCTGCTCGGAGCGGACGGTCGGATCGATGCCGGCGGGGTTCATGTGGTGGTCCTGCTCGTGGTGCGTGCTCGGGAAGGGACGGGACAGTTCTGCGTCGGCCTTGGCGGCCGCGATGCGTACCGAGTGGCGCAGAGCGGTGTCCAGCGGGGGCTGCTCTCCCCTGCGGACGGCTCCGGTGCCGCTGCGGTCGGCCCTGGCTGCGGGGTTCACGCCATGACCTCGGTCTTGCGCGGACGGCCACGCGGGCGCTTCCGGGCGACGACGACGCCCTGGACGAAGAGCTCGCCGCCCCAGACGCCCCACGGCTCGCGGCGCTCGATGGCGCCGGTGAGACAGGCGGCCTTCACGGGGCAGGTGCCACACAGGGACTTGGCGTACTCGACATCGGCGGGGGTCTCCGCGAAGAAGACCTCCGGGTCGAAGGCCCGGCACGGGATCGGGAGCCCGAGCGAGTCAGCCTCGTCGATGGCGGTGAGCTGCATGAGTGTTACCTCCGGGGGGTCGGCCTGGTCGGCCTTGACGGTCTTGTCGGTCGGTACGGACGGGAGGGGCGGCGGTGTGATGACCGTGGACACTGTGGGCGTCTTCCTCGTCTTCGATGTGGATCCGGCCGTTCCGTTGTTCGGATCGGTCCGGAGGCCCCGGGGGGCCTGGGTGGGTCTTGCGTACCGGACAAAACAGAAGGGCCGCGGAACCCGGTTGCTGGGTTTCCGCGGCCCTGGAGGCACCGCCCGTGACTGGCTCAGTCAGGGTCGTTCGCTCCAGGGTCCAGGCCCGCGGAAAGCCTGCTTCCGGCCGGCTCCGGCGCCGCGAACGGCGGCCTCGGCCAGGGAGATCTGCTGGTCCTGCGTGTTGTTTCCGGCACCGGAGGCGGCCACATAGCGCCCATGCAGGGCTTCTGCTGCTACTGCCTTCGGTGCCTGGGTCGGTCGCTCGTCGGACAGCGAAATGCCGTCGACAAACATCGCCCAGTCACGGGACAGACCTGCCTCGACACGGGTGCCCTCAGCATTGCCCAGATCACTGACAAGGCAGTGCTCGGACAGCTGGACGCCGGCGTTGCCGCCGGCCGTGCCAAGACCCAGACCCGACGCGCTGACGCGCGAGGGCATGGCGAGAGTGGTCATCAGGTCGGTCACTTTGGTGATCATCTTGGTCTCCACTGAACTCGCCTCCTCTCGGCGTCTCGCGGCGCCCGGTCGCCCGGGCTCCGATATCTGGTTGATGGTCAGCGCACGCAGAAACAAGCCCTCTGCGAGCTTCGCGGCCTCGTCCCCTTGACCGCTCCGGCAGGCTATTGCGCCGTACACGCGGCGCGCAAACTATTTTTCCGGCGAGTTCTCAGCCTCGTTCTCAGCCTGGTTCCCGGCTTCGTTCTCGACCTCGCCCTCGGACGGGGCGGGCGCCGGCTCCCGGTCGGTCTCCCCCACCGGCTCCGGACTCTCCCCCGCACACAACAACAGCACGTCGGCGCCGTACTTGTCCAGCTTCATGGCGCCCACTCCCGAGATCCGGGACAACTCCGCGAGGCTGCCCGGCACGTCCTCCGCGATGGCCGTCAGGGTGGCGTCGGTGAACACCACGTAGGCCGGGGCGCCCTGCTCCTTGGCCTTGACCGAGCGCCACTCGCGCAGCCGCTCGTACAGCGCCTCGTCCATCGTGGAGGGGCAGTCCTCGCAGCGGCGGAGCTTGATCTCGCGGCCCTCGGTCAGCGTCCGGTCGCAGACCCGGCACTTGACCGGGCCGCGCGCCCGGCGCGCGGCGGAGCGCTCCGCGCCCGGCTCGACGCCGCCGCGCCCGCCGCGGGTGCGCGCGCCGGGGCTGCCGGAGCCGGGCCGCAGCCCGTCCAGGAAGCGGGTGGGCTTGCGGGAGGCGCGGCCGCCCGGGGAGCGGGAGAGCGACCAGGAGAGGGTGAGGAAGCGGCGGGCCCGGGTGACGCCGACGTACAGCAGGCGGCGCTCCTCCTCGACCTGCTCGTCGGTCTTGGCGTAGATGATCGGCAGCGTGCCCTCGCTCAGGCCGACCAGGAAGACCGCGTCCCACTCCAGGCCCTTGGCGGCGTGCAACGAGGCCAGCGTGACGCCCTCGACGGCGGGGGCGTGCTGGGCGGCGGCCCGGGCGTCCAGTTCGGCGACGTAAGCCGCCAGGTCGGTGCGCTCGCCCGCGGCGGTGCGGGCGGCCTCGAACTCCTCGGCCAGCCGGACCAGCGCGTTCAGCGACTCCCAGCGCTCGCGGACGGCGCCGGAGCCGGCCGGCGGGGTGGCCGCGAAGCCGCGGGTGGCCAGCACGGCGCGGACCTGGGCGGCGAGGTCGGGCGCGCCGGCCGTCAGCGGGTCGTCGGCGGCCCGGGCGGCGCCCTTGAGCAGCACGCCGGCCTCGCGGACCTCGGGGCGCTCGAAGAACCGCTCGGCGCCCTTGAGCTGGTAGGCGATGCCGAGGTCGGCGAGGGCCTGCTCGTACACCTCGGACTGGCTGTTGGTGCGGAACAGCACCGCGACCTCGCTGGCCCGCACGCCGGTGCCGAGCAGGTCGCGGATCAGCCGGGCGGTGGACTCGGCCTCGGTCGGCTCGTCCGGGTACTCGCGGTAGACCGGCTCGGGGCCCGCCTCGCGCTGCGAGACCAGTTCCAGCCGGTGCTGGGCGGCCTGGCCGCGGGCCTGCGCGAGCAGGCCGTTGGCCAGGTGCACCACCTGCGGGGTGGAGCGGTAGTCCCGGACCAGCTTGACCACGGTGGCCTCGGGGTACCGGTGCCGGAAGTTCAGCAGGTGGTCGGGGGTGGCGCCGGTGAAGGAGTAGATGGTCTGGCTGGCGTCGCCGACCACGCAGAGGCTGGCGCCGCCGTCGCCGCCCGTCCACTGCTCCAGCAGGCGCTGCTGGAGCGGGGAGACGTCCTGGTACTCGTCGACGGTGAAGTGCCGGTACTGGGCGCGGACCCGCTCGGCGACCTCGGGGCGCTCCTCCAGGATGGCGGCGGTGAGCAGCAGCACGTCCTCGAAGTCGATCAGGCCGCGCTGGCCCTTGAGGTCCTGGTAGGCGGCGTAGACCCGGGCGATCTCCGCAGGGTCCCGCGGGGCCTCGCGGCCGGACTTGGCCAGGGCGGCCTGGTAGTCGTCGGGGACGGCCTGGGTGACCTTGGCCCACTCGATCTCGGCCGTCAGGTCGCGCAGTTCGGTGCGCTGGACGCGCAGGCCGCTGCGGCCGGCCGCCTCGGCGACCAGCTGGACCTTGCGCTCCAGCAGCCGGGGGAACTCGCCGCCGACGGCGCGCGGCCAGAAGTACTGGAGCTGGCGCAGCGCGGCGGAGTGGAAGGTGCGGGCCTGCACGCCGTCCGCCCCGAGCTGGCGCAGGCGGCCGCGCATCTCGCCGGCCGCGCGGGCGGTGAAGGTCACGGCGAGGACCTGCGCGGGGTGGTAGACGCCGCTGCGCACGCCGTAGGCGATCCGGTGGGTGATGGCGCGGGTCTTGCCGGTGCCGGCCCCGGCCAGCACGCAGACCGGGCCGTGCAGGGCGGTGGCCACGGCGCGCTGCTCGGGGTCCAGCCCGGCCAGCACCGCGTCCGCTCCGACGGGGGCGTGGCCGTACTGCGCGTGCGGGTCGTCGAACCCGAGGAGGTCTTCCTGCATGCCCTCCATCCTCGCAGGCGCGCCGGACAGTTCGGACGGGCTTGTCCACAGGCGGCCCGTGATGGTCGGATCGTCGCACCACTCACCCGCCCCGGAATGGGCCCGGGCCGCCGGACGTTGCACCGGGCGGCCGCCCGGCCACCGTCCGTCGACCGAAGGAGCACCTCGCCATGTCCGGCACCGTCACGATGTACAGCACGACCTGGTGCGGCTACTGCAACCGCCTCAAGAGCCAGCTGGACCGCGAGGGCATCGCCTACAGCGAGATCAACATCGAGCAGGACCCGGCCTCGGCCGCGTACGTGGAGTCGGTCAACGACGGCAACCAGACGGTGCCGACGGTCGTGGTGGTCTCGGCCTCCGGCGAGCAGAGCGTGATGACCAACCCGAGCCTGCGCCAGGTCCAGGCCGCGCTGGCCTGACCGGGAGCGGACCGCCCGGGTCGCCTCGGAGCGCCCCGGCCCGGCCGGTTCAGCCGACCGCCGGGGCGCCCTCGCCGAGCTCGTAGAGCAGCCGGGCCCGGTCGGCGGCGTAGCGGGTCTCCACCACCCGGATCGGGCCGCGCCGGTCGCTGCTGATCCGGGTGTTGACCAGCAGCGGCACGCCGGGGCCGAGGCCGAACCAGGCGGCCTCGGCCGGGTTCGGCATCCGGGCGGTGAGGTGGTCGGTGGCGGCGGTCTCGGTCCGGCCGAGCTCGGCCAGTATCCGCTCGTCGCCGCCGGGCACCGGCCGGTCCTGCATCAGCGGCGTCCCGGCAGCCAGCCCGGCCCGGTAGTGGCTCTCCTCGATGGCGTACGGCTCCTGGTCGACCCGGCAGAGCTGGCGGCGCATCATGACGGTGTCCTCGGGGCGCAGTCCGAGCCAGGCGGCGATGTCGCGGCGGGCCCGGACGGCGGCGACCTCGAAGTCGACGGTGAGCTGCCGCCCGGCGGCCTCGGCCTCGGCGGCGTACACCTCGCCGCTGGGGGTGAGCGGGCCGCGGCGGGCGGGGCGGGCGTGCACCCGGTGGTCGTGCCGGGAGGGTTGGCGCAGGTAGGTGCCCTTGCCCTGGACGCGCACCACCCGGCCCTCGTTGACCAGCGCGTCCACGGCGAGCCGGACGGTGTTACGGGCGACCCCGTACTGCCCCTCCAGTTCGGTCTCGACCGGGAGCCGGCCGCCGTCCGCCCACTCGCCGGACTCGATCCGGCGGCGCAGGTCGGCGGCGAGCCGCTGGTACTTGGGCTGGTGCGGGGTGCCGCCGCGGTGGATCGTCACGCGAGTGAATCTAGCCAGTCGGCTCGCGCGGTTTCAGCGAAATCCCGTATCCCCGACCAGGATTGGGGCACGGGAACCCCCGCGGCCGTCCGCGTCCCGTCGGCGGGTCGACGCACGACGGGGGCGTGCGGAGCGCCTCCGCGCGCCCCCGTCGTCGGCGGTCACCAGCGGGCGGCCGCCGGGAGCGGTTCGCCGTACCAGAGTTCGACCAGGTGCCGGGCGATCGAGATGCCGGACGGGGGCAGGATCTCCCCGGCGGCCATCCCGGCCCGCAGTTCCTCCCGGGTGAACCAGCGGGCCTCGGACAGCTCCTCGCCGTCCACGGTGATCCCAGTGCCGTCGGGCAGCGCCCGGCCGAGGAAGCCGAGCATCAGGCTGGACGGGAACGGCCAGGGCTGGCTGGCCACGTACTCGACCTCGCCGACCCGGACGCCCGCCTCCTCCAGCACCTCGCGGGCCACGGCCTGCTCGATCGACTCGCCGGGCTCGACGAACCCGGCCAGCGTGGACCAGCGGCCCTCCGGCCAGAGCGCCTGGCGGCCCAGCAGGCAGCGGTCCTCGCCGTCGGTGATCAGCATGATCACCGCGGGGTCGGTGCGCGGGTAGTGCTCGGCCGCGCAGGAGGTGCAGCGGCGCAGGTGGCCGGCCCCGGCCTTCTCGGTGGGGTGGCCGCAGCGGGAGCAGAAGGAGTGCAGCCGGTGCCAGTGCTCCAGGGCGACGGCGTGCACCAGCAGCCCGGAGTCGCGGTCGGAGAGCGTGCCGCCGACCTCGCGCAGCCCGGCGGGCCGGGCGTCGCCGTCGAGCCGGCCGGGCAGCGACTCGCAGTCCAGCGCGAAGTAGTGGGTGCCGTCCTCGTCGGTGCCGAGGAAGTAGCGGTCGCCGCTCTGGGGGGCCTCGAAGGAGGGCAGCAGCACCAGTTCGCTGCCGGTGGCGGTGTCCACCACGAAGGCCTCGCCGCCGGCGATCGGCAGCACCCGGGTGGTGGGGTGGCTCCAGGCGGCGGCCAGCCAGGGCTCGTCCAGTCGGCGGTGCGCCGCCCGGTCCACCCCGGCGCGGGCCAGCGCGAGGTGCTTGGTCTCGGGTGCGCTGCTCAACTCGTCCATCCCCGTTCGCGTTCGTTGCGGCTGCGGTGCCAGTGCGGAACGGTCATCGCCGGAAGTTCTCCGCGAGGTCGCCCCACAGGTGGGCGGAGGTCTCGACGCCCTTGCGCAGCAGGTCGAGCTCCACCTTCTCGTTGATCGAGTGCCAGCCGTCCGAGGGCACCGAGATGCCGAGGAACAGCACCGGTGCCCCCAGCACGTCCTGCAGGTCGGCGGCCGGGCCGGAGCCCCCCTCGCGGGTGAACAGGACCTTCTGCTCGAAGGCCCGCTCCATCGCCCGGACGACGGACCGGAGGGCGGGGTGGTCCAGCGGCGTCAGGCAGGGGCGGGTCGCGCCGGGGAAGACGATCTCGTACCGGATGCCCTCCGGGACCTGCGCGGAAACCCAGGCGGCCACCGCCTCCCGGACCCTCTCCACCTCCTGCCCGGCGACCAGCCGGAAGGACAGCTTCAGGTGCGCCTCGGCCGGGACGATGGTCTTGCCGCCCGGGCCGGTGTAGCCGCCCCAGATGCCGTTGACCTCGGCGGTCGGCCGGGCCCAGACCCGCTCCAGGGTGGTGTAGCCGCTCTCGCCCTGGGTGCCGTACGACTTGGCGACCTTCAGCCACTGCGCCTCGTCGAAGGGCAGGGCGGCGAACAGCGCCCGCTCCTCCTCGGTGAGTTCGACCACGCCGTCGTAGAAGCCGGGGACGGTGACCCGGCGGTCGGCGTCGTGCAGGCCCGCGACCAGGGCGGCGGCCACGTCGGCCGGGTTGGGGACGGCGCCGCCGAAGGAGCCGGAGTGGATGTCGTTGTCCGGGCCGTACAGGTCGATCTGGCAGTCGGCCAGGCCGCGCATGCCGGTGCACACGGTCGGGGTGGTCTCGGACCACATGCCGGTGTCGGAGATGACCACCACGTCGGCGGCCAGCCGCTCGGCCTCGCGGCGCACCAGGGCGGCGAAGTTCGGCGAGCCGGACTCCTCCTCGCCCTCGACCAGCAGCTTGAGGTTGACCGCGGGCGCGGTGCGGCCGGTGGCGGCGAGGTGGGCGCGCAGGCCCAGGGTGTGGAAGAAGACCTGGCCCTTGTCGTCGGCGGCGCCGCGCGCGTACAGGCGGCGGCCGACCACGGTGGGCTCGAACGGGTCGGTGTCCCAGCCGTCCTCGCGGGCGGCGGGCTGCACGTCGTGGTGGCCGTAGACCAGCACGGTCGGCGCGCCCGCGTCGCCGGAGGGCCACTCGGCGAAGACCGCGGGCAACCCGTCCGTCTCCCACACCTCGGCGACCGGGAAGCCGGTCGCGCGCAGCTTGTCGGCCAGCCACTCGGCGGAGCGGCGGACCTCGCCCGCCCGGCCCGGGTCGGCGGAGACCGAGGGGATGCGCAGCCAGTCGGCGAGGTCGGCCAGGAAGGCGTCCTCGTGCCGGTCGATGAAGGAGCGGACGGCGCTGTCCGGCGTTTTGGTCATACGGACGACTTTAGTTCGCCCGGGCGGGTGCCTGCCCACGGCCTCCCCCGGCCGTGAGCACGGTCACCCGCCGCGGTCCCCCGCCCCCGCGGCGGGCCCGCTCCCCCGCGGGCCCGCTCCCCCTGCCGTCCCGCCCCCCGCGGTCCCGCCCCGCCGCGGTCGCGACTCAGCCGGCCCGGCGGGTCAGCCCGATCCGGGAGCGGGTGAGCAGCCCGGCCAGCAGGACCGCCACCACCGGCAGGCCGATCAGCAGGGCCGCCAGGTCGGCCCAGGGGACGGCGATGACCGCGTCCTCGTGGCCGCTCGGGACGCCGTTGATCCAGACCAGCGAGTTGCGGGCCTCCAGCAGCCGCAGCGCGACCGCCGGTACGGCGCCGCAGAGCAGGCCGAGCACCGCTCCCATCGCGGCGATCACCCCGCACTGGAAGCCGGACAGCCGTCGCCGGATGCCGCCGGAGGCGCCGACCGCGGCCAGCGTGGCCAGGTCCTGCTGGGAGTCGGCGGCGGCCAGGCCGGTGGCGATGCCGGCCGCGCCGAGGGCGACCAGGGCGGCGAAGACGGTCAGGCCGACCATCCTGATGCTCCGCTCGGCCTTGAAGCCCTGCTCGACGTCCAGGTAGACGCTGTCGTCGAGCTTGCCGAGGTGCGCGCTGGCCTTCTGGACCCGGCTGTCGGAGGGCTGGGCGGTGGACTTCCACAGCGATCCCTCGGAGCGGGTGCCCAGTCCGGCCCGCTGCGCGGCCTCCTCGCTCATCACGACCGTGGCGAACGGGAGCGGCGAGTGCACCTCGACGGCGTCCATTTCGACGTCCCGGGTCTTGCCCCGGTAGACGTCGGCGTCGATCTGGGCCTGGGTGGGCGGTTCCTCGGCCCGCAGGGTGACCTTGCCGCCGCCCACCCGGTCGGGGCGGAACACCAGGGCCTTGCCCGCGGCCAGGGCCTGTTCGGCGGCCGGGTCGTGCACGTCGAGCAGGTTGTGCAGCAGCGCCGGGTCGCCGATCAGGACGTCGCCGAACATGCTGCCCAGCTCGGCGGGCATCGACCGCTCGACGGTGCACCGGGGGTCGCCCGAGAGCCGCTCGCGCTCCTCGTCGGTGGTCGCGTCGACGGCCGGGCAGCGCTTGTCCGGTGTCTTCAGCGCCTGGACGTACCCGCACTTGTAGCTGCTCCCGCAGTCGCGGGGGACGGCGGTGGGGCTCAGCACGTCGGCGCGCTCGCCCAGGGTGCCGAAGTCCTTCTCGACGGCCTCGCGCAGGGTGGCGAACCCGGCCGGGTCGGTGTCCGAGCGGCCGAACTGCAGCAGGGCGACCGCTCCGGCCGGCAGGGTGGGCCGGTAGTCCCGGCGCTGATGCTCGACGTTGCTGGCGTCGTAGATGCCGACCGCGACGGCGCCCGCGACGGCGGCCATCACGGCGGCCACGGCGGGGGCGGTGCGGCCGCGGTTGCGCACCGAGTCGCGCAGCGCCAGCCGCGGGCTGAGCGGCAGGTGGCGGCCGAGCCGGCCGAACAGGCCGATCAGCAGCGGGGTGCACAGCAGCATGCCGAGTTCGGCGATCACCGAGCCGCCGAGCAGGCCGGGCACGGGGGCGGTGTTGGTGACCGCGCAGAGCAGGGCCAGTCCGGTGCCCGCGGCCACCATCACGGCGCCGAGGACGGCGACGATCCGGTTGGCGGGCTTGCTGCCGCCGCGGCCGGTGAGCGCCTCGACGACGTCCTGCCGGGAGGCCTGGACGGCGGGGACGACGGCCGCGAGCAGGCCGGTGACCAGGCCGACCAGGGCGACGGCGAGCAGGTCGAGGGGCTGCACGTCGAAGTGGCCGAAGCGCTGCCCGCCGTACACCTCCAGCCAGTCGCGCAGCAGGGCGACCAGGGCGACGCCGACGAACAGGCCGAGCACGGCGCCGCCGGTGCCGAGCACCGCGCCGCCCGCCAGCACCACGGCCCGGACGTGCGAGCGGTCGCCGCCGCCCGCGGCGAGCAGGCCGAGCTGGCGGCGCGAGCGGCGGGCGCCGACCGCGAAGGCGGGCCCGGCGAGCAGCACGATCTCCAGCAGGGCCATGCCGGGCACCAGGGCGGCGACGGCCAGCAGGCTCTTGTTGACGTAGCCGGAGGAGAGCGTGGCCTCCTCCGCGTAGTAGGGCACCTCGCTGCGGGCGGGCGGGTGCAGCAGGACGTCCCGGGAGGTGACCGCGAAGCCGTACTCGTTGAGCCGCTTCACCCCTGGCCAGTCGATCCGCCCCGCGTCGGGCAGCTTGACCAGCCAGCTCGTCGGGTTCTGCGGCCCGCTGTCGGCGGAGTCCGGGTCGGCCTGGGCCAGCGGGGCGATCACCGCGCCGGGACGGCCGTACAGCGCGTTCTGGTCGAGGTGCCCGGGGTCCTCGACGACGGCGGTGACGGTGTAGGGCCGGGAGGCCAGGCCGTGGAGGGCGGTGCGGTCGCCGATCCGCAGGCCGGAGCGGTCCAGGAACTCGCGGGTGGCGGCGATCTGGTCGGGTCGGGTGGGAGCGGTGCCGTCGACCACCTCGAGCTTGCCGCGCCACACCGGGTCGGTCAGGTCGGCCTCCTGGACGGTGACCGACATCCGGCCCTCCGCGGTGGTGGCCGAGGTGCTCCTGTTCTGCCCGGTCGGGACCAGCACGGCGCCGGGCAGCAGTTCGGTGAGCAGTTGCGCGGGGTCGGCCGAGGAGCTGCGCTGCTGCGCGGGGGTCCTCGGCTGGTCCTTCCCGGGCATCCGGTCGGTGCTGTCCTCGCCGTCGGGGGTCTGCAGGACGGTGCCGCCCGGCGACGACATGGTGACGTGGGCCTGGGCGGTGCCCATCGCCCGGGCGGCCCGCTCGGCGGGCTCCAGCTGGGTGCTGCGGGCGATCACGTCCACCCCGGCCACGCCGAGCACCGGCAGGGCGATCATCGCCAGGACGAGGGCGCTGCGGCCCTTGGCCCGGACGGCGTCGCGGCGGGCGATCCGGAGGGCGGCGCGCCAGGCGCTCGGCTTCACGGCTGCCCGTCCTTCCGGGCATTGGCGGCGGCGGTGACGAGCAGGCTGCCGGCGTCCTGCCGGGCGGTCTCGTCGACCAGCAGGCCGTCGCGCAGGAAGACCACCCGGTCCGCCCAGGCGGCGTGCCGGGCCTCGTGGGTGACCATCATGGCGGCGGCCCCGGCGTCGCAGCGGGCGCGCAGCACGGCGAGGACGGACTCGCCGGTGGTGGAGTCCAGGGCGCCGGTGGGTTCGTCGGCGAGCACCAGGCGGCGGTCGCCGATCAGGGCGCGGGCGATGGCGACGCGCTGCTGCTGGCCGCCGGACATGTCGTCGGGGAAGCGGTCGGCGAGCTCGGCGATGTGGAGCTCCTCCAGCGCGGCCAGCGCCTCGCGGCGGGCGGCGCGGGCGGAGACGCCGTCGAGTTCGCGGGGCAGCGCGATGTTCTCGGCGGCGGTGAGCGCCGGTATCAGGTTGTAGTCCTGGAAGACGTAGCCGACCGAGCGGCGGCGGACGGCGGCCAGCTTCTTGCGGTCCAGTTCGCCGAGGACGGTGCCCTCGACGACCACCCGGCCGCCGGTGGGGCTGTCCAGGCCGCCCGCGAGGGTCAGCAGGGTGGACTTGCCGGAGCCGGAGGGCCCCATCACGGCGACCAGTTCGCCGGGGTACACCCGCAGGTCGACGGCGCGCAGCGCGTGCACCTCGGCCGCGCCGTGGCCGTGCGTGCGGCTGACCCGGTCGAGGTGCAGGACGGGGTCGGCCGGCTTGAGTTGTTCGGTCATCGCTCCCCCAGGAGGTTCTTCAGGTACGGCCGCGGTCGCGGCTCTTGACGGCGCGTCGGGCGGTCGGCGCGGCGGCGGCGGTCGGCGCGGCGGCGGCGCGTTCGGCGTGCTGGGCGAGCCGGGCCTCGCAGTGGTCCAGCCAGCGGATCTCCGCCTCGGTCTGGAAGATCAGCTGTTCCAGCACCAGCAGCCAGGCCAGGTCGCCGCCGGAGCCGGTGTCGGCGGCGAGCGCGCGGCCCTTGAGCCGGGTGTAGTCCTGCAGGGCCTGCATGCTGTGCCGGCGCTGGCCGTGCACCACCGCGGCGACGTCGACGCCCGGAATGGTGACCGCCATCGCGAGCTTGATCGCGAGTTCGTCGCGGGGCGGGTTGGTGCGCGGCACCGGGGTGTCGAACCAGCGGCGCAGTTCGGCGCGTCCCTCGTCGGTGACGGCGTAGAACTGGTGGCCCTCGTCGTCCTCGCCCGCGGCCTCGACCAGGCCGTCGCGTTCCAGGCGGCCCAGCGTGGTGTAGACCTGGCCGACGTTCAGCGGCCAGGTCGCCCCCGTGCGGGCCTCGAACTCGGTTCTCAGCTGGTAGCCGTAGCGCGGGCCCTGGTCGAGCAGGGCCAGCAGGCCGTGACGGATCGACATACCGAGTATGTATACCGGGTATGTGGCCCTCGACTCAAGCCGCCGTCCCGTTCGCACCGGCCCGGTACGGTCGACGGCGTGACCACACTGCGGATCGCCACGTACAACCTGCTGCACGGCCAGCCGCTCGCCCCCGACGGCAGCCCGGCGCCCTACCCGGCCGAGCCGGGCGGGCCGTTGGCCGACGCCGTCGGCTCGCTCGACGCCGACGTGCTCGCCCTCCAGGAGGTCGACCGGTACCAGGACCGCTCCGGCCGCACCGACCAGGCCGCCGTCGCCGCGAAGGCCATGGGCGCCACCGACTGGCGCTTCGCCGCCGCGCTGCACGGCACCCCCGCCCCCGGCGCGGGCTGGCTCCCCGACCCCGAGCGGCCCGGCCTGGCCGTCTACGGGCCGACCGACCTGGACGACGACTCCCGGCCCTCGTACGGCACCGCGCTGCTCACCCGGCTCCCGGTGCTGCACTGGCGGGCCCGCCGGTTCGCCCCCGCGCCCTTCGGCCTGCCGCTGCGGGTGGCCGGGCGGCGCGGGCTGACGCCGGTCCCGGACGAGCCGCGGGCGGCGCTGGCCGCGGTACTGGCCGGTCCGGGCGGGGAGTTCACGGTGGTGGCCGCGCACCTGTCCTTCGTGCCGGGGTGGAACGTCGCCCAGCTCGCCGCGATCCGGCGCTGGATCGCCGACCTGCCGCAGCCCTACCTGGTGCTGGGCGACTTCAACCTGATCGGCGCGGTGCCCCGCACGGTGCTCGGCTCGGCGCACGCGATCCAGCGCACCGCGCGGCGCGAGCGCGTCCGCACCGCCCGGCGCACCCGGCTGCAGGGCTGGTACGACCTGGCCCGCACCCCCACGTACCCCTCGCACCGCCCGGCCGTGCAGTTCGACCACATCCTGGGCATCGGCGTCCCGCGCAGCACCGTCGGCTCGGTCTCGGCGCCCCGCACGGGGGTGTCGGACCACCGGCCGCTGGTCGTCGACATCGAGGTGTAGCGGGCGGGGAGCGCGGCGTCAGGGACGCGGGGCACCTGACGGGGCTCCCGCGTACGCGCCGCCCCAGTACGCGCCCTGCGCGGGCATCGCGACCGGGTCGTACTGGAGCAGCAGCATCGCCGCGTCGTCGCCGAGCCGGTGGCCGACGTGGCGGACCACGTCGTCGTGCAGGCGCTGCAGCACGTCGCCGGGGCCGTCGTCGGCGAGCAGCGGGAGGCGGTCGGTGAGCGGGTAGAAGGCGCCGGAGCGGTCGCGGGCCTCGATGACGCCGTCGGTGTAGAGCAGGATCCGGTCACCGGGCCGCACGTCGAGCAGTCGCAGCGGGGGCCGGACGTCCGCCGGGTCCAGCACGCCCAGCGGGGGGACGCTCTCGTCGGCGGCGAGCAGCCGCGGCGGGGCGTCGCCGCGGAGCAGGACGGGCGCGGGGTGGCCGCAGTTGGCGATCTCCAGGACGCCGTCGGGGCGGACCCCGAGCAGCACCAGGGTGACGAACTCCTCCTCGACGCCGGGGTGCTCGTTCTCGTGCAGGGCGCGGTCCAGGCTGACGGCCAGCCAGCCCGCGACCTTGTCGAGGGCGGCCTCCTGGTGCGCGGCCTCGCGGAACGCGCCGAGCACCGCGGCGGCGGTCTCCACCGCGGCCAGGCCCTTGCCGCGGACGTCGCCCATCACGGCGCGCACGCCGTAGCGGGTGTGGACCACCTCGTACAGGTCGCCGCCGATGGAGGCGTGGGCCGCGGCGGCGGCGTAGCGGACGGCGGCGCGCACCGGCCCGACCCGCTCGGGGACGGGGCGCAGCAGCACCCGGCGGGCGATCTCGGCGACCAACTGGGCCTCGGCGAGCGCAAGTTCCTGGCGCAGCCGCAGGGTGGCGCTGAGGTGGCCGATGCCCGCGATCAGGACGATCGCGGCGACGGTGGCGGTGTGCACGGACTGGCCGAGGACGCCGTGGAACCAGGCCATGCCGAAGGCGCAGACCTCGGCGAGGGCGCCGATCAGCAGCGGGTACCAGGTGCGGCGGGAGACCACGGCGGCGAGGGCGGGGACGGCGGTCAGGGCGGGTTCGACGGTGACCTGGCTGTTGGTCAGCAGGTCCAACGAGAGGATCAGCGCCATGCCGATCAGCGGCAGGGCGTGCGAGGTCTTGGGCCAGGTGCCGGTGACGGTGCCCGGTACCGGTCCTGGGGTGGGGCCGTGGAGGACGTCCCTGATCCATCCGGTCGCGCTCAACGTCGGTCTCTCCAGCGGAAGGTGCGGGTGCTGCTCGGCACCTGCGGGTCTGACGGGAGGTCAGGGGGTCGGGAGGCCCTGACGGCGGCCGGAGTACGAGGGATGACCGGTTACCGACCCCACAATAGGCACGAAACGTGCAGGGCGCACAGGTTTCGCGTGATCTCGTGACGGGTTGAATGCTCTGAGTGACTCTTTTCTACCTATTCCCGATCAGAAGATCGCTCAACTCTTTTCGGCCGGGAAGTCCTGACGGGGTTTCGACCCGACCCGAGCGCACGTAGCAGAACGAGGCGGTGACCTCTTCCGGCGGGACGCCGACCTGCTCGGCCCAGGCCAGCCGGTAGATGGCGAGTTGCAGCGGGTCGCCGCTCTCCTCCCGGCCGGTCTTCCAGTCCACCACCTCGTAGCGCGGTGACCCAGCGCCACGACCGGTGTCCCGGTAGACCGCGTCGATCCGGCCGCGCACCACCCGCCCCGCGAGCACCAGTTGGAAGGGCGCCTCGACCCGGTGCGGGGTGCGGCGGGCGTAGGGGCCGCGCAGGAACGCCTCCTTGAGCCGTTCCAGGTCGCGCTCGTCCTCGATCTCCTCGGCCTCCAGGCCGGGCAGCGCGTCCGGGCCCAGCAGCAGCGGCTGGTCGTAGCGGGACTGCACCCAGGCGTGGAAGCGGGTGCCGCGGCGGGCGGCGGGCGCGGGCGGGCGGGGCATCGGGCGGGCCAGGTCGCGGGCGAAGCCGTCCGGGTCGGCGGCCAGCCGCATCAGCTGGGAGGCGGACAGCGAGGCGGGCAGCTCGACGTCCCGGACGGCCCGCCGGGAGCGCTCCAGCTCGCCCAGCAGGGCGGTCAGGTCGCGGTCCCAGGAGGCCAGCAGCCGCTGGTCCTCGACGCCCATCGGCTCGGCCGCGGGCGCGGAGGCCCCGGCGATCCGCTGCCGCACCACCCGGGCGACCCGGCGGCGGGCCTGCTGCGCGGCCGGGTCCAGCGGCAGCGGCCAGGGGGTCTCCACCGAGACGTCGAACGCCGGGTTCCGCGCGTCCGGCGCGGGCTCCTCGGCCCAGTGCTCGACCTCGCCACCGCCGCCGGGCCGCTCGCAGTGCTCGCGCAGCGCGGTCAGGAACTCCGACGGCCCGCGGCGGCGCTTCTGGGACGGTCCCCACCAGTGCCCGGAGGCCAGCAGCAGCGAGCGCGGCCGGGTGAAGGCGACGTAGCCGAGCCGCAGTTCCTCGACCGCGGCGTGCTCGGTCATCTCCTTCTTGAACAGGCCCATCCCCTTCGAGGTCCAGGCCGGGTCGGCGGGCAGCGTGGCGGCGTCGCCGCGCAGGGCGTGCGGCAGCACCTTGCGGCTGGCGGTCCAGCTGTCGCGCCCCTTCCGGGACGGGAAGGCGCCCTTGACCAGGCCGGGGACGGCGACCACGTCCCACTCCAGGCCCTTGGACTTGTGCGCGGTGAGCACCTTGACGGTGTCCTCGCCGCCGGGCAGCCCGGCGTCCAGGCCGCGCTCGTACTCCTGGGCGGCGCGCAGGAAGGCCAGGAACGCGGCCAGGCCGGGGTCGCCGTCCAGGTCGGCGAAGGAGGCGGCGATGTCCAGGAAGGAGTGCAGCGTCTCGCGGCGGCGGGCGGCCAGCGCCAGCGGGGAGGCGGAGAGCTCGACCTCCAGGCCGGTGACGGTCAGCACCCGGTGCAGGACGTCCATCAGCGGCTCGGCCAGCGCCCGGCGCAGCTCGCGGATCTCCCGGGCGAAGCGGGCGAAGCGGACCCGGGCCTCGGGCGAGAACGGCAGGTCGTCGGGCTGTTCGGCGTCGACGAAGGTCTCCAGCGCGTCGGCGAGCGAGACCACCTCGGTCGGGTCGGTCTCGGCGACGGCGGCGGCCAGCGCGTCCTGCTCGCCGGGGCGGGCGGTGCGGACGAGTTCGGCGGCCCGGCGGCCGAGCAGCGCCAGGTCGCGCGGGCCGGTGCGCCAGCGCGGGCCGATCAGCAGCCGGACCAGGGCGGCGTTCGCGGTCGGGTCCTGCAGCACCTCGCAGACCGCCACCAGGTCGGCCACCTCGGGCAGTTGCAGCAGCCCGCCGAGGCCGACCACCTCGACCGGGACCTGCCGGGCGACCAGCGCGGCGTGCAGGTCGGCGAAGGAGCTGCCCGCCCGGCAGAGCACGGCGATCCGGCCGGGCGCGGTGCCGGTGCGCACCAGGTGGGCGACCGAGTCGGCCAGCCAGTCGACCTCCTCGGCGTGGGTGGGCAGCAGCGCGACGCGGGCGTGGCCGTCGTGCTCGGCGCCGGGGGCGGGCCGCAGCGCCTCCACGCCCTCGTGCATGGCGCGCAGCGGCTCGGCCAGCCGGTTGGCGAGGTCGAGCAGGCGGCCGCCGCTGCGGCGGTTCTCGCTGAGCGCGAAGCGGTGCGCCCCGCTGCCGTCGGCGCGCGGGAAGTGCCGGGGGAAGTCGTCCAGGTTGGCGACCGAGGCACCGCGCCAGCCGTAGATCGCCTGGCAGGGGTCGCCGACCGCGGTGACCGGGTGCCCGGCGCCCTGCTCGCCGCCGAACAGGCCCGCCAGCATCAGGCGTTGGGCGACGGAGGTGTCCTGGTACTCGTCCAGCAGCACCACCCGGTACTGCTCGCGCAGCAGGCGGCCGACCTCGGGGCGCCGGGTGGCGAGCCGGGCGGAGGCGGCGATCTGGTCGCCGAAGTCGAGCAGGCCGAGCTGCTGCTTGCGGGCCCGGTAGTCCTCCACCAGGCGCAGCAGTTCCTGTCGGCCGCGGGCGGCCTTCGGGACGGCCCGCAGGTCCTCGTTGGTGAGCTTGACGGTGGCCAGCTCGTCGAGCAGCTCCTCGTCGTACGCCCGCAGTCGCGCGGGCTCGACCAGGTGCTCGGCGAGTTCGGAGTCCAGGGCGACGATCTCGGCGACCAGCGCGGAGAAGGTGCCGGTGAGCGCCGGGAAGGGGCCGCGGGCCTGGCGCAGGACGCGGGCGGCGAGCTGGAAGCGGGTGGCGTCGGCGAGCAGCCGGACGTCGGGCTCGATGCCCAGGCGCAGGCCGTGCTCCTTGAGCAGCGTCCCGGCGAAGGCGTGGTAGGTGGAGATCTGCGGTTCGCCGAGGGGGTCCTCGTCCGCCTCGCGGGCCCCGGCGCGCAGCAGGGCGGCGCGGACGCGTTCGGCGAGTTCCCCGGCCGCCTTGTTGGTGAAGGTCAGGCCGAGCACCTGCTCGGGGCGCACCGCGCCGGAGCCGACCAGCCAGACCACCCGGGCGGCCATCACGGTGGTCTTGCCGGAGCCCGCGCCGGCCACGATCACGCCGGGCTCCATGGGGGCGCCGATGGCCGCCAACTGCTCGTCGTTGAACGGGATCCCGAGCAGTTCGCGGAGCTGGGCCGGGTGCTGCAGCGGCTCAGTCGACGACATGCCGGCCGTCCCGCTGCGCGGAGCAGCTGCCGCGGAAGGCGCAGCGGCCGCAGCGCTCGCCCGCGGTGGGGGTGAACTTCTCGGCGAGCACCTTCCCGGCGGTCTCCACCAGCAGGTCCTCGATCCAGGGGGTGCTCTCCTCGGGCAGCTGCCGCTGCACCTTGGGCGCCTCGGGGTCCTTCCGGTCCGGCTCGCGCAGGTGCACCAGTTCGGCCCCGCCGGGGGTGGCGCCGTGCTCGAAGCCGGGCAGTCCGTCGAGCGCGCCGCGGCCCACCGCCAGCTGGTAGACCGCGAGTTGGCGGTTCTCCGGCAGCGAGCTGTTGGCGGGCGGGGTCTTGCCGGTCTTGAAGTCGACGACGTACGCCCGGCCCGCGGCGTCGGCCTCGACCCGGTCCATCGAACCGCGCAGGCGCACCGCGACGCCGCCGACCTCCAGCGTCAGGTCGAAGCCGTGCTCGGTGGCGACGGTGGTGCGCTCGCGCTCCAGCACGTGCCAGCGCAGGAAGCGCTCCAGGGCGGCGCGGGCCTCGCCCTTCTCCTGGGTGGACTTCCAGGGCGCGTCGAAGGCGAGGGCGTCCCAGACGGTGTCCAGGCGCTCCATCAGGACGGCCAGGTCGGCGGGGGTGCGGCCGGAGCCGACCTCGTCGGCGAGGGCGTGCACCACGTTGCCGAAGCCCTGGGCGGCGGAGGCGGTGCTGCCCGCCTTGACGTCCTTCTCCAGGAACCACTGCAGCGCGCAGGACTCCAGCTGCTCCAGGCCGCTGCCGGAGAGCCGGACGGGCTGCTCGGCCCCGCGCAGCGGCTGCGGGGCGGCGGTGAGGTCGTCCAGGCCCCACCACTGGTCGGGGTGGGCGGCGGGGACGAGCGGGCGGCCGTCCTCGTCGAGGGCGGCGGCGAGGGTGGCGAGGCGTTCGGCGGCGGCCCGGCGCAGCTGCGGGGAGCGGGCCGGGTCGACGGTGACGGCGCGCAGCTCGGCGACCAGCGCGGGCACCGACAGCGGGCGGCGCGGCCGGGAGGTGACGTCGGCGACCTTGACCCGGGGGGTGCGCTCCAGCACCTTGCCGGTGCGCGGGTCGAGGGTCTCGCGGTAGAGCTCGCGCAGGAACCGGGAGGGCTCGTCGCCGTCCTCGGCGGGCGCCTTGACGGCGGTGACCACCAACCGGTCCTTGGCCCGGGTCGCGGCGACGTAGAACAGCCGCCGCTCCTCGGCGAGCAGCGCGCCCGCCGACAGCGGTTCGGCGAGGCCGTCGCGGCCGATCCGGTCGGCCTCCAGCAGCGAGCCGCGGCGGCGCAGGTCGGGCCAGAGTCCCTCCTGGACGCCGGTGACGACGACCAGGCGCCACTCCAGGCCCTTGGAGCGGTGCGCGGTCATCAGCCGGACGGCGTCGGGGCGCACCGCGCGCACGTGCAGGGTGTCGGCGGCGATGTCCTGGGCCTCTATCTCGGCGAGCAGGTCGAGGGCGCCGCGGTGGCCGGTGACCCGCTCCTCGGCGCGGGCCGCGGTCTCGAACAGGGCGCACAGCGCGTCGAGGTCGCGGTCGGCGTTGCGCCCGGCGGGGCCGCCGCGCAGGGCGGCCCGCTCCAGCCGCTCGCGCCAGCGCCGGGAGCCGTCCCACAGCTCCCACAGCGCGTCCTCGGCGCTGGCGCCGCCCGCCAGCAGCTCGTGGACCTTGCGCAGCAGCACGCCGAGTTCGTACGCGCGACGGGCGTAGGGGGCGTCCAGCAGGGCGAGCAGTTCGGGGTGGGCCAGGGCCTCGCGGACCAGCTCCTCGGCGGGGCGGACCACGCCCGGGGCGCCGTCGGCGGCCAGCGCCCGGCGCTCCTCCTCGCGCAGGGTGCGGCCCAGGCGGCGCAGGTCGGAGCCGTCGAGGGCGGCGAGCGGGCCGGTGAGCAGGGTGTGCGCGAGGTCGGCGGTGAGCGCGCCGGGGCCCTCGGCGCACACCCGCAGGGCGAGCAGCAGCGGGACGACGGCGCCCTCCTCGCGCAGCGGCAGGTCGTCGCCGTCGATCTCCAGCGGGACGCCCGCGGCGGCCAGCGCCCGGCGCACCGCCGGTATGGTCCGGGACCCGGCCCGGACCAGGACCGCCATCTCGCCCCAGGGGACGCCGTCCTCCAGGTGGGCGCGGCGCAGCAGGTCGGCGACCGAGTCGAGCTCGGCGCCGGGCGTCGGGTAGGTGTACACCTCGACGGAGCCGCCCTCGCGCCCGTGGCCGTCGGCGCAGGGCAGCAGGGCGCGGTGCGCGGCGAGCTTGTCGGCGGGCAGCCGGCCCATCGGCATCCGGCGGGCCAGCTCGCGGGAGGCGGCCAGCAGCACCGGCCGGGAGCGCCGGGAGACCCGCAGCACCTTGACCTCGGCGGGGCTGCCGTCGGCCCGCCGGAAGGCGTCGGGGAACTCCAGGATGCCGTTCACGTCGGCGCCGCGGAAGGCGTAGATCGACTGGTCGGGGTCGCCGACGGCGACCAGGTCGCGCCCGTCCCCGGCCAGGTGGTGCAGCAGCCGGACCTGCGCGGGGTCGGTGTCCTGGTACTCGTCGACGAACACCACGTCGTAGCGGGCCCGCAGTTCGGCGGAGACCTCGGGGCGCCCGGCGAGCAGCACGGCGCGGTGGACGAGTTCGGCGTAGTCGAGGACGCCGCGCAGGTCCAGCACGTCCAGGTACTCGGCGAGGAAGTGCGCGGCGGCGGCCCAGTCGGGGCGCTGCACGCCCGCCGCGAAGCGCTCCAGCTCCCGCTCGCCGAGGCCGAGCTCGCGGCTGCGGGCGAGCACGGCGCGGACCTCGTCGGCGAAGCCGCGGGTGGTCAGGCAGGCCCGCAGGTCCAGCGGCCAGGCGATGGTGCCGACGCCCGCCTTCGCGTCCTCGGCGCCGCCCGCGAGCAGTTCGCGGACCATCACGTCCTGCTCGGGGCCGGAGAGCAGGCGCAGCGGCTCGGCGTACTCCTCGGGCGGCTGGTGGGCGCGCAGCAGGGCGTAGCAGAACGAGTGGAAGGTGGTGGCCTGCGGGGCGGTGGCGCCGATCCGGGCGGTCATCCGGTCGCGCAGCTCCATCGCGGCCTTGCGGCTGAAGGTCAGCACCAGGACGCGCTCGGGCGCGGTGCCGTCGGCGACCCGCCGGGCGACCGCCTCGACCAGGGTGGTGGTCTTGCCCGTCCCGGGGCCCGCGAGCACCAGCAGCGGCCCCGAGGCGTGCTCGACGACCGCCTGCTGGAAGGCGTCCAGCTGCGGCGGTTCGGGCTGCGCGAGGGGGCTGCGCACCAGGCGGAACGGTGAGGTCACTGCGGTCCAGGGTCGTACGGCGGTTCAGCGGCGGGCCGTGGGGTGGTCCGCCGCGACGAGCCTACGATGGTGCACCCACAGACCCCTCCGGCGCACATCCCCCGCTCAGGGCGTCCCGTCCCAGCGGGCGGCCCGCAGGTCGACCCGCGGCTCGCCGCCGACGGTGCGCAGCGGGGTGCCCTCGGCCCGGTACTCGGGCAGCGCGCGGTGCTCGTGGCCGGGCAGCGGCCGCCCGTCCGCCCGGATCACCCGCCACCAGGGCACCGGCGCCCCGTACAGCGCCATCACCCGGCCGACCTGCCGGGGTCCGCCGCGGCCCAGGTACTCGGCGACGTCCCCGTACGTCATGACCCTCCCGGGCGGGATGCGCTCGGCGAGCTCCAGCACCGCCTCGGCGTACGGCGGGATCGCGGGGAGGTCCTCGGGCTCGGTCATCCGCCGCATTCTTCCCCATCCGGTCGATTTCCCGCACCCCGTGCGGGCGACCCGGCGCGCGGGATGCCGCCCCTGGACCGCACCCGGGTGGCGGGCATGGCAGCATCTTCGGGGCAGTGCGACGCACGAGGACGAAGACCATGACGACCGGGACGGCCGAATTGAACGTGGACGAGGGCTCCGACCAGCCCGCCACCGACGGTTCCGCCGGGCGGCCGGTCGACCTGCGCCACCGGGGACGGGACGCGCACCACACGGGGGAGGCAACGGTGGCCGCACAGCTGCCGTCGGAGGACGGTCCGGACCGTCCGGACGCACCGGACCGGCCACCGGAGCCGACTCCGGCACCAGAGCCGGAGCCGGAGGAAGGGCCGCCCGCCGAGGAGCCGGCCGGCGAGTACCTGGCCGTCGACGAACCGCTGCTGGCCCCGCGCGCGCACCGCCCGTCGGACCTGCTGAAGTTCCTGGGCGGGCTGTTCCTGATCATCCTGGTGTTCGTGCTGGCGCAGGTGGCGGTCTCCACCACCACCGGCATCGAGAAGGACATCACGGTCAACGCCGACCGGATCCCCGGCGTGCTGTCGAAGATCTCCGCGCTGATCTCCTCGATCGCGGTGCTCACCGTGCCGCTGGCCTTCGCGGTCGAGCGGCTGATCAAGCGCGACGGCCTGCGGGTCGCCGACGGCGTGCTCGCCTCGGTGCTGGCGTACGGCGTCTCGTTGGGCGTCGACTGGTGGGTCGCGGCCAGCGCCCCCGAGGAGATCCGCAACGCGCTGACCCAGTTCCCGCCGGGCGGCGGCGAGACGCTCACCGACCCGGTGCACGGCTACCTGGCGCCGGTGATCGCCTACATGACGGCGGTCGGCATGTCGAGCCGGCCGCGCTGGCGGGTCGCCCTGTGGGTGGTGGTGGTCCTCTCCGGCGCGGCCGAGCTGATCAACGGCAACACCACCCCGCTGTCCCTGGTGCTGACCGTCCTGATCGGCTGGTCGGTGGCCTACGGCACGCTGTACGCGATCGGCTCGCCGAACATCCGCCCCACCGGGCAGCACCTGATGATCGGCCTGCGCAAGGTCGGCTTCGTCCCGTCCGCCGCCCACCTGGCCCCCGCCGCGCCCGGCGGCACCCGCCGCTACCTGGTCACCCAGCAGACCGGCCCGCTGCTCGACGTCCACATCATCGACCGCGAGCAGCAGGCCTCCGGCTTCTTCTACCGCGCCTGGCGCCGCCTGCGGCTGCGCTCCGTCGCGGTCCGCCGCAGCCCGCAGTCGCTGCGCCAGGCCCTGGAGCAGGAGGCCCTGATCGCCTACGCGGCCGCCGCCTCCGGGGCCCGCGCGCCGCAGTTGGTCGCCACCTCCGAGCTCGGCCCGGACGCCGCGATCCTGGTCTACGAGAACGTGGCCGGACGGCCCCTGGACGAGCTCGCCGACGAGGAGGTCTCCGACGCGGTGATGGCCTCGTTCTGGGGCTCGGTCGCCACCCTGCACGAGCGCCGGATCGCCCACCGCCGCCTCACCGGCGAGTCCCTGCTGGTCGTCGACGAGCACACCGGCTGCCTGGTCAACCTCTCCGGCGGCGACATCGCCGCGGGCGACCTGACCCTGCGGATCGACGTCGCCCAGCTGCTCACCACCTTCGCCCTGCGGATCGGCCCGGAGCGCGCGGTGGCCGTCGCCACCGACGTCCTCGGCCCCACCCGGATCGCCGAGGCGCTGCCGCTGCTGCAGCCGGTCGGCCTGAGCCGGCAGACCCGCGGCGACCTCCAGCGGATGACCAAGGAGCGCAAGGCCGCCGCCCAGGCCCTCGCCCTCAAGCAGGTCGCCGCGGGCGAGCGCACCCAGCAGCAGGCCGAGGAGGACATCGCCCAGGCCGGCGAGGACCTGCTCGCGAGGATCCGGGCCCAGATCCTGCAGATCGCCCCCGAGGCGCCGCTGGCCCCCGCCAAGCTGGAACGCCTCAAGCCCAAGACCCTGATCATGGTGGTGGCGCTCACCTTCGCCGCCTACCTGGCGCTGACCACCATCCGGCCCGACCAGTTCAAGGTCTCCCAGATGAACTGGGCGTGGGCCTCGGTCGCGCTCTCCGCCTCCGCGTTCTCGTACGTGGCCGCCGCGATGAGCCTGACCGGCTTCGTCCCGGAGAAGCTCCCGTTCTGGCGCACGGTGGCCGCCCAGCTGGCCGGCTCCTTCGTCAAGCTGGTCGCCCCGGCCGCGGTCGGCGGCATCGCCCTGAACACCCGCTACCTGCAGAAGGCCGGCATCCGCCCGGTCCAGGCCGTCGCCTCGGTCGGCGCCTCCCAGCTCGCCGGGCTCGGCGGCCACCTGCTGCTGCTGTTCGCCTTCGGCCTGATCACCGGCTCCCAGACCAACGGCGACCTCGGCGCCTCCCGGGCCGTCATCATCGGCGTCCTCACCGCCGCCGTCCTCGCCCTGGTCGTCGCCGCGGTCGGCCCGCTGCGCCGCTTCGTGGTGACCCGGGTCCGCTCCCTGCTGTTCGGCGTCATCCCGCGGATGCTCGACCTGATGCAGACCCCCCGCAAGCTGGTCACCGGCTTCGGCGGCATCGTCCTGCTGACGCTCTCCTTCACCGCCTGCCTGGACGCCTCCGTGCACGCCTTCGGCGGCGGCGCCAACGTCACCTACGCGGCCGTCGCCGTGGTCTTCCTCACCGCCAACGCGGCCGGCTCCGCCGTCCCCACCCCCGGCGGCATCGGCCCCGTCGAGATCGCCCTGATCACCGCCCTCACCGTCGCGGGCGTCCCCGCCACGGCCGCCACCCCCGCGGTCTTCCTCTACCGGCTGCTCACCTTCTGGCTCCCGGTCCTCCCGGGCTGGATCGCCTACAACCTCCTCCAGCGCAAGAACGCCCTCTAGCTTTCGGGGAGAACGGCGGGAAACGACATCAGGGGCCCGGGGAACGGCTCCCGCGACCCCCTACGGGACCAGCTCCGCGAGGATCCGCTCCCACGCCAGCGGCGCCAGCCCGAAGACCTCCCGGGTCGCGGTGTCGTCGATCACGAAGGGCCGCTCGAACTGGTACGCCGTCTCCCGGACGGCGCGGACCGTCGGGCTGGCCAGGCCGAGCAGGGCCAGCACCGGGCGCGGGATCGCGGTGACCTTCGGGGCGGGGCGTCCCGCGGCCGCGCAGAGGTCGGTGACCACCTGGCGCTGGCTGCGCGGCGGGTTGCTGGGGACGTGCCAGGCGCGGCCCCAGGCGCGTTCGTCGGCGGCGGCGGTGACCAGCAGCCGGGCGGTGTCCTCGGGGGCGGTCCAGCTGTGCGGGGCGTCGGGGTCGCCGAGCACCTGGACGGTGCGGCCGGCCAGCGCGCGGCCGAAGGCCCGGCCGTCGAGGAGGCCGGTGACGCCCGGGCCGAGGTAGTCGGAGCCGCGGACCTCGGTGGCCCGGACGCGTCCGGCCTCGTGCGCGGCCAGCGCCTCGCGCCACATCGCGGCGCGGACCTCGCCCTTGGCGGAGTTGGGCCGCAGCGGGGTGTCCGGGCCCATCGGGCCGTCCACCGCGCCGTAGCCGTACAGGTTGGAGACGGTGGCGAGCACGGCTCCGGTGCGCTCGGCGGCGGTCAGCAGGGACGCGGCGAGCGGCGGCCAGACCTCGGCCCAGCGGTGGTAGGGCGGGTTGGCGCAGTTGTAGACCGCCGCCGCCCCCTGCGCGGCGGCGGTGAGCGCGTCGGTGTCGGCGGCGTCCAGGTGCAGGCGGCGGACGCCGTCGAGCGGGTGGGTGGCGGCGGCGGTGCGGGTGACGACCACGACCTCCTCGCCTCGCTCGGCCAGCAGCCGGGCGGTGGTGGAGCCGACCGGTCCGGCGCCGACGACCAGGTGCTTGCTCATGGGAACGCTCCGTTCGGAGTCCGGGAGAACGGTGTTCTCGCTCGCTCCCCAGCCTGGCGCAGCCCCGGAGCCCCTGTCAAGAACACTGTTCTCGCTCGAGAACGACGTACTCGAATGTTGCGCCCGTTCTCGCCCGCTGGGAGGATGACCGGCATGCCCGAGGCCCCCACCCCCCGCGAGCGGATCCGCGCCGAGTTCACCCGCGAGATCAAGGCCGCCGCCCGCCGCCAGCTCGCCGAGCACGGGCCCGCCGGGCTCTCCATGCGCACGCTGGCCAAGGAGGTGGGCCTGGTCTCCGCCTCCGCGCTGTACCGCTACTACCCGGGCCGGGACGCCCTGCTGACCGCCCTGATCGCGGACGCCTACGACGCGCTGGGCGACGCCGCGGACGCCGCCGCGGACCCCTTCGACGGCACCGACCACGCGGCCCGCTGGCTGGCCGTCTGCCGGGCCGTCCGCGGCTGGGCGGTGGCCCATCCGCACGAGTTCGCGCTGGTCCACGGCTCCCCCGTGCCCGGCTACACCGCCCCCGAGGACACCACCGGGCCGGGCAGGCGGCTGCCGCTGCTGATCGGCCGGCTCTTCCAGGAGGCCGCCGCCGCGGGCGCCTACCGTCCGCTCGGCGACCCGGCCGTCCCGGCCGCGGCCCGGGCCGCGCTCGCCCCGCTGCTGGACCGGATGCCCCCCGGCACCCCCGACCACCTGGTGGTCTCCGCGCTGGCCGGCTGGAGCGACCTGCTGGGCGCGCTCGCCCTGGAGGTGTTCGGGCCCCTCACCCGGTTCGTCACCGACCCGGGGGCGTACTTCGACCACCTGATGCACCGCACCGGCGCCCTGCTCGGCCTCGCCTCCCCCTGAGAGCACGGAACCGCCCGCCGGGGAGTTCCCCGGCGGGCGGTTCGGCACGCACGCGTTCGTCCGTCAGTAGACGGGCTTCTCCGGCTCGATCTGGTTGACCCAGCCGATCACGCCGCCGCCCAGGTGCACCGCGTCCGCGAAGCCCGCGGACTTGAGCACCGCGAGGACCTCGGCGGAGCGCACGCCGGTCTTGCAGTGCAGCACGATGCGCTTGTCCTGCGGCAGGTCCTGCAGGGCGTTGCCCATCAGGAACTCGTTCTTCGGGATCAGGCGGGCGCCCGGGATCGAGACGATCTCGTACTCGTTGACCTCGCGGACGTCGATGATGTCGATCGCCTCGCCGTTGTCGATCCACTCCTTGAGCTGCTTGGAGGTGATCGTCGAACCGACCGCGGCCGCGGAGGCCTCCTCCGAGACGACGCCGCAGAAGGACTCGTAGTCGATCAGCTCGGTGACCGTCGGGTTCTCGCCGCAGAGGGCGCAGTTCGGGTCCTTGCGGACCTTCACCGAGCGGTACTGCATCTCCAGGGCGTCGTAGATCATCAGTCGGCCGACCAGCGGCTCGCCGATGCCGGCCAGCAGCTTGATGGCCTCGGTGACCTGGATCGAGCCGATCGAGGCGCACAGCACGCCCAGCACGCCGCCCTCGGCGCAGGACGGGACCATGCCCGGCGGCGGGGCCTCCGGGTACAGGCAGCGGTAGCAGGGGCCGTGCTCGGCCCAGAACACGCTGGCCTGGCCGTCGAAGCGGTAGATCGAACCCCAGACGTACGGCTTGCCGAGCAGCACCGCGGCGTCGTTGACCAGGTACCGGGTGGCGAAGTTGTCGGTGCCGTCGACGATCAGGTCGTAGCCGGAGAAGATCTCCATCACGTTGTCGTTGTCCAGGCGCTCCTCGTGCAGGACCACCTCGACCAGCGGGTTGATCTCCTTGACCGAGTCGCGCGCGGACTCCGCCTTGGACCGGCCGATGTCGGACTGGCCGTGGATGATCTGACGCTGCAGGTTCGACTCGTCGACGGTGTCGAACTCGACGATGCCGAGCGTGCCCACCCCGGCGGCGGCCATGTACATCAGGGCCGGGGACCCGAGGCCACCGGCGCCGACGCACAGCACCTTGGCGTTCTTCAGCCGCTTCTGCCCGTCCATTCCCACGTCGGGGATGATCAGGTGGCGGGAGTACCGGCGGACCTCTTCGACGGTGAGCTCGGCGGCGGGCTCGACCAGGGGTGGCAGCGACACGGGGACTCCGATGGTCGTCAGGTTCTGTTCGACTACGCCAACAGTGTCACGTGCCCGGGGTATTCCAAGACAGTGGGTCCAGTGGGTGAGATGCGCGACACCGGATACCGAGACCTCGGCTCCCCGGCCCAACCCCCTGGTCAGGCCCGGCCGTTCCGGATCACACCCGGCAGGCGGTCTCCAGCCAGACGTCCCCGAGCGACTCCTCCAGCGGCACCTGCGTCCGCCATCCGAGACGGTCCCGGGCGGTCCGGACGTCCGCCTGCCGCCACTGCACCGGCTCGACCACCGCCCGCGCCTCCACCGCCCGCAGCCCCTCCGCACCCGCCTGCTGCGCGGGCAGCACCACCTGCCGGGCGTCCTCGGTGACGGTGCCCTCGAAGCCGGACGCCCGCACCAGCAGGTGCGCCGCGTCCCGGGCCCGGACGGCGTGGCCGGAGCCGATGTTGATCACCCCGGTGGCGGCCGAGACCGCCGCCGCCTGGATCGCCCGCGCCACGTCCCGGACGTCCACGAAGTCCCGGTAGCCGGACAGGTCGGGCATCCGGACCTGGCTCTCCTCCTGCTCCAGCGCCCGCCGCAGCCCCTCCGCCAGCCGCCCGAACAGCGAGGCCGTCGGCGCCCCCGGCCCCACCACGTCGAACACCCGCAGCACCAGCGCGTCCAGCCCCGAGTTCAGCACCAGCTCGGTGCCCGCCAGCTTCGACACCCCGTACGGGCCCACCGGCCGCGGCTCCGCGCTCTCCGGGATCGGCCCCCCGGGCTGCGCGGGCCCGTACTCGGCCGCCGACCCCACGTGCACCAGCCGCGCGGGCTCCCGGCTGCGCCGGATCGCCTCGCAGACCGTCGCCACCGCGAGCGTGTTGGACCGGATCAGCGTCCGCGACGTCCCGTACGTGGCCCCCGCGCAGTTGATCACCACCTGCGCGGCCACCGCGTCCAGGAACCGGGCCAGCGCCCCCGGGCTCCCCGCGGCCAGGTCGAAGCGGATGTCCGCGGAATCGCCCCGCCCCAGCACCGTCACCTGGAGCCCCTCCTCCGCCAGCAGCCGATCGGCCACCCGCCGACCGATGAACCCGTCGGCTCCCAGCAGCAGCACCCTCATCGGGTCCCAGTCCTTCCCTCGGGCCCGGCAGCCGCCGGGCGAAACCAAACCTGATCAACACCCCGGACCTCGTCGTCCGGACCCCGGCCCCGGCCACCGGCCGCCCGCGCGCCCGGCCCCGCGCCGCCCGGGGCCGGAACCCCGCTCATCGGTACGCCCCCGGCCCCGTGGAGGGCGGCCAGGCGGTGCCGAGCAGGAGCAGGGCCGGGCCGAGGGCGGCGGCACAGAGCGCGCCGGCCGGGGAGGCGCCGAGCCAGTGGGCCGGGCCGGGGAGGGTGAGGAGGGCGGCGCCGACGGCGGCGGTGAGGACGGCGACCGCGGCCGCGGTCGGTCGTCCGGCGTCGCGGACGGTGGCGGCGAGCAGCGGCAGGGCGCCCAGCACCAGGAGCGCGGCCCACCCGGTGGCCGGGGTGTCACCGGCGACGGCCCAGCCGAGCCCGGCGAGGGCGGCGAGCTGCGCCAGCACGGCCAGCGGCAGCGCGAACCGCAGCCGGGAGCGGTACTCCCCCAGCGTGGCGGCCCCGCCCTGTCGTCGACCGAACCGGCGCAGCCAGGCGGCCGCCCATCCGGCGGTGGCCGCGCCGAGCGCGGCGGCCCGCGCCGCCCCGGGGGCGGCCGCGGCCAGGAGCGCCAGCAGCAGGCCGGTGCCCGCGCCCTGGCCGAGCGCGGCCCACGGGACGGCCCGCCGGGCGGGCGCCGGTTCCGGCGGCTCCGCCCCCCAGTCGTCCCCGTCCACCGCCTCTCCCCGGGCCTCCCGTCCGCCCCGTCGGCCGACCGCGGCGCCGGCCCCCGCGCCGAGCAGGACCGCGAGCGCCCCGCCGGGCAGGCCGCCGAGGGCGGCGGCGGGCAGCAGCGGCAGCAGGTGGGCGGCGGCGGTGCGGAGGGCGGCGAGCGGGAGGGTGCGCAGCGGTTCGGCGGGCGGCAGCGGCTCGCGGGTGGGCGGGCGGCGCGGGACGCGGGCGTACAGCTCCTCGGCGAGGCCGAAGACGTCGGCGTGCCGGTAGCGGGTGGCGCCGTCGGCGGCCAGGCCGGAGTCCTCCAGGGCGGCGGCGATCTCCAGCGGGTCGACCGCCTGTTCGCACAGGTCCCGGTTGCTGTCGAGGAGTTCGCGCACGGGGTCGGCGGGGGTGCCGGTCACAGCGCCTCCGCGAGGGCGGGCCCCGGGGCGCGTGGCGCCGGCTCGGCGGGCACCGGCGGCGGGGTGCTGCCGCCGGAGACCCAGTACTCGGCGGGGCGGGCGAACGGACGGGCCTGGGCGCCGGGGCCGGCCGGGAAGGCCGGGTAGCGGGAGACCAGGTCGAGGTAGATCTCGCGGAAGGCGCCGACCACGGGTTCCACGGCGAAGCGTTCCTGCGCCCGAAGCCGTCCGGCCAGGCCGAGCCGGGAGCGGCGTTCGCGGTCGGTGAGCAGCGCGAGGCAGGCGGCGGCGAGCGCGCGCGGGCTGCGCGGCGGCACCAACAGGCCGGTGGGGCCGAGCACTTCGCGGGCGACGCCGACCTCGGTGGAGACGACGGCCCGTCCGCTGAGCATGGCGTCGGCGAGCAGCCGGGGGCTGCGCTGGGCGAGCGCGCTGAACACCACGACGCTGCCGGACTCCCAGGCGGCGGCCGAGCTGCGGGGCCGTCCGGCGAACTCGACGGCGTCCGCGACGCCGAGCCGTCCGGCGATCGCGGCGCAGTGCGCGAGGTAGCCGGGAGCGCCCTCCTCGCCGTACAACTTCAGTCTGGTGGTGGGCAGTTCGGCCCGGACCCGGGCGAAGGCGTGCAGCACCAGTTCGGGGTCGCGGCCGGGTTCGAGGGCCCCGGCCCAGACCAGGGTGGGCGCCTCGGGCTCCGCCCCGGCGGCGGGCCGTTCGGTGGCGGTGGTGCCCTCGTGGACGATCCGGGTGCGGGCGGCCTCGCCGCCGCAGCGCCGCTGCCACTGCCGGTCGTACTCGCTGCCGGGGGTGAGCACGGCGGCCTGCCGGTAGGTCTCCTCGGTGAGCTGCCGGAAGAAGGACAGCAGCAGGGCGCGCACCGGCCAGCGGTACGGGGCGCTGCGGTAGCCGCGGTACTGCTCGCGCAGGTGCAGGCCGTGCTCGGTGACCACGAACGGGACGCCGTGCAGCTCGCGGGCGACCAGCGCGGGCAGCGCGGCCGGCCCGCCGCCGACCACGTGGCACAGGTCGGCGCCGCCGAGCCCGGCCGGGCCGGTGCCGTACCAGGGAGCGGAGAGCGGCCGCAGGCACTGCTCCAGCAGGTCGGCGGCGACCAGCACGTCGCAGACCAGCGGCTGGCCCCCGGCGGTGTCGGCGCCGGGCATCCGCCAGACCCGCTCCAGGGCGCGGTGGGCGTGGCCGGAGGCGAGGAACGCGGGCAGCGCCTCGTCCTCCCGGCCGAGCGCGGCCAGCCGGTACAGCGCGGGCCCGAACCCGGCCCGCTCGCCGGGCATCACCAGGGCGCGGACGAGTTCCTCGTACGCCTTGGTGTACGCCCGGCGGCGCAGCGCGGTCGGTCCGCGCCCGCCGGGGCGGCGCCCCCACATGGGCAGTTCGTGGACGCCGTGCAGGCCGCGGACGCCGCTGGGCGGGGCGGGGCGGTCGGCGGGCAGCAGCCGGTAGAGCCGGAACTCGTGCTCGGGCAGGCCGCCGACCAGGCGGCCGCACCAGCCTCCCCCGCCACGCTGCGCGTTGGTGAGAGTGCCCTCGGTGAGCAGAGCGATGCGCACGACGCCTCCAGAGCAGAGCGTTTCCACTGGGTTCACGGCCCTACGACACAGGGGAGTGCGTCCGTGCTCGACGGTCGCCCGGCCGGTGGCCGCTCCCCGCGGTCACCGCCCTCGCCGTCTCGCCCCCCACACCTGTTCGGTCCGACAACACGACGGTAGAGCGCCGGGCCGAGCCCCCTAGGGGCCCGGCCCGGCTTGCCACACCATCGAGTGAACGCCCGTGACCTCGCGCGTCCCCGTTCCGTTTTCGGGCTTCCGCCCGGTGCGCCCCGCGCGCGCCGGGCTCAGCCGCGCCGCTCGGCCTCCGCGAGCAGCTCCCGCACCGCCCGGGCCACCGGCTCGGGGTGCTCCAGCATCGCCACGTGCCCGGAGTCGGGCAGCACCAGCAGCCGGGCGTCCCGGAACGCGGCGCAGGCCCGCCGGGCGGAGCGGTAGGCGACCAGCTTGTCCTTGAGCCCGTAGACCAGCAGCACCGGCGCGGTGACCTGCTCGGCCTGCCGCCACAGCGACTGCTCGCCGCGCTCGGTGTACGCGCTGACGATCCCGCGCGCGGACCCGACCAGCACGCCCAGGGCGTACGGCAGCGCGGACCGGCGGCGGTACTCGGCGACGGCCCGGGCCCGGCGGTGGGCCGGGATGCCCGCCGGGTCGGCGTAGACCAGGCCGAGCAGGTCGGCGGTGGCGGTCTCCGGGTCGGCGGCGGAGCCGCGGCGGCGGACCAGCTCGGCGACGCCGGGCACGGCCAGCAGCCCGGTCGACCAGGCGGTGCGCTGCGGGGGCAGTTCGGGCAGCGCCGGGGAGATCAGGGTGAGGCTGCGCACCAGGTCGGGGCGGAGCGCGGCGAGCCGGACGGCGACCGCCCCGCCGAGCGAGTTGCCGAACAGGTGCACCGGCCCGCGACCGGTCTCCTCCAGGTACCCGATCACCGCCCGGACGTGCCCGGAGACCGACAGGTTGCCGTCCAGCGGCGGGGCGGAGTGCCCGAACCCGGGCAGGTCGACGGCCTCGCCGTCGACGTCGTCGGCGAGCAGGTCGAGGAGTTCGAGCCAGTTGTCGGCGGAGCCGCCGAGGCCGTGCACGAACAGGGCGGGCGGCAGGTCCTCGCGGGGCGCGGAGTGCCGACTGACGGCCAGTGCTGCGCCGGGCACCTCGACGGTGCGGTGCGGCTCCAGGGCGGCGAGGGGGTGCTGGGAGGCGCTCATGGAGGACGATGGTAGTGACGGGGCGGCGGGCCGCCGACACGGCCGGTCACGGGCCCGTACTGCCCCCGTCACGAGCCCGTCTCGACCCGTGGACAGCCGGGGTCCGGGTCGTATTGTGGGCTCCCGACAAGGGCGGTTGTGCGCTTTACTCGGCTTCACCCGCGCACGAGCGGGTTACCGAAAAGTAGAATCAATCACCCCGCCAGTCCACCGCAGACCGTGAAGTGAGGAGCGCCGTGACGGCCATCCAGGAGGCGCAGGAGCGTCCGCGCGGTGCCCGCCTGCCGCGAAGCGCCCGCCGTGAACAACTGCTCGGAGCCGCCCAGGAGGTGTTCGTCGCCCAGGGCTACCACGCCGCCGCCATGGACGACATCGCCGAGCGGGCCGGCGTCAGCAAGCCGGTGCTGTACCAGCACTTCCCGGGCAAGCTGGAGCTCTACCTGGCGCTGCTCGACAAGCACTGCGACGCCCTGGTGGACGGCACCCGGGCCGCGCTGGAGGCGACCAGCGACAACAAGCAGCGGGTGGCCGCGACCATGGAGGCGTACTTCCACTACGTCTCCAGCGAGTCCGGCGCGTTCCGGCTGGTCTTCGAGTCGGACCTGACCAACGACCCGGCGGTGCGCGAGCGGGTCGACCGGGCCACCGACCTGAGCGCGACCCTGGTCTCCAAGGTGATCGCCGAGGACACCGACCTGCCCGAGGCCGAGGCCAAGCTGCTCGCGGTCGGCGTCTGCGGCCTGGCCCAGATCACCGCCCGCTACTGGCTCACCCAGGACGGCGAGATCCCGCGCGAGGAGGCCGTCCGGCTGGTCGCCAGCCTGGCCTGGCGCGGCCTGAAGGGCTTCCCGATGCACCCCGCCCAGGAGGGTTCCGCCGAGCAGGCGGACTGAACCGCGATTCGGCCCTGAGCGGACCGACCCCCGACCTTCGCCACCCGGCCGGGTCGCTGCCTTAAGGTGATGCCCGTACGGCGCTCCCACCGCGAACGGCGGTCGGGGGCGCGCGGCCAGCTACCGGAGGGACGGAAGCCGTGGAGGTCAAGATCGGCGTGCAGAACGCGAACCGGGAGATCGTCCTGGAGAGCGCGCAATCTGCCGAAGAGGTCGCGGAAGCGGTCGCCAAGGCCCTGGACGGCACCTCGAAGCTGTTCACCCTGGTCGACGAGCACGGCCGCCGGGTGCTGGTGCCGTCCGAGCGGCTCGCGTACGTCGAGATCGGCGAGCCGTCCGTCCGCAAGGTCGGCTTCGGCACGCTCTGAGCCCGCGTCACGGCGCCCCGTCCCCCGGTGGGGGGCGGGGCGCCGTGCTGTGCGTACCGGCGGGCCCGGGCGGGTAGGCGGACTGCTGCCGCAGCGTCGCGCACCAGGGAGGCAGCCGTGTGGGAGGCGATCACGTCGGTCCTGATCGGGCTGGCCGTCGGGCTGGGCGCCCTGCTGGTGCGGCCCGACCTGTACCCCGGCCCGCGGGCGCTGCCCGTCGGCACGGCGCTGGTCTCCGCGGTGCTGGCCGACCGGATCGGCCACTACGTGCTGGACGGGCACGCGCCGCTGCTGGCGCTGGCGCTCTCCGCCGCGGCGGCGGCCCTGCTGGTGTCGTTGCCGGCCCGCCCCGACCTGCGGCCGGGGCCCCGCGGCCGGCACCGCCACCCCTGAGCGCCCGGGACCCCGCTCAGGAGGCCAGGCCCAGCGCCGCCATCCGCTTGGTGTGGGTCTCGGTGATCCGGTTGAACATCTTGCCGACCTCGACCAGGTCGAAGCCGCGCACCTGCGCCCCGCCGACCAGCAGGTTGGACAGCGCGTCGCGCTCGGCGACCACCCGCTGCGCCTGGCTGAGCGCCTCGCCCATCAGCCGCCGCCCCCACAGCGCGAGCCGCCCGCCGACCCGCGGGTCCTCGGCGATCGCCTGCCGCACCCGCTCGACCGCGAACTCGGCGTGCCCGGTGTCGGACATCACCCGCAGCACCAGGTCCCGGGTGTCGTCGTCGAGCCGGACGGCGACCTCGCGGTAGAAGTCGCTGGCGATCGCGTCGCCGACGTACGCCTTGACCAGTCCCTCCAGCCAGTCGGCCGGGGCGGTCATCCGGTGGAAGTTCTCCAGCGGTTCGACGAAGGGCTCCATCACCGCGACCGGGTCGGCGCCGACCTCGGCCAGCCGGTCGTGCAGCAGCTGGTAGTGCTGGAACTCGGCGGAGGCCATCCGGGCCAGCGCGGCCTTCTCCTCGATGCCGGGCGCGAACTTGGCGTCCTCGGCCAGCCGTTCGAAGGCGCTCAGCTCGCCGTACGCGAGGGCGCCGAGCAGGTCCAGCACGGCTGCCCGGTACTGCGGGTCGGCGGCCCGGGCCGCCCAGGGGCCGATCGAGTCGGTGGGCCCGTCCGCGGGCTCCTGAGTCTCCATGGCAACGACCTTAGTGGTCCCGTCCGGCCCCCCGGAGCCGCCCTCCGGCCGTCCCGCCCGCCGGGTTCGGCCGGTCGGAGTAGCGACCGTCACGTGTTCGAGTCGTCGCTTGACTGTATGGTAGGTGGTGAGGCCAGGTGTAAGACCGGCGCGGCCCACCCGTCCAACGGCAAACCGCGCGGTCGTGCCCGGTGGCGTTCCGCCGCCCGGTGCAGCACCCGGCGCTCACGTACGCGGATGCCCGGTCGGAGACCCGATCGGCTCCGACCTGGCCCGAGCCTCGGGCCCAGGCACCGCATCAGGCCGAGCGAGGGCCGCCGCGGACCGCGCCGACAGCGCGCCGCACGACCCGGTTCACCACGGGACGCCCTCCCCCGCGCCGCCCGCCCGACGCGCCCCTCCCGGGGCCGCCAGGGCACGGCAGGACGCGTTCGGGCTCGGCCCTCCACATGGAAGAGGCAGCACCCTGTCCACCACCGTTGACCCCACCAAGACGACCTTCCGCGACCTCGGCGTCCTCGCGGAGACCGCCGAGGCCCTGGAGGCCGTCGGCATCGTCCACCCCTTCCCGATCCAGGAGATGACCCTGCCGGTCGCGCTGAGCGGCCACGACGTCATCGGCCAGGCCAAGACCGGCACCGGCAAGACCCTCGGCTTCGGCCTCCCGCTGATCGAGCGGGTCGTGGTCAAGGCCGACGTCGCCGCCGGCCGGGCCACCGCCGAGCAGCTCTCCGACGGCCCGCAGGCGCTCATCGTCGTCCCCACCCGCGAGCTGTGCACCCAGGTCACCAACGACCTGCAGACCGCGGGCAAGGTCCGCGACGTCCGCGTGCTGGCCGTGTACGGCGGCCGCGCGTACGAGCCGCAGGTCGAGGCCCTGAAGAAGGGCGTGGACATCGTGGTCGGCACCCCCGGCCGCCTGCTCGACCTGGCCGGGCAGCGCAAGCTCGACCTGTCCAAGGTCCGCGCGCTGGTCCTGGACGAGGCCGACGAGATGCTCGACCTCGGCTTCCTGCCGGACGTCGAGAAGATCATCACCATGCTGCCCGCCAAGCGGCAGACCCTGCTCTTCTCGGCCACCATGCCCGGCCAGGTCATCTCGCTGGCCCGCCGGTACATGAGCCAGCCCACCCACATCCGCGCCGCCGCCCCGGACGACACCGGCACCACCGTCGCCAACATCGAGCAGCACATCTTCCGCGCGCACTCGCTCGACAAGGTCGAGATGGTCTCCCGGATCCTGCAGGCCGACGGCCGCGGCCTGGCGATGATCTTCTGCCGCACCAAGCGCACCGCCGCCGACGTCGCCGAGCAGCTCACCAAGCGCGGCTTCGCGGCCGGCGCGGTGCACGGCGACCTCGGCCAGGGCGCCCGCGAGCAGGCGCTGCGCGCCTTCCGCAACGGCAAGGTCGACGTCCTGGTCTGCACCGACGTCGCCGCCCGCGGCATCGACGTCGAGGGCGTCACGCACGTCATCAACTACCAGTGCACCGACGACGAGAAGACCTACCTGCACCGGATCGGCCGCACCGGCCGGGCCGGCGCCTCGGGCACCGCCGTCACCCTGGTCGACTGGGACGACATCCCGCGCTGGCAGCTCATCAACAAGGCGCTGGACCTCCCGTTCAACGACCCGGAGGAGACCTACTCCAGCTCGCCGCACCTGTACGAGCTGCTGCGCATCGCCCCCGGCACCAAGGGCGTCCTGCCCCGCTCCGAGCGCACCCGGGCCGGCCTGGACGCCGAAGAGGTCGAGGACCTCGGCGAGACCGGCGGCCGCGGCGGGCGCGGTGGCCGCGGCGGACGGGACTCCTCGCGGGACGCCCGCGACTCCCGTGATGCGCGCGACTCCCGGGACTCCCGCGGTGGACGCGGTGGCGCCCCCGAGAGCCCGGCCCCCGCCGAGCGCCCGCGCCGCTCCCGCGAGCGCCGTCGCACCCGCGGCGGCAGCACCGCGGCCGTCGGCGCCCCCGAGACCCAGACGGTCGAGCAGCCGCAGCCCACCACCACCGGCACCGGCCCCGCCGCCCCGGTGGAGGGCCGCAGCCCGCGCCGCCGCAACCGCAACCGCCGGGGCGGCAGCGCCGCGGCCGCCGTCGAGGCCGCCGCCACCCCGGCGACGGTCGAGACGCCCGCGAGCGCCCCCGCGCCCGCCCTGGAGGCCCCGGCCGCCGAGGCCACCGCCGCCGCCCGCACCCCGCGCAAGCGCACCCGCAAGGCCGCCGCCCCGGCGTTCGCCGAGCCGGTCGCCGCCGCGGAGCCGGTGACCGCCCCGGAGCCGGTCGCGGCCCCCGAGCCGGTGTCCGCTCCGGAGCCGGTCGCCGCCGAGCCCGTGATCCGTTCGCGGACGCCGCAGCGGCGCGCCGTCCGCAAGCCGGTCACCTCCCTGGTGTCCCCCACCGAGGAGACCCCGGCGGCCCCGGCCCCGCGCAAGCGCGCCGCCAAGAAGGCCGCCGCCGTCGAGACCGCCCCGGCCGTGGCCGTCGAGGCCGCCCCGGTCGAGGAGGCCCCCGCGCCACGCAAGCGGACCGTCAAGAAGGCTGTGACCGCCGAGACCGCTCCGGTCGAGGAGGCTCCGGCCCCCCGCAAGCGCGCTGCGAAGAAGACCGTCGCCGCTGAGGCAGCCCCGGTCGAGGAGGCCCCCGCGCCGCGCAAGCGCGTCACCAAGAAGGCCGCCGCCGCCGAGGCAGCCCCGGTCGAGGAGGCTCCGGCTCCCCGCAAGCGCGTTGCGAAGAAGGCCGTCGCCCCCGAGGCCGCTCCGACCGAAGAGGCCCCGGCCCCGCGCAAGCGCGCCACCAAGAAGGCCGTCGCCGCTGAGGCAGCCCCGGCCGAAGAGGCCCCCGCGCCGCGCAAGCGCGCCACCAAGAAGACCGTCGCCGTCGAGGCCGCCCCGGCCGAGGAGGCCCCGGCTCCCCGCAAGCGCGCCACCAAGAAGGCCGTCGCCGAGACCACCCCGGTCGAGGAGGCTCCGGCCCCGCGCAAGCGCGCCACCAAGAAGGCCACGGCCACCACGGCCGAGGAGATCCCGGCTCCGCGCCGGGCCCGGAAGGCCGTCGAGCAGTAACCCGCACCACCCCCGCCGCAGGGGAGGGACCGACACCGCGTCGGCCCTCCCCTGCGGCGTTCCCGGAGCGCCGTGTGCCGTCCTGTCCGCCTCCGCCGCCGGGGCCGTTGCCCGCCGTAGGGTGAGCCCGAAGCGTCGGGGTCGGAGATGAGGGGTCGCAGCGGATGAGTACGCCGCCGTTCTTGAAGTTGCCGTCGTGCGTGCGGGCGACCCGGGTGGCGGGGTTGGCCGCGCTGTGGGGCGAGCCGGTGGGGGCGGTGCGGGGGACGGCGGTGCTGGTGCCGGGGTTCACCGGGAGCAAGGAGGACTTCATCGCGCTGCTGGAGCCGCTCGCGGAGGCGGGTTTCCGGACGGTCGCGGTGGACCAGCGGGGCCAGTACGAGTCCGGCGGCCCGGAGGACCCGGCGGCGTACGCCGTCCCGGCGCTGGGGGCGGACGTGCGGGCGGTGACGGCGGAGCTGGGGGTGCTGGGGGTGACGGGGCCGCTGCACCTGCTGGGGCACTCGTTCGGGGGGCAGGTGGTGCGCGAGGCGGTGCTCGCGGCGCCGGAGGAGCTGCCGTGGGCGTCGTTGACGCTGATGTCGACGGGGGCGGGGGCGATCGATCCGGCGGAGGCGGCGCGGACGGGGATGCTGCTGGAGGCGCTGGACTCGATGGACCTGGAGTCGATCTGGCAGGTGATGCGGCAGTTGGACGGCGAGCGGGTGCCGCCGCTGGACCCGGAGATCGCCGAGTTCCTGCACCGCCGCTGGCTGGCGAACCGCCCGCAGGGCCTGCGGGCGGCGGCCGCGCACCTGGTGTCGGCGCCCGACCGGGTGGACGAGCTGGCGGCGGTGCGGCTGCCGAAGCTGGTGCTGTCCGGGGAGCGGGACTACGCGTGGCCGGTCGAGGAGCAGTCGCGGATGGCGGAGCGGCTGGGCGCGGCCCGGCTGGTGGTCCCCGGCGCGGGCCACTCCCCGAACGCCGAGCGGCCGGCCGAGACGGCGGCGGCGCTGGCCGCGTTCTGGTCCGCCTGAGCCGCGCCCGGCGGTCTGCGGCTTCCCGGTCGGATCCGGGCCACGGGAAGGCTTCCTGACGGTCGTTCAGAAGTCGGCCCCGGTTTTCACGCGACAAGAATCGTTAGGTCGGGTAATATTTGACTCAGTCCGGGATCAGTACCCTCCGGCGGCCGCACCCTCCTCCGGCCGCCGAAACCACGGATTTAACCGGTGGGCAACTGCCGGGAAGCAGCGTCGCGGCACAGTGGGACATCGGGGCACTACGGCCTCCCTCCAGTGCCGCAAGGAAAGTGCCGCTGAAGAAGTCCTGCCTGAGAGTGGGGGGAACGACGGGTGACTGCACCTGCCGGACGTCCGACCCAGTCAACGCCGACGAGCCACCGCCTGGTGGCCGCCCGTCGGCCGAGTCCGCCTCGGAGTCCGAGGACGGGAAGGGAGAGGCCCATGCGTTTCGAGATCCTTCGCCTGGATCACGCCGGTACGGAGACCGACCGGCTGATCGCCGACGCGGAGACCGTGTCCGAGTACCTGAAGGCCGCCGCGCAGACCGGCGAACGCCTGTACATCCGGCCGTGCAAGGCCGTGTGAGCGAACGCGGACGGACCTCAGGGTCCGCCGACGTTCCGATACCCGACTGACGCCCCGCCATCGCAGGAGACTCCTGGGACGGCGGGGCGTCAGTCTGTTCGGGGGCCGTCACCTGCGGGGGTTTGACGGGGCTCCGGCCGGGACATCACCTCTGCCGGACCCGGGCCGTTGCCGGGGCGGCTCGTGACGCACTCCTTACGGGTGATCGTCCTTGACGCAGCAGTCCGGAGGGAGGACCGTTGTCGGTTATGAGGGGCGAGCCAAGCTGCCCGAGGTGCGCCGGTCGGGTCCGCGCCCCCGGCCTCTTCTCCGACACCTGGCAGTGCGATCTGCACGGCGCCGTGCATCCGATGCAGCCGGTGCTGCCCCCGAGCATCGAGGCCCTGAACGTGGCGGTGAACCGCTCGCAGGTGCCGGTCTGGCTGCCCTGGCCGCTGCCGGTGGGCTGGCTGTTCACCGGGATCGCGCACGCGGGTGACGACCTGTCCGGCGCCCGGGCCACCGCCGTCGCCTGCTCCGGCCCGGCCCCGCTGGGCGGGTTCGGCGAGCTGGTGCTGGTGGCCGAGGAGCTGGGCATCGGCCTGGGCGCCCGGTACGCGGGGCTGGACGGGCCGGACCCGGGCGACTCGGTGGCGCTGTACAAGCCCGCCGACGCGAAGCTGATGGCGGCGGGCCGGCCGACGCCGATGTTCCACGTGCCGGGGGCGCCGGACGACCGGGCGGTGTACGTCGGCGAGGCGCGCGGCCTGTGGCTGTGGGCGATCGCCTGGCCCGAGCAGTCGGCGCTGCTGATGCACGACGAGCTGGTGCTGACCGACCTGCGGGACGCGGGCGCCGAGCTGGGCCTGCTCCCCTGCGGGGCGCTCTCCCCCCGACTGCTGGGCTGAGGCCCGGGCGGGCTCCCTATCCTGGGCGGCATGCGCATCGATCTGCACGCCCACAGCAACGCCTCCGACGGCACCGACTCCCCGGCCGAGCTGGTCGCCAACGCGGTCGCGGCCGGGCTGGACGTGGTGGCGCTGACCGACCACGACACGGTGTCCGGGTACGGGGCGGCGGCGGCCGCGGTGGCCGGGACGGGGCTGGTGCTGGTGCCGGGGGCGGAGCTGTCCTGCCAGGTGGACGGCGTCAGCATGCACCTGCTGGCGTACCTGTTCGACCCGGCGGAGCCCGCCTTCGCGGCCGAGCGGGAGCTGGTGCGCACCGACCGGTTCCGGCGCGGGCGGGCGATCGTGGAGCGCTGCCGGGAGCTGGGGGCGCCGATCAGCTGGGAGCAGGTGGCGCGGATCGCGGGCGACGGCTCGGTGGGGCGCCCGCACATCGCCTCGGCGCTGGTGGAGGCGGGCGTGGTGGCGAGCGTCTCGGACGCGTTCACGCCCGAGTGGCTGGCCAACGGCGGGCGGGCGGACGTCCGCAAGCACGAGACCGACCCGGTGGCGGCGGTCCGGCTGGTGCGGGCGGCGGGCGGGGTGCCGGTGTTCGCGCACCCGGGCGCGGTGAAGCGCGGGCGGACGGTGTCGGACGCGGTGATCGCCGACCTGGCGGCGGCCGGGCTGGGCGGGCTGGAGGTCGACCACGTCGACCACGACGAGCCGACCCGGGCCCGACTGCGCGGCCTGGCGGCCGAGTTGGGGCTGTTCACCACCGGCTCCAGCGACTACCACGGCAGCCGCAAGACCGTCCGGCTGGGCGAGCACACCACCGACCCGGCCGCGTACGAGGAGCTGCTGGCGCAGGCGACGGGGGCGGCGCCGATCACCGGCTGACCCCCGCCGCCCGGCCGTCGGCCGACCCGGCCGTCAGTCGAGCGGAACGCCGCGGCGGCCGGGGTCGCGCAGGTCGGTGCCGTGCTGCAGCCAGCGCTCCTGCAGCGCCTCGGCGCCCTGGACGCGCTTGAACGCGGCCTCGTTGGGGGTCATCGGCAGCAGCGGCAGGAAGCGCACCGGGTCGGCCGGTTCGGGGAGTTCGAGGTCCGCGACCAGGCCGCCGGGCTCGGCGGCCAGCACCGAGGTGAACGGGGCGCCGCTCCACAGCGGGGAGCCGAGGTCGAGCGAGCCGCCGGGGGCCACCACCAGGCCCTCGACCTGCGGGCTGGCGGCGAACACCGCGAGCGCCTTGTGCACCTCGTCGCGCCCGCCGCGCACGGTCAGCACCAGTTCGGCGCGCGGGCCGCGCACCGGGTCGGCGACCGGGGAGGTCGGGTCGGCCATCGGGGCGGCGGCCATGCCGAGCGTCGCGTACCGGACCAGGCCTTCGGCGTCGGGGCCGAAGCGCAGCACCTCGATCCGGTCCGCGCCGACGAAGGTGACCGCAGCCCGGCCGGTGGGTTCGCCGAAGGTGCTGGTCAGCCGGGCCTCGATCAGGGTGAGGACGGTCTGCCGGGTCGGGCCCGCGGGGCCGTCCGGCTGCGAGAAGTCGCCGAAGTGAGGGAAGTCGTGCGCCATGCCGCGACCTTAGCGCGGGCGCACCGCGCCGAACCTTGGCGCGACCTTTACCCGGTGGACGCCGAATGCCGGGCGCGGCCCCGGGAAGAACTGTTAATGTGAGCGGTCGGCCTTGTGAACACGAACCAGGGCCGCCACGGCCCCAGCGCGGGCCCCGGCGTGGAGGAGGTGGTCACGGTGGACAGCAGTCGACCATGCAGTACCGGCAGCTCTCTCCGGCCCACCCCGGCCCGCCGCCCGCGCGGCTGACCGGGCCCACCCCGCAGTGTCGCGCGCGGCCGAGAGAGCACCTTCCCCGGGGCTGATCCGATGAAACCCGCCCAGCGAACGGCTTTCTGACACTTCTTCGGCCCTGGCGTGTCCACCGGTGTTTTCCGCCGTCGCGTCACCCCGGCACGTCCCGGGGCGCGCCGGTCCGGCCCTAGGGAGCCCGCGCCATGTCGATGATGCACAACCTGCGCGCCGCCGTCGTCCGTCCAGCCCGCCGCCGGGTCGGCGACGCGTTCGAGTCGAAGCCCGGCGACACCCCGTCCGCGGTGGTGGACTGCGCCGTCTACCAGCAGGGCAAGCGGGCCACCGAGACCTGCAGCCCGCGCGAGGCCGCCCGACAGGTGAAGGCGGCGCACCAGTTGGCGCCCGGCTCGTTCAGCTGGATCGGCCTGCACGAGCCGACCGAGGCCGAGTTCGAGGGCATCGCGCAGCGCTTCGGCCTGCACCCGCTGGCCGTGGAGGACGCGGTGCACGCGCACCAGCGCCCCAAGGTCGAGCGGTACGACGGCATGCTGTTCGCGGTCTTCAAGACCGTCCGCTACGTCGAGCACGAGCAGCTCACCCCGACCAGCGAGGTGGTCGAGACCGGTGAGCTGATGGTCTTCGCCGGGCCGGACTTCGTGATCACCGTCCGGCACGGCGCGCACTCCTCGCTGCGCGCCCTGCGGCACCGCCTGGAGGCCGACGCCGAGGGCACCGGCCTGCTCGCCAAGGGCCCGGCAGCCGTGCTGCACGCCATCGCCGACCACGTGGTGGACAACTACCTGCTGGTCGCCGAGCGCCTGCAGAACGACGTCGACGAGATCGAGTACGACGTGTTCGCCAACAAGGGCGGCCGCGGCACCGACGTCGGCCGGGTCTACCAGCTCAAGCGCGAGGTGCTGGAGTTCAAGCGCGCCGTCACCCCGCTGCTGCGTCCGATGCTGCAGCTCGCCGAGCCCACCGCGCGGCTGGTCGACCTCGACATGCAGAAGTACTTCCGGGACGTCGCCGACCACCTGGCCCGGGTCAGCGAGCAGGTGCACGGCTTCGACGAGCTGCTGAACTCGCTGCTGCAGGCCAACCTGGCGCAGGTCTCGGTCGCCCAGAACGAGGACATGCGCAAGATCACCGCCTGGGCCGCGATCTTCGCCGTCCCCACCATGATCACCGGCGTGTACGGGATGAACTTCGAGCACATGCCCGAGCTGAAGTCGACGTACGGCTACCCGGCGGTGCTGGGCGCGATCGTGGTGATCTGCTTCGGCATGTACCGGGGCTTCCGCCGCAACGGCTGGCTGTGACCGGCCGGGGCCGTCGGGCGGGGCGTCAGCGGCGCTCCGCCCGGGCCACCAGCACCAGGCCCAGCAGGATCAGCCCCACCGCCGGGTAGGCCGCCACGGGCGGCCACTGGCCCAGCCACACCGCGGCGATCAGCGCCGCGCCCGGGGTCTCCAGCAGGATCGCCGTCGAGGTGATCGACGGGCCCAGGGTGCGCACCACCCGGTTGCTCAGCGAGTGCCCGAGCAGCTGCGCCGTCACCATCAGCAGGAAGATCTGCCACCACGCGCCCGCCGGCCAGCCGCCCAGCCGGGCCCCCGTCAGCAGGCAGGCCGCCAGCAGCGCGAGGGCGCAGGTCGCGTAGCAGACCAGGGTGTACGCGGTGGTCGACACGGTGCGCCGCACCTCCGCGCCCAGCAGCATGTACCCGGCCGCCGCCGCGCCCGCCGCCAGCGCCAGGCCGTCGCCCAGCAGCGCCCGCGCCGAGACCGTCAGGTCGACGCCGGTCAGCACCAGCACGCCCGCGAACGCCACGCCCGCGCCCAGCCACACCAGCCGGGGCGCCCGCGCCCCGGTCAGCCGCATCAGCAGGATCGCCCAGAGCGGGGTGGTGGTCACCAGCGCCGTGGACGACGCCACCGAGGTCATCCGCAGGCTCGGCATCCACAGCGCGAAGTGCAGCGCCAGCAGCACCCCTGCGGCCGCCGCCAGCAGCAGCGCCCGCCGCGAGATGCCGCGCAGCTCCGCCCGGTGCCGCCACAGCGCGTACGGGCCCAGCACCGCCACCGACATGCTGTTGCGCCAGAACGCGATCGCCAGCGCGGGCGCGGCCGTCGCGCTGATCAGCGGCGCGGACAGCGAGATGCCCGCGATCGACACCGCCAGCAGCAGCAGGTCGGTGCGCGGTAGGTGCCGCCGTTCCCCGGGCGCCGGGGGTGCGGCGGGGGCGGTGGTACTGACGGCGGTCACGGCACTCCTTCGGGCAGTGTGGTGGACGGCATACACGGTAAGGGCTGTCCGGACGCTACGGCACTGTCGTCCGGGGGATGGGACCGGGCCCCGGGCCCCCAGGCCGTACGCTGTGCGGCATGGAGCGTACGACGACCCCGGGCCCCTCCGACTTCCTCGACCGGGCCCTGGTGGAGGAAGCCGCCAAGAAGTCCGGCCTGCTCTGGGTCCAGCCCGCCGGGCAGCCGCACGCCCGCCCGCTCTGGCACGCCTGGCACGACGGCGCGATCGTCGTCGTCGGTGACGGCGCCGAACAGCCCCTGCACGGCCTCCCCGCGAGCGGCTCCGCCGCGGTGACCCTGCGCAGCAAGGACAAGTGGGGCCGCCTGGTCGCCCTGACCGCCGACGTCACCCGCCTCGACCCCGGCACCCCCGCCTGGGAGGGCGCCGTCGAGGAGCTCAAGGGCAAGCGCCTCAACGCCCCCGACACCGACACCATCGGCGACCGCTGGGCCCGCGAGTGCCACGTCCTGCGCCTCACCCCCACCGACGCCCCGCTCGCCCCGCTCCCCGACGACGCCCTCGCCGCGGCGCCGGTGCCCACCCCCGCCACCACCCGCGAGCCGGCCCCGGCGGGGCTGCCCAGGATCCTCTTCAAGAAGCGCAAGCGCGAACGCGAACGCTGACGCGAAGCCAGGGGCGCGGGGAACTGCGCGAGCAACCAGGCACCCACCGCAAGATCGCCAGGTGACATCGACTCACCGCCCACCTCGCGGCCTCGCTGACGTGCGCCTCCTCCCCCAGCCCCAAGGGGGGCTGGGAGGTGCCCCCTCCGCGCAGTCCCCCGCACCCCTGGTTTCGCGCCGGCCCGCTCGCGCCGACGCGGCTTCCTCCACCCTCCGCGGCTAGATTTGGGGGGTTGTGTCCGTTTCCGCCGGAGGGAGTCTCGTATGGCGGGGCCAGGCAGCCGGGTCTTCATCTCCCACCTCTCCGGGGTCGCGGTGTTCGACCCGAACGGCGACCAGGTCGGCCGGGTCCGGGACGTGGTCGTCTCGCTGCGCCTGGGCGGGCGGCCGCCGCGGGTGCTGGGGCTGGTGGTGGAGGTGATCGGGCGGCGGCGGATCTTCCTGCCGATGACCAGGGTGACCAGCCTGGAGTCGGGCCAGGTGCTGTCCACCGGCCTGCTGAACATGCGCCGCTTCGAGCAGCGCCCGTCCGAGACGCTGGTCCTGGCCGAGTTGCTGGACCGCACCGTGACCCGGACGAAGACCTCCGACGAGGTGACCGTCCTGGACGTGGCGATGGTGCAGACCCGGCTGCGCGAGTGGGAGATCGACAGGGTGTTCGTGCAGACGGGGCGGCCGCCCGGGCGGCTGCGGAAGGCGAAGGGCGAGCAACTGCTGCTGGACTGGTCGGCGGTGACCGGTTTCTCGCTGGCCGAGGAGGGCCAGGGCGCGGCCAACCTGCTGGCCACCTTCGAGCAGCTCCGCCCGGCCGACCTGGCCAACGTCATGCACCACCTGTCGGCCAAGCGCCGGGCCGAGGTCGCCGCGGCGCTCGACGACGACCGGCTGGCCGACGTGCTGGAGGAACTGCCCGAGGACGACCAGGTGGAGATCATCGGCAAGCTGCAGGAGGAACGGGCCGCGGACATCCTGGAGACCATGGACCCGGACGACGCCGCCGACCTGCTCTCCGAACTGCCGGAGGCCGACGCGGAGCGCCTGCTGCGGCTGATGGAGCCCGCCGAGGCGGAGGAGATGCGCCGCCTGCTCTCGTACGAGGAGGACACCGCGGGCGGGTTGATGACCACCGAGCCGATCGTGCTGGAGCCGGACGCCTCGGTCGCCGAGGCCCTCGCCCGGGTGCGGGTCGCCGACACCAAGCCCGCGCTGGCCGCGCAGGTGTACGTGTGCCGCCCGCCGAACGAGACCCCGACCGGGACGTACCTGGGCACCGTGCACTTCCAGCGGCTGCTGCGCGAACCCCCGTACACGCTGGTCGGCTCGCTGGTGGACGACGACCTGGACCCGCTGCCGCCGAACACCCCGCTGCCGCTGATCACCTCCTACCTGGCCACGTACAACATGGTCGCGGCGCCGGTGGTGGACGAGGACGACCACCTGCTGGGCGCCGTCACCGTCGACGACGTGCTGGACCACCTGCTGCCGGAGGACTGGCGCGAGGGCGCGGAGCACGGCATCGGCGCGAGCACCGGCGGGGTGCGCGGTGGACGCTGACCGCAAGCGGCCGGGCGAGGGCACCTCGGGCCAGCGGATCCAGGGCGAGCTGCGCGAACTGCGGCAGCTGCGCGAACTGCGCGCCCGGGAGCAGCGCGGCCGCCGCGAGGAGCGCCCCTCCCCCGCCGGCGGCTCCCGCGCCCGGCTCGACCAGCCGCGCACCGGCCGGCCCGGGCTGATCCGGCTGCCCGCCTGGGACCCGGAGGCGTTCGGCAAGCTCTCCGAGCGGATCGCGCGCTTCCTCGGCACCGGGCGGTTCATCGTCTGGATGACGGTGGTGATCATCGCCTGGGTGGTCTGGAACACCCTGCTGCCCGAGTCGGTCCGCTTCGACGACTACCCCTTCATCTTCCTCACCCTGATGCTCTCCCTGCAGGCCTCGTACGCGGCCCCGCTGATCCTGCTCGCGCAGAACCGCCAGGACGACCGGGACCGGGTCAACATGGAGCAGGACCGGGCCCGCAGCGACCGCAACATCGCCGACACCGAGTACCTGACCCGCGAGGTCGCGGCCCTGCGGCAGGGCCTCGGCGAGGTGGCCACCCGGGACTTCGTGCGCTCCGAACTGCAGTCGCTGCTGAAGGAACTGGACGAGCGCCGGGAGTCCGCCGACACGCTGTGACCGGCGGCACGCTACCGGCGAGTCGGGGGCGGGGCGCCGCGCCGTACCATCAACACATGGCCAACGAGACAGAGGTGGCGGTCGGGGCGACGGAGCAGTCCGTCCGGGAAGCCCTGGCGACCGTCCACGACCCGGAGATCAACCGCCCGATCACCGAGATCGGCATGGTGAAGTCCGTCGAGATCGGCGACGGCGGCTCGGTGAAGGTCGCGGTGTACCTCACCGTCTCCGGCTGTCCGATGCGCGAGACGATTACCCAGCGGGTCACCGACGCGGTGTCCGCCGTCCCCGGCGTCACCGCCGTCTCCGTCGAGCTCGACGTGATGAGCGAGGAGCAGCGCCGCGAACTCTCCACCCTGCTGCGCGGCGGCGCCCCCGAGCGGGAGATCCCGTTCGCCAAGCCCGGCACGCTGACCCGGGTCTACGCGGTGGCCTCCGGCAAGGGCGGCGTCGGCAAGTCCTCGGTGACGGTCAACCTGGCGGCGGCGCTGGCCGCGGACGGCCTGAAGGTCGCCGTGGTGGACGCCGACATCTACGGCCACAGCGTGCCCCGGATGCTGGGCGTCGAGGGTCGGCCGACCCAGGTGCAGGACATGATCATGCCGCCGTCGGCGAACGGCGTGAAGGTCATCTCGATCGGCATGTTCACCCCCGGCAACGCCCCGGTCGTCTGGCGCGGCCCGATGCTGCACCGCGCCCTGCAGCAGTTCCTGGCCGACGTCTACTGGGGCGACCTCGACGTCCTGCTGCTCGACCTGCCGCCCGGCACCGGCGACATCGCCATCTCGGTCGCGCAGCTCGTCCCGAACGCCGAGATCCTGATCGTCACCACCCCGCAGATGGCCGCCGCCGAGGTCGCCGAGCGGGCCGGCACCATCGCCCTGCAGACCCACCAGAAGATCGTCGGCGTCATCGAGAACATGTCGGGCATGCCCTGCCCGCACTGCGACGAGATGATCGACGTCTTCGGCACCGGCGGCGGCCAGACCGTCGCCGACGCCCTCACCCGCACCGTCGGCGCCACCGTCCCGGTCCTGGGCTCCATCCCCATCGACGTCCGCCTCCGCGAGGGCGGCGACGACGGCCGCCCCGTCGTCCTCTCCAACCCGGACTCCCCCGCGGGCGCCGCCCTGCGCACCATCGCCGGCAAGCTCTCCGGCCGCCAGCGCGGCCTCTCCGGCCTCTCCCTGGGGCTGACCCCGAAGAACAAGTTCTGATCCAGCAACGGGCTGGTCAGCGGCGGGATACTCTCCCGACCCGCTGACCAGCCCGTTTGCCGTCATAGGTTGTCAACATTGGCCGACCCTGGTCTACCTCATACGGCCCAGAGGCGGCCCAGGAAAGACTGGAGGGCGGGACACCTAGATGCCCCGCCCCTTGAGGGCTCGACGGGATTCGAACCCGCGACCGCCCCTTCGGCAAAGGGGTGCTCTATCCACTGAGCTACAAGCATCTGCACTATACCCTCGACGGGAACTTGCGTCTGCGCCAAGGGCCAACTTCGCATCTGCGACCTGGGGGCAACTTTCAAGATCCCCTCCCTCCTTTGCCCATCCAGCCGCCACCACCGCGGCAAGAGTGACCTAACACGCACTTCGTCTCCCTGTGATTCGAGATCATGACGTCCAGGCCCAGCGCCGAGCGCTACATTGCAAGTAGCTAGCCCGCCAAATGGAGATGATCTTGACCCTCGCCGAGAAGCATCGCAGAGAAATCGAATCTCTACTCGAAGAGGCCGACGGCCTGACGGCAGTCACGTCAACATGGCAACTCGATCCTGAACCATCGGCCGAAGAACTTCGCAATGGGCAAAAGGCCTATTACAGCTGGTATGCCCGAGCCAGGAAAGTGGTGCCACCAGAAGATCTTTCGACATTTGAAAATAAATACGAGGGCGGCGAAGTGATCAAGCGGATCAGAGATTTTCTGGCCCGCCCGAGAGAGCTCAACCAATTTCACGACCCCGCAAATCACAGCCCTCTTATGCCAAAATTCTCCTACCCTTACGAAACGGCATTCCTAAGGAGCCTTTCCGAGCAGAAAGAAATCCTCCTACGCGCCCTCTATCACACCGTTGACGCAGGAAGCGAGCTGGAAGAACTGGCCGCCATACTCAGCAGGATTCCTCGATACCTCGACACTCTTCGGGAAACAAGTCGGGCCAATGTACCCGTCCCGAAAATTAGTGACGAAAAAGATCTACAGGCAGTTGTCCTGCCAATCCTCCGCCTCCTATATTCTGACGTGCGGGAAGAGGATTACGCCCCGCATCACGCAGGAGGGCGCTCGATTCCAGACTTCTCGATCAGAGATAGTGGAATTATCGTCGAAACTAAGATGACCCGCGCATCGATGACCGACAAATCTCTAGGAGACGAGCTGCTTGAAGACTGGGGGCGCTACCCGAAGCACCCGGACTGCAGAGGAATTCTCGCACTCATCTACGATCCAACGCGAAAGCTGAGGAACCCGGAGGGTCTGGTGAGCGACCTCTCGCAGGATCAAAATATGCCAGCCACCAGGGTTATTGTAATTCACTGAATTACCCAAGCGGCGCACATTAGATCGTCGGGGAAGACATCCTTCTAGCGAGATATTAGCGGATCGCTGGCTCTAAAGATACCGACGTTGAGAGCTGTGGAAACGCTGCGCGGGTGGCGGAGCGGTTTTGGCCGGTGTCCTGCCTGGTCTGGGGTCGAGCATGATCGGGGGGCCGTAAGCTGTTGCGACTCGGTCAGGGCTTTTTGGGCCTGACCGCAATGTGGCCGAGTGGCCCCCGTTCTTGCTCGACGCGGGGCCCGGTCCTGGCAGGTGGGTAAAACCGTGGAGCCGCCCGCCCCCAGCCACGGCGGGGTTCAGGGCCTCCGCCCTCGCTCTCGGACTTGCCGCGTGCGCGGCTGGGCCGCGGCCGGAGCGGGGCGAAGGCAGGAGCGTCGGCGAGCGGCCAGGGCCGCGCGCTGGTGCGCTGTGCGCGCCTTGATGAAGTAGCGAAACTCGTAACACCTCCCATTCCTCAACCTCACTCCCCCGCCGGAAGTTGGCTCAGGACGAAGAGGGACAGGCAGGTAAACCCGGCAGACGTCTGCCGGGTTTGGTGGGCTTGTGAGTTCAGCTCGCTGCCGCGTGCTCGGTGAGCCACTGTCGGCCGTCGTGGGTGCGGATGCTCGGGGCCACCTCGTCGTTGAGCGCGTCCAGGACGCGGGCGGCGAACACCTCGGCCATGCGGTCGGAGACCTCGGCCGGGGTCAGCCACTCGATCGCGGTGGACTCGTCGGACAGCTGCTCGTTGCCGCCTTCGAGGTGGCACCGGAAGACCAGGGCGACCACGCCGCGGGTGACGTTCTTGTAGACGCCGGTGAGCCGTTCGACGCTGACCTTGAGGCCGGTCTCCTCGTAGATCTCGCGGCGCACGCCGTCCTCGACGGTCTCCGTCAGCTCCAGGACGCCGCCGGGGGGCTCCCAGGTGCCGTTGTCCGCGCGGCGGATCGCCAGCACCCGACCGTCTTCGCGCACCACGGCCCCCGCAACGGACACGGAGTGGAGGGGCGTTGGCTGCGGCTTCGGGGCGCTGTTGCTCATGCACAGGAGAATAGGAGCCCTGAAGGACCGTGCCGAGCAGCGAGCCGGCTGGGTCGGCGAAGGCGAAGAAGTACCTGCAGATCGCCGATGGCCTGGCCGCAGGGATCAGGGATCAGGGATCAAGGCGGGCACCCTTCGTCCGGGGGAAACGGTGCCGAGCGAAGACGACCTGATGGAGCGTTACGGGGTCGCCTCCGGCACCGTGCGCAACGCCATCGCCGAGCTGCGGACGGCACAGCTCATCGAGACCCGGCACGGGAAGGGCTCCTTCGTCCGCTCCCGCCCCCCGTGCAGCGCAAGTCGTCGGACCGCTTCCGGCGGGCCCACCGCAAGGCGGGCAAGGCGGCTTGCATCGCCGAGACCGAGGCGTCCGGCAGCAAGCCCACGGTCACGGTGCTGTTCATCGGGCCGACCGAGGAGGCGACCTCGTACCTGCCGTGGGACGTGGCGAAGGAGATCCCGGAGCTGTTCGCGGAGAATCCGGGCGGTGGCGGGATCTACCAACGCCTGGAGGACTACGGATTCACGCTCGCCGAGTACGGGGAGACCGTCCGGGCCCGGCTGGCGACCAAGGCCGAGGCGACCGCACTGGCGCTGAGCCCGGGTGCCGCGGTGGTCCGTCTGGTGCGGGAGGCCGTCACCACCGCGGGCCGCGCGGTGGAGGTCCGTGACACGCTCATGGCCGCTGACCAGTTCGTTCTGGACTACCGGTTCGCAGCCACACACTGACGGAGGCTCACGTTCCGACGACTCCTCAACTCCACGGACGGCTCCGGGCACCGCGCCCGGGGCCGTCCACGTGCTCACTCGGGGCGGCGGGCCGGGGGCGTCGCGGCGGCGACGGCGGCGGCCTGGGCCGCAGCGTGCTGGACGGCGGGCGACGGGGCCTGGGAACGGATCGCGGCGGCGATCGCGAGCAGGGCCTCGACCTGGGCGAAGGCGGCGGCCTGCTCGGGGGTGAAGTAGCCGTTGCGGCGCTGGTGGGACTCGGTGAGCAGTTGCCGGGCCGCGCCGACGTGGATGTCGTAGTTGTCCATCGTTCCGTCCCCCTCGGGTCGTGTGGGGGCCCACCGTAGCGGGTGCCGGGCGACGGGGATCCCGGAACCGGGAGGGTGGGCGGGGGTGCCCACGGGGTGTGGACGCGAGGCTGGTCCTCGGGGCCCGGCGGGCGACGGCGACCGGATCGGGCGGCAAGACGACGGCTCGTACCGGTGCTACGGGTAGCGGGCGCCGGGGCGCCTACCGGCCGTCGTACCTGCTCAGGTCGGTGACGGTGGCGAAGCCGACGCCGTACGCGGACACCGAGCGGCCGTAGGCGCCGATCAGCACGCCGGGGGCCTCGCCGGCCAGCACCCAGCCGTGTTCGGACTCGCGGTAGCGGAAGGGCTGCGGGAGGCCGTTGACGGGCAGGGTGAGGGAGGACCAGGCGGGGCCGTCGAGGTCGTCGGCCAGGTCCCAGGCGAGGGCGGACTGCTGGTCGAGCCAGTTCTGCCGCAGGGCGCGGTCGAGGTTTCCGGGCCAGGTCGCGGCGAGCAGGCCGGAGCCGGCCAGCCAGGCGGCGGAGGAGGCGGAGGTGGCCTCCAGGGTGCCGGTGTTGTCGGCGCTGCGGCGCACGCCGCGGCGGGCGACGGTGACGACCACGGCGAAGCGGCGGGTGTCGCGCGGCTCGGGGCCGCGGGCGGGCTCGTCGCCGTGGCCGAGGGTGCCGTAGTCGGGGGGCTGGACGCCGTCGGCGGTGCGCTGGCCGGTGCCGACCTGGCCGAGCCAGCGGCGGCCGGTCCAGCCCTCGTCGAGGCCGTACCAGGGGAAGTCGGCGGCGTGGTAGCCGACCAGCGGGTCGGCGGCGCGGCGGGCGGCGGGGGTGCCTGCCGTACGGTGCGTGACGTCCACTGCGGGCCTCTCCTCTGCTGTGCTCACCGGGCGTTCCATGGTCGCGCACCCGGGCCCCGGCGGCCGGGAGACCGGGCCGGACGCGGCCGGTCGTGACGGAGCCCACGGGGCCCGCCGTCCGGAGGGGCAGTGGACACGATAGCGGCGCGGACGGCGATGCCCCGCCTGCCGGGGCAGGGCGGGGCGTCGTGGGTGTCGTGCGGGGCCGGGCGGGCCCTGGTCTCAGGTCGCGTCGGGGTCGAACGGGGGGCGTTCGCCCGCGGCCAGGGCCGGGCCCGCGCTCGCGGCGGTCGCGGCCTTGGAGAAGTCCACCGAGGCGGTGGGCGTCGGGGTGCGGTCGCCGTTCAGCGCGGACTTGATGTCGACGCTGTCCTTGAGGTCCTTGAGCCCGAGCGGGTCGTCGCCGTCGCCGATCAGCTGCTTGCGGACGAAGGTCTTCGGGTTGAGGTCCTCGAAGTCGAAGTTCTGGAACTCCGGCCCGAGTTCGCTGCGGATGTCCTCCTTCGCGCTGTCCGCGAAGGAGCGGATCTTGCGGATGAAGCCCATCGTGTCCTGGATCAGCTTGGGGAGCTTGTCCGGGCCGAAGATCACGATGGCCATGACGATGATCGTCACGACCTCCAGTCCGCCTATGTCTCCGAACACCTGAACTCCCAGCACCCGACAACGCTGAACCAAGGGTAAACGCGGGCTGCCGCTCCCCCGGCCCCCGGCGGATGAAACCGTGGTAAAGACCACCCGGGTGACCGGCGGCCACGGCGTGCCGGTGAAGGCAGGCTAGCGCAGGAGCTGCCGCGGGTCACCGGTGGGCGTGGGCGTCGCGTCCAGCTGGTAGCGGGCGCGCAGCGGGTAGTCCGGCACGTCCACCGGCTGCTGGGCGTTGACCGGGACGATCGCCCCGCCGACCGGCGTGACGCTGGCGGGCTGCCGGGTGGTGCCCTGGCCCGCGGTGACGCCGCCGACCCCGCCGAGGGTGACGGCCGCGACCGAGAACGCCCCGGCGGCGGCGAACACCAGGCGGCGGCCGCGCGCGGCGGACGGACGGACGGTGGGCAGTTCGCCCAGCGCGGCGGCCAGCGGGCGCGGCAGCGTCTCTGCCGCGGGGCGCGGGGCGGCGGCGGGGCGGGTGCCGAACAGGCCGGCCCGCGGGTCGATGCCGGGTATCGGCGCGTCCGCGCCGAGCGCGCTCCCGCCGAAGCCCGCGCCCCGGCCGAAGGTGCCCCCGGTGAGCCGGCTGCCGCCGAACACTCCGCCGGACCCCGACGGTCCGTCAGGGCCCGGCGCGTCCTCGGGCAGGTCGGCGACCGCCATGAGTCTCGCCATCAGGGCCGCCGACGGGCCGGGCGCGGGGGCCTCGCTGAGCGCGCGCTTGACCGAGCGGGACTGCTCGGCCTCGGCCAGGCAGTCCGGGCAGGTGGCCAGGTGGGCCTGGACCCGCTCGCGGGCGTCGTGGCCCAGCTCGCCGTCCAGGTAGGCGGAGAGCCGGTCGCCCAGGTGGTGCTCCTCGGCCTGCGGCTCGACCGGACGGACCGCCAGCGGGCGCAGCTCGGCGCCCGCCGGGGCCTGCTCGGCCCGGCGCAGCGCCGCCCAGCGCGGACGGCCCGCGGCCGTGTCCGCGCGCTCGGGGGCGCGATCGCTCATGACCCCCTCCGGTCGCTGACGGCCTGCTCGGCGCCGACCGGCACGGGCTCGGCGGAACCGCCCCGGCGCGAACGGCCCGCGGCGGCGTTCGGCGCCCGGTGCTTGAGGGCGGCGCGCAGGTGCGAGCGACCGCGGTGGATCCGGCTGCGGACGGTGCCGAGCTTCACGCCGAGCGTCGCGGCGATCTCCTCGTACGACAGGCCCTCGATGTCGCACAGCACCACGGCGGCCCGGAACTCCGGCGCGAGGGTGTCCAGCGCCTGCTGGACGTCCGCGTCGAAGTGGGTGTCGCTGAAGTGCTGGGCGGGGCTGGGCTCGCGGCTGGCCAGGCGCTCCGCGGCGTCCTCGGCGAGGGCGTCGAAGCGGATCCGCTGGCGGCGGCGCACCATGTCCAGGAACAGGTTGGTGGTGATCCGGTGCAGCCAGCCCTCGAAGGTGCCGGGGGTGTACGTGGACAGCGAGCGGAACACCCGGACGAAGACCTCCTGCGTGAGGTCCTCGGCGTCGTGCTGGTTGCCCGTCAGCCGGTACGCCAGGCGGTAGACGCGGGCGCTGTGCGCCTCGACGATCTCCTCCCAGCTGGGCGGCGTCCAGCTCTGCGCGTCGGGCCCCTCCGCGAAGGACGCGAGCGTGCCGGCGGCCCCGGCCACCGAGTCGTCGGCTGCGGTCGACTTGTCCAGGGGGGAGTGCACAGACTGGTTCATCACGGGCTTCGGCGTACGGATCGACGTGAGGCCGCGGGGGTGCCGCTGCACAGGGACGTCGCCCTCGGCCACACCTCCTCGGTCGGCTCTTCTGCCCAGCAGAGCCACCACCATATCCACCTCACCCGTCAAGCCCGGATAAGAGCCGTCGAACAGCGACCGCCCCGGACGGTCGGGCCGCCCGTAGCAGTTCAACGGCCAGCCGTCGAACGCGGTTCCCGGGCGGCCAGTAGTCTGTCGCTGGAATTTGTCGACTTGGGTCGGCAACGGCGCTCCGGAAGAGGCAGCCATCACCGAGTTCGGGCCCCAGCGAGCGGCCCTCGCCGACACCTACGTCGGCGAGGACGCGGTGCTGACCTACGCCCGGGCCCAGTCGGCCCGCACCGGCATACGCGCGATCGGCCCCAGCGGCGGGGCCGCCCTGCGGCTGCTCGCCGCCGCCCTCGACGCCAAGGCGGTGGTCGAGATCGGCACCGGCACCGGCGTCTCCGGGGTCTACCTGCTGCGCGGCATGCGCGCCGACGGGGTGCTCACCACCGTCGACTCCGAGCCGGTCCGCCAGCAGTACGCCCGCGAGGCGTACCGGGCCGCCGGGTTCCCCGGCAACCGGGCCCGCTGCATCCCCGGCCGCACCCGGGACGTGCTGCCCCGGCTCGCCGACGGCCAGTACGACCTGGTGTTCTGCGACGGCGACCCGGCCGACTCCCGGTTCCACCTGACCGAGGCGCTGCGCCTGCTGCGGCCGCGCGGCGTGGTCTGCTTCGAGGGCGTCTTCCAGGAGGGACGGCTCGCCGAACCCGAGCTCGACGACCCGCAGACCCGCGCCGTGCGCGACCTGGTCGCCGAGATCCGGGAGAGCGACACCCTGCTGCCCGCCCTGCTGCCGGTCTCCGACGGGCTGCTCTGCGCAGTCAAGCGCTGAGGGCCGTCAGGCGCCGAGGCGCCCCGGCGGGTGCGCGCGGGACGGGCCCGGCCGGTGCGCGCGGAACGGGCCCGGCCCCCCGCAGTGGGGGGCCGGGCCCGTCGAGCACCTCGCGGATGAGACCGGGAGATGCGGGGACACCTACCTGCAGATCAGCCGCAGGCCTTCTTGAGGGCCTCGCCCAGAGCGTCCGCCTCGTCCGGCGTCAGCTCCACCACCAGGCGCCCGCCCCCTTCGAGCGGAACTCGCATGATGATGCCCCGCCCCTCTTTGGTGACCTCCAGCGGGCCGTCACCCGTCCGCGGCTTCATGGCCGCCATGCTCGTTCCCCTTCCTGCAACCGTTCAGGTACGCACCGGACGGTCCGTCCACCGCCGGCATCGAACGCATTGATCGGAAGCCATTATCCCGCATGCGACCGCTGGATGACCAACATCACTCTCTGCGCCAAGCCTCGCCAACCAGCCACAAAGCGCCCATTACCTGCCGAAAGCCGCATCCCGCCGCACTCCGACACGCCCGCCGGGGGTGCGGCACCTCACACTCCCCCGCCCGGCCGCGAACCGGCATGCTGGCCCACGACAGCCACCGCGACCCGGGGAGCCCTCACCCATGTCCGACACCGTGCGCTACGAGCGCGACGGCGCCCTCGCCGTCCTCACCATCGACCGCGCCGAGGCGATGAACGCCCTCGACGTCCCCACCAAGGTCGCCCTCCGGGACGCCGTCGCCACCGCCGCGGCCGATCCCGCGGTCCGGGCCGTGCTGCTGACCGGCGCGGGGGAGAAGGCGTTCTGCGTCGGCCAGGACCTCAAGGAGCACGTCGGCCTGCTCCAGCGCCAGCGCGAGACCGGCGAGGGCGCCCTGCGCACCGTCGCCGAGCACTACAACCCGCTGGTCCGCGCGCTGGCCGGGATGCGCAAGCCCACCGTCGCCGCGGTCAACGGCGTCGCCGCGGGCGCCGGGGCCTCGCTCGCCTTCGCCTGCGACTTCCGGGTCCTCGCCGACACCGCGGGCTTCAACACCTCCTTCGCGGGCGTCGCCCTCACCGCCGACTCCGGCGCCTCCTGGACGCTCCCCCGCCTGGTCGGCCACGCCCGCGCCACCGAGCTCCTGATGCTCCCCCGCACCGTCCGCGCCGACGAGGCGCTCGCCCTCGGCCTGGCCACCCGCGTCGTCCCGGCCGCCGAACTCGCCGCCACCGCCCGCGAGTTCGCCCTCACCCTGGCCAACGGCCCGACCGTCGCCTACGGCGCGATCAAGGAGTCCCTCGCCTACGCCGCCTCGCACTCCCTGGACGAACTGCTCGACAAGGAGGACGAACTCCAGACCCTGGCGGGCGAGAGCGAGGACCACCGCATCGCGGTCGACGCCTTCCTCACCAAGCAGAAGCCCGACTTCGTCGGCCGCTGACCGCCCCCGCGGCAGGACCCCGCCCCGCCGGACCCCGGCGGGGCGGCGGCGCGCTAGCGCGCGTGGCAGTCCGCCAGGTGGTCGTTCACCAGCCCGCACGCCTGCATCAGCGCGTACGCGGTGGTCGGGCCGACGAAGCGGAAGCCCGCGCGCTTGAGGGACTTGGCGAGCGCGGTCGACTCCGGGGTGACCGCCGGGACGTCCGCCAGGGTGAGCGGGGCGGGGCGGGTGGCCGGGTCGGGGGCGTGGCTCCAGACCAGGGCGTCGAGTTCGCCGTCGGCGAGGGCGCGGGCGGCCTTGGCGTTGGCGATGGTGGCGAGGACCTTGGCGCGGTTGCGGATGATGCCAGTGTCGTTCAGCAGCCGTTCGACGTCGGTGTCGTCGAACTCCGCGACCGCCGCGGCGTCGAAGCCCCGGAAGGCCGCCCGGAAGCCCTCCCGGCGGCGCAGGATGGTGATCCAGGACAGACCGGACTGGAAGGCCTCCAGGGTGATCCGCTCGAACAGGGCCCGGTCGCCGTGGACCGGGCGGCCCCACTCGGTGTCGTGGTACGCCCGGTAGTCATCGGCCGAGTCGCCCCAGCCGCAGCGCCGCAGCCCGTCCGTCCCGAGGACCGCCCCCGTCACGCGCGGTCGCTCTTCTCGTGCCGCTCGGCGTCCGCGTCCGCGTCCGCGTCGGACTCGTGGGAGGAGAGCACCTCGGCGGTCTCGCCGACCACCGGCCCCTGCGGCTGCTTCTCCAGGACGGTGCTGAAGGACTCCAGCCCGGGCAGCGGGTCGCCGCCGGCGACGGCGGCGGAGCTCTCCACCGAGCCGCGGACCACGCCGACGGCCTCCAGCTCGGCGATCCGGGCGTCGCGGAGGGCGAGTTCCGCGCCGAGGCGGTCGAGCACGTCGTCGACCTCGTCCATCCGGTAGCCGCGCAGCGCCATCGGGAGGCGGAGCTCGTCCACGTCGGTGCGGCTGAGGGCGCGGTCCTGCGGCAGGCGCGCGGAGAGGCGGTCGTGTTCGGCCTCCGGCAGCGTCCCGCCGCCGCCCAGGGCCACCACTGCGGCGCCACCGACCACCAGGGCCATCGCGATCACGATCACCACGAACACGAGCTGTCCTCCGTCAGTTCCCGGCAGTTCCCGGTCGGCTTCGGCCCGCCCGCGGGAGCTACGGTGGGATCATGGTCCCCGTACAGGCCGGGGCCCATCATTGCACCCGGGAGCGCTGAGGAGGAGACACCGGTGGCACTACGCCTCGGCACGCGGGAGTTCGGCCCGGACGAGCTGGTCGTCATGGCGATCGTCAACCGCACCCCGGACTCGTTCTTCGACCGGGGGGCGACCTTCGCGGACGAGGCGGCGTTCGCGGCCGCAGACCGGGCGGTGGCGGAGGGCGCGGCGATCCTGGACATCGGCGGGGTGAAGGCCGGGCCGGGCGAAGAGGTCACCGTGGAGGAGGAGTTGCGCCGCACGGTGCCGTTCGTGGCGGAGCTGCGCAAGCGCCACCCGGACGTGGTGATCAGCGTGGACACCTGGCGGCACGAGGTCGGCGAGGCGGTCTGCGAGGTCGGCGCGGACCTGCTGAACGACGCCTGGGGCGGCTTCGACCCGAAGCTCGCCGAGGCCGCGGCCCGGCACGGCGCGGGCCTGGTGTGCACGCACGCGGGCGGCGCCCGGCCGCGCACCCGCCCGCACCGGGTGGGGTACGAGGACGTGATGGCGGACGTCCTGGCGGTGACCGTCGGCCTGGCCGAGCGGGCGCTCGAACTGGGCGTGCGCCGCGACGGGTTGATCATCGACCCGGGGCACGACTTCGGGAAGAACACCCGGCACTCGCTGGAGGCGACCCGCCGCCTGCCGGAGATGACCGCGACCGGCTTCCCGGTGCTGGTCTCGCTCTCCAACAAGGACTTCGTCGGCGAGACCCTGGACAAGCCGGTGGACGAGCGGCTGCTGGGCACCCTGGCCACCACCGCGGTCTCGGCCTGGCTGGGCGCGCAGGTCTACCGGGTGCACCAGGTCGCCGAGACCCGCCAGGTGCTGGACATGGTGGCCTCGATCCGCGGCACCCGTCCCCCGGCGGTGGCCCGCCGGGGGCTGGCCTGAGTCCGGGCCCCGGCCGCGGCGCTACGCGGGGGTGCCCTTCGGCCCCCGCGCGGCGTCCAGCACCTTGAGGACCTCCGCCACGTCGTCGGTGACGTGGAACAGTTCGAGGTCGGCGGGGTTGGCCTTGCCCTGGGCGACCAGGGTCGACTTGAGCCACTCCACCAGCCCGCCCCAGTAGGCGCTGCCGAACAGGATCACCGGGAAGCGGGTGACCTTCTTCGTCTGCACCAGGGTGAGCGCCTCGAACAGCTCGTCCAGGGTGCCGAGGCCGCCGGGCAGGACCACGAAGCCCTGGGCGTACTTCACGAACATCGTCTTGCGGACGAAGAAGTACCGGAAGTTGAGGCCCAGGTCGACGTACTCGTTGAGGCCCTGCTCGAAGGGCAGCTCGATGCCGAGGCCGACGCTCAGCCCGCCCGCCTCGGTGGCGCCCTTGTTGGCGGCCTCCATCGCGCCGGGGCCGCCGCCGGTGATCACCGCGTAGCCGGCCTCGGCGAGGGCCCGGCCGATCTCCACCCCGGCCTCGTACTCGGGCGAGCCGACCGGCGTCCGGGCGGAGCCGAACACGCTGATGGCGGTGGGGAGTTCGGCCAGGGCGCCGAAGCCCTCGACGAACTCCGAGGTGATCCGCAGCACCCGCCACGGGTCGGTGTGCAACCAGTCGGACGGCCCGGTGGTGTCCAGCAGCCGCTGGTCGGTCGTGCTCGTCTCGACCTGGTCGCGCCGCAGCAGGACGGGGCCCTTGCGCTTCTCGGGCCACGGCTTCTTCGGCCGGCGGACGGGGTCATCTCCGTTGGCTGTCATGACGAAACCCTACGCCCGGCGAGGTGCGATCCGGGGTAAATAACGGCCGTCGCCCAGGCGGGAGTCCGGCGAACCGCACCCGACTCCCGCCCCTCGGCCGCTACCGGGTGAGCCAGTCCCGCATCCGCTGCTCGACCTCGGCGATCGCGCCGAGCGAGCAGTGTTCCTCGCGCTTGTGCGCCAGGTTCGGGTCGCCGGGGCCATAGTTGACGGCGGGGACGCCGTGGGCGGAGAACCGGGCCACGTCCGTCCAGCCGAACTTGGCCCGGGGCTCGCCGCCGATGGCGGCCAGGAAGTCCCGGGCGGCGGGCAGGCCGAGGCCGGGCAGGGCGGCGGGCGAGGCGTCGACGATCTCCAGCTGGTACCCCTCGAAGACCTCGCGCAGGTGCTCCTCGGCCTGCTCCAGGCTGCGGTCGGGGGCGAACCGGAAGGCGACGTGGATCCTGCACTCGTCGGGGATGACGTTCCCGGCGACGCCGCCGTCGATCCGGGTCGCGTTCAGGCCCTCGCGGTACTCCAGGCCGTCGATCTCCACCCGGCGCGGCCGGTACTCGGCCAGCCGCCGCAGCACCTCCGCGGCCTTGTGGATGGCGTTGTCGCCGAGCCAGCTGCGGGCCGCGTGGGCGCGGACGCCGGTGAGCGTGACGTCGGCGCGCAGGCTGCCCTGGCAGCCGCCCTCGACGACGGCGCCGCTGGGCTCCATCAGGACCGCGAAGTCGCCCGCCAGCCAGTCGGGGTGGGTCGCGAACAGGTGGCCGAGGCCGTTGCGGTGGGCCTCCACCTCCTCGCAGTCGTAGAAGACGTAGGTGACGTCCCGGTTGGCCTCGGTGAGGGTGGCGGCGAGCCGCAGCTGCACGGCGACGCCGGACTTCATGTCGGAGGTGCCGCAGCCGTAGAGCAGGTCGCCCTCGACGTGCGAGGGCACGTTGTCGGCGATCGGCACGGTGTCCAGGTGCCCGGCGAGCACCACCCGCTCGTCGCGGCCGAAGTGGGTGCGGGCGACCACGTTGTTGCCGTACCGGTCGACGGTGAGGTGCGGCAGGGCCCGGAGCGCGGCCTCGACGGCGTCCGCGAGGGCGGTCTCCTCACCGCTGACGGACGGGAGGTCGACGAGGCGGGCGGTCAGCGTTCCGCCGTCGAGGGAGAGGTCGAGGGGCGCGTTCGGGCTGCTCATGGCGGTTACCTTATCGATAAGGTGCGGCTCCACCGGTAAGGTCGGCGGCCCGCCGGACCCCCTCCGCGGACGGCCGCGCAACCGGGCGGACCCGTACGGCCGTCCGAGCGGTTACGGTGTCCGCGAACAGCGCGCGCCGGGCCGGGACCGATGCGACGCGATCAGCCACTGAGAGGGGCCACCCGTGACCGAGGACGCCGAGTACGACGCGCAGGACGACGCCGTCCCGCGCCGGCGGCGGCCGTGGCGGCGGGTGCTGGTCGGGCTGGTCGCGCTGGCCGTGGTGGGCGGCCTGGTGGTGTGGCTGAACCGGGACAAGATCACGCCCCCCGACGAGGGCTGCACGGTCACCACCGCGGCGGGCAGCGGCACCCTGGAGCTCCCGGCGGCGGCCAACGCGGCCACCATCACGGCGGTGGCGATGTCCCGCGGCCTGCCGGAGCGGGCGGTGACCATCTCGCTGGCGACGGCCATCCAGGAGTCGAAGCTGCACAACCTGGAGGGCGGCGACCGGGACTCGGTGGGCCTGTTCCAGCAGCGCCCCTCGCAGGGCTGGGGCACGGTCGACCAGATCCTGGACCCGGTGTACGCGACCAACAAGTTCCTGGACGCGCTGGTGAAGGTCAACGGGTACGCGCAGATGCCGCTGACCGACGCCGCCCAGCAGGTGCAGCGCAGCGGCTACCCGCAGGCGTACGCCAAGCACGAGAACAACGCGACGCTGCTCGCCGCGGTGCTGACCGGCCGCGAACCCGCCTCGCTGGACTGCGTGGTGCACCGGCTGCCGGACCCGCACCCGACCGACCCGGCCCAGCCCGTCCCGGACGCGGCCCACCTCTCGGAGCGGGTGCGCCGGGAGTTCGGCAAGGCGGTCGCGGTGGCGGGCGCCGAGAAGGCGGCCAAGGACCCGCGCGAGGTGCTGGCGCTCACCCCGCAGCCGACCGCGAGCACCGCGGGCGCGGGCGGGGCGGGCCAGACCGGCTGGGCGCTGGCGCACTGGTCGGTGGCGCAGGCGGCCGAGCTGGGCGTCGGGCAGGTCGCGTACGACGGCAGGGTGTGGCGGGTGGACAGGCCCGGCGAGGGGTGGAAGCCGCTGGCGGGCGCGCCGTCCGACCGGGTGCTGGTGACGCTGGGTGCGCCGGTCAAGAAGTGAGGCCCGGGCCGCGGTCGGCGGGCGCGCAGCCCTGACGGTGCGTTGACGCACTGGTGTGCGGGTGACCGTCCGCCGGGTGAATCGCGTCAACTCCCGCTGACGGCGGGCCGGTCGGCGGCCGCCCCCGGGACGGTGCGCCGCCGGGGGCCGGAAGCCGCGGCCCCCAAGGGAAGTGACGGTTCTCCGGGATCCGCCGCCCGGCCGGTACTTCCGGAATGCCCGAAAAAGGATCGTCCGATCTTTGCCAACCCTTGACCTTGACCGGCCGAAACCTTCCCGGTGCTCTTGCGGTCATACACGTCGCCCGCCGGGCGGAGCGCCCCGCGCCCCGGCCCGGCGGACCGTCGACCTCACCTCTTAGGAGCACCATGTCCCTCCCCCTCACGCGCCGGATCGCCCAGGCCGCGCTGCTCGTCGCCGCCACCGCGGCGCCGCTCGCAGCCGCGGCGGGCGCCGCCTCCGCCACCGAGGTGGTGCCGCAGACCGACCTGGGTGCCGGCGTGACCAAGCTGGCCGACGTCCCCAACTCGGGCGACGCGGTGCAGGGGGCCACCCACGAGCTGGGCCACGTGGTCGGCACCACCGGTGCCGCGACCCTCGCGGCGGGCGGCCCGGCGGCCGCCGACGCGGCCGGCAACACCGTCGCGCACAACCTGCCGTCCACCGACGACGCGCTGGGCAAGCTCGGCCCGGTCGGCAAGGCCGGCCAGCTGACCGGCTCGCTGGAGACGCTCACCGGCAAGGTCGCCCCGGCGGTCGAGGAGAAGGTCGCCCCGGCGGTCACCGAGAAGGTCCTCCCCGCCACCGACCGGGCCACCGCCACCCCGCTGGCCACCGTCGCCCGCGGCCTGCCCACCGACAAGCTCACCCAGGGCCTGCCCGCCGGCGACAAGCTCGGCCCGGTCACCGGCGCGCTCCACTCGCTGCCGGTCGCGGGCGCCGTCGAGGGCCTGACCGAGCACGAGTCCGCCAACCGCCTCGGCGGCGTGCCCTCGCTCGGCGGCGACAGCCCGCTGGGCGGCCTGACCGGCGTGCTCGGCCCGGTCGGCGGCCTGCTCGGCGGCGTCAAGGGCGGCGGCCTGCCGATCGGCTGACCCCGCGAGCGCGGGACGACGGGAGGGGCGGAGCCGACCGGCTCCGCCCCTCCCGTTCCGCGTCCCGCCGCTACCGCTTGAGCCGCTCCACCGCCGAGGCCACCCGCTCGTCGGTGGCGGTGAACGCCACCCGCACGAACCGGTCGCCCGCCGGGCCGTAGAAGTCGCCGGGCGCCACCAGGACGCCCAGCTCGGCGAGTTCGGCCACCGTCTCCCAGCACGGCCGGTCCTGGGTCGCCCACAGGTACAGGCTCGCCTCGGAGTGCTCGATCCGGAACCCGTACGCCTCCAGCGCGGCCCGCAGGGCGCTGCGCCGCTGGGCGTACCGGGCCCGCTGCTCGGCCACGTGCGCGTCGTCGGCGAGCGCGGCCGCGGTGGCCGCCTGCACCGGCGCGGGCACGATCATGCCGCCGTGCTTGCGGATCTCCAGCAGCTCGCGGACCACCACCGGGTCACCGGCCACGAAGGAGGCCCGGTAGCCCGCCAGGTTGGAGCGCTTGGACAGCGAGTGCACGGCCAGCAGGCCCTCGTGCGAGCCGCCGCAGACCGACGGGTGCAGCACCGACACCGGCTCGGCCTCCCAGCCGAGCTCCAGGTAGCACTCGTCGCTGACCAGCAGCACCCGGTGCTCCCGGGCCCACGCGACGGCGCGGCGCAGCTCGTCCGCGTCCAGCACCCGCCCGGTGGGGTTGGACGGCGAGTTCAGCCACAGCAGCCGGACCTTCGAGCCGTCCAGCTCGCTGACGTCCCCGTACGCGACCGGCTCGGCGCCGCAGAGCAGCGCGCCGACCTCGTACGTGGGGTAGGCCAGCCTCGGGTAGGCGACCTGGTCGCCGGGGCCGAGGCCGAGCTGGCCGGGCAGCCAGGCCACCAGCTCCTTGGAGCCGACGGTCGGCAGGACGGCCTCGGGGCCGACCTCGGCGCCGCAGCGGCGCCCCAGCCAGCCCGCGATCGCGTCGCGCAGCGACAGCGGGCCCCACACGGTGGGGTAGCCGGGCGTGTCGGTGTGCGCGGCCAGCGCCCGCTGGACCAGCTCGGGCACCGGGTCCACCGGGGTGCCGACGGAGAAGTCGCAGAGCCCGTCCGGGTGCGCCTGGGCGGTGCGCTTGTACGGTTCGAGCTTGTCCCACGGGAAGACCGGCAGGCGGTCGGAGACGCGGCGCGCCGCCCCCGGGTGGCCCGGGAACGGCGCGCGCGTGCTGTCGTTGGTGCTCACAGCGTGGATGCCACCGATCAGTGGTCGGCGTTCTGCGGGGGCAGTGCCGCGATGAACGGGTGGTCACGCTCGATCAGGCCGAGCTTGGAGGCGCCGCCGGGCGAGCCCAGGTCGTCGAAGAACTCGACGTTCGCCTTGTAGTAGTCCTTCCACTCCTCCGGGGTGTCGTCCTCGTAGAAGATCGCCTCGACCGGGCAGACCGGTTCGCAGGCGCCACAGTCCACGCACTCGTCCGGGTGGATGTAGAGGGAGCGCTCGCCTTCGTAGATGCAGTCCACGGGGCACTCTTCGATGCACGCCTTGTCCTTGACGTCGACACAAGGCTGCGCGATGACGTAGGTCACGCTGTCGTTCCTCCTCGGAAGGGCTGCCGCCCTACTGTTTACTCGGTCGCGCTTTGCGCGCGGCGTCGTCGATGCCCGCCCCTAGTATCGCGGGTCGGGGGGCGCAAATGCACAGGAGGTGCGGTTGATGGTCGGCCCGGAGCCGTGGAAGGCCCGTCCGGAGGTCCGGATGGGCCCGTCTGACGTGGGACGACGCGTGTCGGTCCGGCGTGTCGACGGCGTGGCGGAGGGCCGTCCGGTGTTCCGCGATGTGATCGGCGTGCTCACCTCGTGGGACGGCGACGGGTTGACGGTCGAGCCGCGCACCGGCGCGCCGGTGCGCTTCGCGGCCGAACTGCTGGTGGCCGGCAAGCCCGTCCCGCCGTTCCCGGCCCGCCGCGCCGCCGCGCCCGCCGTCGACCCGCTCGACCTGCAGCGCACCGCCGCCCGCTCCTGGCCCGCCGTCGAGCAGGAGCCGCTGGGCGAGTGGACACTGCGCGCCTCGTCCGGGTTCACCCGCCGGGCCAACTCGGTGCAGGCGCTGGGCGATCCGGGCCTGCCGCTGCCCGCGGCGCTGGAGCGGGTGCGCGAGTGGTACGCGGCCCGTTCGCTGCCCGCGTACGTCGAGGTGGTCTCCCCCGGCTCGCCGCCCGCGCTCGCCGCCGAACTGGACCGGCTCGGCGCGGCCCTGGCCCCGACCCTGGTGCGCACCGCCCCGCTCGGCGAACTGGCCCGCGCCGGCCGCCCCGCGGACGTCCGGCTCTCCCGCACCGCCGGGCCCGAGTGGCTGGCGCTGTACCGCCGGGTGGGCGGCGACCCCGCCCTGGAGGCGGCCGCCACCGCGGTGCTGCACGGCGGCCCCTCGGTCTGGTTCGCCCGGGTCGAGGGTCCGGACGGCGCCCCACTGGCCATCGGCCGGCTCGCCGTGGACGGCCCGTGGGCCTGCTTCGGCGCGGTCGAGGTCGCCCCGGTCGCCCGCCGCCGCGGCCTGGCCACCGCCGTGATGGCCGCGCTCGCCGCCCGCGCCGCCGAGGAGGGCGCCACCGGCGGCTACCTGCAGGTCGAGGCCGACAACGGGGGCGCGATCGAGCTGTACGACCGGCTGGGCTTCACGACCAGTCACACTTACCACTACGCCCGCCTTCCCCAGCGGTAGCGTGCACCACCTGAAGTGAGCCACGACCGCTGCTGAACCGAAGGCCGCAGTGACCGAGCAGAGCAGAACCCGCTTCCGCACCGAAGCCCGGGGCGAACACCCCGACCCGGTGCTGCTGTGCCTGCTCGCCGCCGCCGAGCACACCCTCGGCGATCCCGGCGACAGTGCCCGACAGCCGTCCCTGGAGGAACTCCTGACGGCCTGCCAGGCTGCCCTGGACCGGCACGCCGCGGCCATTCGCCAGGCCGTCGCCGAGCGCCGTCCGAACGGGCCGGAGGAGACCGCCGCGCTGCTCGCGGCGGTGCTCGGCGGCCGCGAGCGCTTCCACGGCCGCCAGTCCGACTACCTGCGGCTGGAGTCCTCGCTGCTGCCGGAGGTGCTGCGGCGCCGCCGCGGGCTGCCGATCATGCTCGCGCTGGTCTGGCAGGCGGTGGCCGCCCGGGCCGGGCTGACCGTGCACGGCATCGCCCTGCCCGGCCACTTCATCGTCGCGGTCGGCGACCCGGCGGGCGGCGACGAGTACGTCCTCGCGGACCCGTTCCACGGCGGCCGGCTCCTCGACGTCCCCGACGTGGAACGCCTGGTCGCCGCCTCCGGCCACCTCTTCACCCCCGAACTCCTCACCCCGGCCCAGCCCCTGGACACCGTGCTGCGCGTCCTGGGCAACATCCGCCGCTGGGCCGCCGACCGCCCCGAACACGCCCGCACCCAGCTCTGGGCCACCGAACTCGCCCTGCTGCTCCCCCGCCACCCCGCGCAACTGCGGCTCGAACGGGCCGAGTTGCTCGTCAAGACCGGCGACTTCCTGGCCGGCGCCGCCGAGATGGAGTCCTACGCGAAGATCCTCGACGCCTTCGACCCGGAGAGCGCGGCGAAGGTCCGCCTGGAGGCGAGGTCGGCCCGCCACCGCCTCAACTGAACGCACAGCGGCCGCAGATGGGGGCGCAAAGGGCTCCCGAGCAGCCGGTGCAGATGGGGGCGCGGGGAACTGCGCGACCAGCCGTGCACCCACCGCAAGATCGCCAAAAGGGGGCACCTCCCAGCCCCCTGGGGCTGGGGGAGCAACTCGCCGCCCTGCATCGCGATCCGGCTGGCGTGCACGTGGCTGGGCGCGCAGTTCCTCGCGCCCCTGGTCTCGCTCTCCGTCCCCCTTACAGCCAGCCCTTCTCCCGCGCGATCCGCACCGCCTCCGCCCGGTTGCGGGCCGCCGTCTTCTGGATCGCCATCGACAGGTAGTTGCGCACCGTCCCCTCGGAGAGGTGCAGCCGGGCCGCGATGTCCGCGTTCACCGCGCCGTCCGCCGCCGCGGCCAGCACGTCGCGCTCGCGGCCGGTGAGCGGGTTGGCCCCCTCCGAGAGGGCGGCCGCGGCGAGCGTGGGGTCGATGACCTTCTCGCCGCGCAGCACCCGCCTGATCGCTTCGGCGAGTTCCGCGGCGGGTGCGTCCTTGACCAGGAAGGCGTCGGCCCCGGACTCCATCGCCCGGCGCAGGTAGCCGGGCCGTCCGAAGGTGGTGGCGATGACGACCTTGGTCCGCGGCCGGGCCCGCCGGACCTCCGCGCAGGCGTCGATGCCGGTCATGCCGGGCATCTCGATGTCGAGGACGGCGACGTCCACCTGGTGCTCCGTCACCGCCGCCGCGACCTCGTCGCCGCGGGAGACCTGGGCGACCACCTCCAGGTCGTCCTCCAGCGAGAGCAGCGCGGCGAGCGCCTCCCGCACCATGCCCTGGTCCTCGGCGAGCAGCACTCGCACCGGTCGTCCACCCGTTCCGTCCGTCACGTCGGGCAGCCTATTACCGTTCCCCGCCCGGGCGTTCCCCGCCAGCGTGTTCCCCGCTGGGGCCGGGCCGCAGCGGGACGAGGGCGCGCAGCCGGAAACCCCGGCCGCGGTCGGCGGGGCCGGTCCGCAGGCGTCCGCCGACCTGCTCCAGGCGCTCGCCGAGGCCCGAGAGGCCGTTCCCGGCACCGGACTTGCCCGGTCCGGCGCCGTTGTCGACGACCTCCAGGACGGCGTAGCGGCCGTCCTCCTCCCAGGTCTCGTCGAGGTGGACGGTGCACCGGGTGGCCCCGGCGCCGTGCCGGACGACGTTGGTGACGGCCTCGCGCAGCGCCCAGGCGAGCACGCCGGACTCCTCGGCGGCGAGGCCGGGGCGCTCCTCGGCGAGCCGGGGGTCGGCGTCGAGTTCGATCTGGCTGGCGGCCAACGCCGTTCGGGCGGCGGCGAGTTCGACCGGAAGGGTGGGGCGGCGGAAGCCGCTGACCGCGCTGCGGACGTCGGCGAGGGACTGCCGGGCGACCTGCTCGATGTCGGCGACCTGGGCGCGGGCGGCGTCGGTCTTCCCGGCGTCCATCAGGCGTCCGGTGAGTTCGCCCTTGATGGCGATCAGCGAGAGCGAGTGGCCGAGCAGGTCGTGCAGGTCGCGGGCCAGGCGCAGCCGTTCCTCGGAGGCGGCGAGGTGGGCGACGGCGGCCCGGGCCTCGCGCAGTTCGCGCATGGTGGCGACCAGGCGCTGCATGGCGAGCATGGCGAGTCCGGCCATCAGGCAGGGCAGGCCGATGCTGACCAGGGTCTCGGCGTCGGCGCGGCTGGTGATCCCGACGACGGCGAAGACGCCGGTGGTGGCGAGGACGCCGACCAGGCCGTAGCGGCCGGGGAGGATCACCGAGGCGCACACCGAGGTGTACGTGAACAGGGTCAGCCAGGACTCGCCCAGGGCGTACGAGGTGGTGACGGCGATCACGGCCATCAGCGCGAGCGGCAGGTAGCGCCTGGCGTGCCGGAAGCCCGGGTGGTTGCGGATCACGATCAGCGACAGGTAGCAGGCCAGGAAGACCACCAGCGCGACGCCCCCGGCGACGCTCGCCGCCGGGGAGTGCTGCCCCGTCGTCAGGTCCTGGACGGGGTAGGCCAGGTAGAGTGCCCAGATGGACGTCCAGGCGAGCTTGGCCAGCAGTTGCCGGCGGGTGTCGACGGGCGCGCCGGGGTACGTGGTCCAACGGCCGTCCGGCCCGACCTCCCCGTCCTGGTCGGGGTGGCGGGCCGGTGCGGTGTTCTGCATGCGGGCCATCATGCCCGTCGCGCGTCCTTGCGGTACAGGTAGGCCGCGGCGGCGGTGAAGAGCGCCAGGAAGGCGGCCAGCGCGGCGATCGGGAGGCCCGCCACGCCCCCGCCGTGGACGAACGAGGCCAGCTGGTTGTAGTCGTAGACCGGGTTGAACCGGGCGTAGGCCTTCAGCGAGTCGCTGACCGGGAACCAGGTGCCGCCGAACAGCGCCATCAGCATGTAGACGATCATCACCACGGGTTGGACGGCGTCCGGTTCGGCGGCGTAGCCGAGGGCGACGCCGAGCGCGGCGAAGACGAAGCTGCCGAGCCACAGGGCGGCGGCCAGGCCGAGCCACTGGACGGCGGGGAGGTCGACGCCCTCGATCGCGCCGATCGCGAAGACCACGGCGATCGCGGGCAGCGTGGTGACCGCGCAGGCGGCGATCTTGCCGAGGGTGTAGGCGCGTCCGGGCAGGGCGGTGAGCCGCAGTTGGCGGGTCCAGCCGCTCTTGCGCTCCAGCGAGATGCGCTGCGCGGAGCCGGTCAGGACGGCGCCGACCGCGCCGAAGGTGGCCATCGAGACCATGAAGTACGACTTCGCGGCGACCCCGTTCGCCACCGTGCCGCCGTTGCCGTAGGCGCTGATGAAGAAGACGTACAGCAGGGCGGGGTAGAGCACGGTGAACATCAGGTACCGCTTGTTGCGCAGGGTGCGCAGGATCTCCAGCCGGACCAGGGTGATCATCGGACGTACTCCTCTTCGCTCTCGCTGCGGCTCTCGGCGCGGTCGGCCTGCTCGGCCAGGTCCTGCTCGCCGGTGATGGTCAGGAAGGCCTGCTCCAGGCCGAGGCTGGTGACCTCCAGCCCGCGCGGGTAGTAGCCCGCCGCGTAGAGCGCGGCGACGCCCGCGTCGGCGTCGGCGGAGCGGATCCGGACGGTGCGCACGCCGTCGGCGCGGGTGCTGACGTCGAGCCCGACGGTGCCGGGCAGGGCGCGCAGCACCGCCTCGTCGAAGTCGGAGCCGGAGGCGGCGCCGTCGGCGGGGTGGAGCTCGAAGCCGATCCGTCGGGCGCCGGCCCGGGCCTTGATCTCGGCGGAGGAGCCGTCGGCGATCAGCCGGCCCTTGTGCAGGACGAGGACGCGGTCGGCGACGGAGTCGGCCTCCTCCAGGTAGTGGGTGGCGAACAGCACGGTGCGTCCGGCGTCGGCCTGGGCGCGCATGGCCTCCCAGAACTGGCGGCGGACCGAGACGTCCATGCCGGTGGTGGGCTCGTCCAGGACGATCAGGTCGTTGGCCCCGGCCACCGCGAGGGCGAAGCGGACGCGCTGCTCCTGGCCGCCGGAGAGCTTGTCGACCCGGCGGTCGGCGAGTTCGGTGATCCCGGCGGTGGCCAGCACCTGGTCGACGCCGTGGCCGCGGGGGTGGACCTTGCAGGCCAGTTCGACGATCTCGCGGACCTTGACGTCGCTCATCAGGCCGCCGCTCTGCAGCATCGCGCCGACCCGGCCGGCCGTGATCGCGGCCCGCGGGGTGCCGCCGAACAGCTCGACGGTGCCGCTGTCGGGCTCGCGCAGGCCCAGCAGCAGGTCGAGGCTGCTGGACTTGCCCGCGCCGTTGGGGCCGAGCAGGGCGACCGTCTCGCCCGGTCGCAGCACCAGGTCGAGGCCGTTCACCGCCTTCACCCGGCCGTAGCTCTTGCTGACGTTCCGGAAGGCCGCGACCTCCCCCGTTCCCGTCGTCATCTGAACCAAGTCCCTTCGAGAGCCGTTCTCTCCGACTCCTCAAGGCTCCCCGGAACGGGGGTGTCCGCGGCAGTGCCCGCCGTCGTGACCTCCGCATGACGGATGTCACGGCCCGGGCGGTGACCGGCCGTCACAGCAGGCCGAGCGACTCCTTCAGGAAGCGGACCTGGAGCAGCAGCAGGTTCTCCGCGACCTGCTCCTGCGGGGTCATGTGGGTCACCCCGGACAGCGGCAGCACGGTGTGCGGGCGCCTGGCGGCGAGCAGCGCGGTGGACAGCCGCAGGCTGTGCGCGACCACCACGTTGTCGTCGGCGAGGCCGTGCACGACCATCAGCGGCCGGCGCAGCGAAGGGGCCATCTCCACCAGCGAGTTGGCCCGGTAGACCTCGGGCTCGGTGTTCGGGTCGCCGTAGTAGCGCTCGGTGTAGTGGGTGTCGTACAGGTCGTGCTCGGTGACGGGCGCGCCGGCCACCGCGGCGTGGAAGACCTCCGGTGCGCGGAGCACCGCGGCGGCGGCCAGGTAGCCGCCGTACGACCAGCCGCGGATCGCGACCCTGGCCAGGTCGAGCGGGAACTGCTCGGCGAGCGCGTGCAGTGCGTCGACCTGGTCCTGGACGGAGACCTCGGCGGTGCGCCGGTTGATCGACTTCTCCCAGCCGGGGCTGTGCCCGGGGGTGCCGCGCCCGTCGGCGACGATCACCGCGAAGCCCTGGTCGGCGAACCACTGCGAGACCAGGTGCGGGTTGTGCGCCTGCACCACCCGCTGCCCGTGCGGGCCGCCGTACGGGTCCATCAGGACGGGCAGCGCGCCGTCGACGTCGGGGTCGTAGCCGGTGGGCAACAGCACCGCGCAGGGGATCCGCCGCTCGCCCGCGAAGCGGAACACCGGCCGGGCGGTGATCAGCGGGGTGGCCGCGTGCGAGGCGACGACCAGCGGTTCGGCGCCCTCGCGGTGCACGGTGACGGTGGTGCCGGGGCGCATCGGGTCGGCGGTGGTGAGCACGGTGGTGCCCGCGCCGCGCACCGCGCCGAGCGCGCCGTCGCCGACCTCCCGCACGCCGTCCGGCCCGGCCTCGAAGACGCCCAGCCAGCCGGGCGGGCGGCGCTCGAACTCGGCGGCCCCGGCGGAGGCGGTGAACAGCACGCTCCCGCCGTCGGTGCCGAGCACCGAGCGGACGTGCAGTCCGGCGTCGGTGAGCGCCTTCTCGCCGACGGTCAGCACCCGCGCGCCGTCCCGGTCGGTGATCCGCACCAGCTGCCCGTCGGCCCGGCGCACCGGCACGCCGTCGAACAGCTCCAGCCAGTCCGGGTCCCGCTCGGTGACCAGCACGGTGGTGGCGCCGGTGGCGGGGTCGGCCTCCAGGACCAGCTGTTCGCGCTGGTCGCGGGCCTGCACCTGGAGCAGCGGCGGCCCGCCCGCCGACCAGTGCACCCGGGCCAGGTACGGGTACGCCGCCCGGTCCCAGCGGATCTCGGTGCGGGTGCCGTCCAGGCCGAGCAGCCAGAGCCCGACCTCGGCGTTGGGCGTCCCGGCCGCCGGGTAGGCGACCTCGACCGGCGGGCGGCCGGGGTTGGCCGGGTCGGCGATCCACCAGCGGCGCACCGGGGTGTCGTCGACCCGGGCGGCCAGCAGCGCGCTGCCGTCGGGGGCCCACCAGTGGCCGCGGTCGCGGCCCATCTCCTCCTGGGCGATGAACTCGGCCTGTCCCCAGCTGATCCCGTCCGCCTCCGGCCCGGCCAGCAGCCGGTCGCCGCTGCCGTCGGCGGCGCTCACCCGCAGCTCGCCGCCGGGGGTGGCGTAGGCGACGTGGGTGCCGTCGGGGCTGGGCCGCGGGTCCAGCAGCGGGGTGGCGGCGGGCAGTTCACGGGCCGCTCCGCTGATGGTGTCGACCGCGAACAGCCGCCCGGAGAGCGCGAAGGCGGCGGTGCGGGCGGCCGCGTCCAGGGCGTAGCCGACGATCCCGGCGGAGGTCTCCCGGCTGCGCTCGCGGCGGGCCCGCTCGGCGGCGGACAGCTCCTCCGCGCCGCCGCCGAGCAGCGCCTCGGGGTCGGCGAGCACGCTCTCGGCGCCGGTGGCCACGTCGAGGCGCCACAGCAGGTTGGCCGGGCTGCCCCCGCCGCGGGAGCGCAGGAACAGCACCCGCGCGCCGTCCGGGGAGACGCTGAACGAGCGGGGCGCGCCCGCGGTGAACCGCCCGGTGCGGGCGTACTGCCGGGGGAAGGTGTCGTGCGGCTTCTCGGTCGTCATGGGCCGACCCTACGGCCCCGGGCCCCGGTGATCACCCGGACGGCGCAGCTCACCCGAACGGCGGCGTACGGCCGTTCGGAGGGCCGCTGACCGGGGGCGGAGCGGACGGCGCGGGGGTGCGCGACACCCCGGGCCGGGTTACGGAACGTCATGCGGGCGTCACTGTTCGGGTATCAGTTGACCAACGTCCCACCCGCCGCCCCGTCCCCGGGGCGGCGCACCCGAGAAGGGGTGTGAGCCGTCATGGCTTTGTCCGTCTCCGCCGTCCTGCTGATGCTGGTCGTGGTCGTGGTCCTGGTCCGCCGGTCGAACCTGAAACTGAGCCACGCGCTGGTGTGCGCGCTGCTCGGCTTCTACCTGGCGGGCAGCTCGATCGCACCGTCGATCCAGCAGGTGACGGCCAACCTGGCCGGGATGCTCAACGGGATCAACCTCTAGCGGCCCGCGCGTCCGGCCTGCCCGGGGCGTCCCCCCGGGCAGGCCGTTAAGCTGCCGGGCATGACCTCCGTACCCCCGGCCGACGCGCGCGGGCTGCTGCTGGTGCACGCCCACCCCGACGACGAGTCGATCAACAACGGCTCGACCATGGCCCGGTACGCGGCCGAGGGCGTCCGGGTCACGCTGGTGACCTGCACGCTGGGCGAGGGCGGGGAGGTGATCCCGCCGGAGCTGGCACACCTGGCGCAGGACCGCGACAACACCCTGGGCAAGCACCGGATCGGCGAACTCGCCGCCGCGATGCGCGAGTTGGGCGTCACCGACCACCGCTTCCTGGGCGGCCCGGGCCGCTGGCGGGACTCCGGGATGATGGGCGTCCCGGACAACGACGACCCGTCCTGCTTCTGGCGGGCGGACGTGGACGAGGCGGCCGGCCTGCTGGCCGGGGTGATCCGCGAGGTCCGGCCGCAGGTGCTGGTGACGTACGACGAGAGGGGCGGCTACGGCCACCCCGACCACATCCAGGCGCACCGGGTGGCGCTGCGCGGCCACGAGCTGGCCGCCGACCCGGCGTTCCGCCCGGAGCTGGGCGAGCCCTGGCGGATCGCCAAGGTCTACTACAACCGGATGCCCCGTTCGGTGATCGAGGCCGCGCTCGCCGGAACGGCCGCCGAGGCGCCGTTCGGGGGCACCGCGCCGGTCGACCAGATCCCCGGCGTGGTGGACGACCGGCTGGTCACCACCGTCCTGGACAACGCCGCGCACGCCGCGGCGAAGGCCGCCGCGATGCGGGCGCACGCCACCCAGGTCACCGTGGACGGCTCCGGCCGCCACTTCGCGCTCAGCAACGGCCTCGGGCAGCCGCTGCTGGCCACCGAGTACTACGAGCTGGTGCGCGGCGCGCTCGGCCCCGGCGGCCCGGAGACCGACCTGTTCGCGGGGGTGGAGCGGTGAAGCCCCTGAACGTCCCGCACGCCCTGCTCGGCACCCGCGCGCAGCGCCTGGCCGAGCCGCTGCCGCCGCGCGGCCTGCGGGTCGCCGCGTACGTCGTGCTGTTCCTGCTCGGCGCCGCGGTGTCGGTGTGCGGAGCTTTCGTGCAGACCCTGTGGGGCGGCTTCGGCGTGCTGCTGGCGCTGGCGGCCTGCGGCGGGCTGTTCTACGGGGGGCTGCGGGCGACCGGCACCAAGCTCGGCGCGGGGTGCGCGCTGGGCGGCTGGTTCGTGGTGCTGGCGGTGCTGCTGGCGCCCCGCCCGGAGGGTGACCTGGTGCTCTCCGCGACGGCGTCCGCTTACCTGTACCTGTTCGGCGGGGCGCTGCTCGGGGTGGTCTGCGCGACCCTGCCGACCCGCTCCGGGTTCCTGTTCGGCGCACCGGCGCCGGAACCCCGACGGGCCGTCAAGGACGGCGACCGCTAGCGCATAGCGGGGCGATCCGGACCATCGGGATCCACCGGTCGTCCGACGGCCCGGATGCCTTGTCGGTAAGGTGGTGCCCCGGCGGGCCACCCCCCTGTCCGGCCCGGCCGGGCCGGAGGGTAGCTTCGGCACCACTCGCGTGGCGGGGGCGCTCGCCGCAGCCGACACGTGAACAGCTGAGTCCCCGGGGCAGGTCGCCCCGCCGCACGCCGCACGCCGTCGTCCGGCGGTCACCCGCCCCATACGCAGCGGACGGCCCGGCCGGCCCGGCCGCGAACCCGGAGCAGAGCAGCATTGAGCAGCCGCGAATCTGACAACGCCCACCCGCAGCCCCGCCGCGGCGCCCCCGACGCGTACCCGTCGGGCACCCCGCCGTACGGCACCGGCGTGCCCGGGGGGATCGGCGCGGACCCTGCCGCCGGACGGCCCGCAGCCGGTGCGCGCCCTGACGAGGCCGACGCGCCGAAGACGACGGAGACCACGCTGACCACCCGGGTGCGGATCAACATCCCCGGTTCGCGGCCGATCCCGCCGGTCGTGGTGCAGAGCAAGGTCAAGGACGAGAAGCCCGCGGAGCCGTCCGGCCCGCGCCACCGCGGCGGCGCCGGGGACCCGGTGCTCGGCGTGATGGACGCCGGGGGCCGCACCGCGACCCCGCCGAACCTGCCGCCGGAGTGGCAGGAGCCGACCGCGCCCCGGTCGGGCGCGAAGGCCTCCGAGGCGGAGTCCACCGGCGAGTGGTTCAAGCCGCGCCAGAAGGGCCGCCCGGAGCCCGCCCCGGCCACCGCCGCCCCTGCGGCCCCGGCAGCCCCGGCCCGGCCCGGCCCGGCCGCCCGGCAGCCCTCCGCGGGCGCCCCGCAGGCCGCCCCGCGCCCGTCCGGCGCGCCCGCCTCGCCCTTCGCCCCGGCCGACCCGGCGGCGTCCTCCCGCACCGGCGGCCACCCGCTGCCGCGCCAGGACGAGCGCCCCGCCCCGGCCGGACGCGACCCGTTCGCGGCGGACCCCTTCGCGGCCGCCCCGGAGGACCCGTTCGCGGCGTCCCCGCAGGACCCGTTCGCCCGGCCCCAGCCCCCCGCCGCGGCCGACGACCCCTTCGCCGCCCCGCAGGACCCCTTCGCGGCCGCCCCGCAGGACCCGTTCGCGGCGTCCCCGCAGGACCCGTTCACCGCCGCCCCGCAGGCCTCCGCCGGGGAGCCGGAGGACACCCAGATCGGCGGCTTCGACCCGATCACCGGCGAGGAGCCGCCCCCGGGCGCCGGCATATCGGACCCGCCGACCACCCAGCTGTTCGCCGACCCGCCGACCACCCAGCTGTTCCTGAAGGCCCCGGGCTCCGCGGGCGACCCCTTCGCCGACGACCCGTTCGCCGGCGACCCCAAGCCCCGTCCGGCCGCCGGTGGCGACGGCGGCGGCCGGTTCGCCGACCTGCCCGCCGCGCAGCCGTTCCCGGGCGGTCCGCGGGCGGCGGCGCCCAAGCGCGAGCAGGCCCCGGCCGCCCAGGCGCCGACCGGGGAGCCGAAGCCCGCGGCCCCGGCCGCGCCCGCCGCGCCGGCCGCGGGTTCGGCCAAGAAGAAGGGCGGCCGCGGCAGGAAGCTGCTGGTGACCGGTCTCGGCGCCGTGCTGTTCCTCGGTGCGGCGGCGTACGGCGCGGGCCTGATGATGAACCAGTCGGACATCCCGAAGGGCACCACGGTGCTGGGCACCGACATCGGCGGCGACTCCCGCGACCAGGCGGTGAAGGCGCTGGACGGCGCGGTGGCCAAGGCCGGGCAGCAGCCGGTCCGGGTGAAGATCGGCGACCAGTCGGTCACCCTGGACCCGGCGAGCGCCGGTCTGAGCTTCGACACCACGGCGACGGTGGACGCGCTGACCCGGCACAGCTACAACCCGGTCGAGGTGCTGGGTTCGCTGACCGGCGGCGCCAAGGCGGTCGAGCCGCAGGTGCGGGTCGACCGGGCGAAGCTGAAGGCGGCGCTGGACGACCTGGCCGCCAAGTCCGGGCAGAGCCTGCAGGAGGGCTACGTCCGGTTCACCGACTCGGGCCCCGAGGTGGTGCCGGGCACCGGCGGCAAGGCGCTGGACGCGACGGCCGCCGCCGGCCTGGTCGAGCAGGCGTACCGCGGCCGGGCGGCCGGGAAGCCGGACGCCGAGGTGGTGCTGCCGGTCGCCGACGCCCAGCCGAAGGTCGGCCAGGACGTGCTGCAGGCCGCCGCCGACGGCCTGGGCAAGCAGGTGCTGGCGGGCAACGTCACGGTGGTCTCGGGCACCCACCAGTTCAACTTCGGCCGCAACACCGCCGCCAAGGCGCTGGTGCTGGCGCCGGACGCGACCGGCACCGTGGTGCTGAAGTGGGACATGAACCAGCTGGCCTCGGCGGTGGGCACCATCTTCGACAAGGTGAAGACCACCAAGAACGGCCAGCAGGTGCTGATCACCACCCAGGACGTGGCCGACGCGATCGGCCAGGGCGTCACCAGGACCGGCAAGGACCGCACGGTCCGGATCCCGGGCTGACCACCCGTCAACCCGCAGGCCGGACCGGGGCGCTGAACGGGCGCCCCGGCCCGGCCTTCTGGCGAATCCTCGCCAATGGCGTCACGGAACGGGACGAACCGGACGCCGCAACCGCGCGGCCACGTCGCGTTACCAATCCTTGATCCGCCGCCGGTCGACAAGTCGGTTCACCGGTACGCAAGATGTGCCGCGTGCCGAGACCCCGCTTCCTCCCGCTCTCCCTGACCGCCACGGTGGCGGCGCTGTCCGTCGCGCTGTGCTCCTGCAGCTCCACCGCGGGATCCGCCGACGGCGGCCCGGCCCGGGCGGGGGCAGCGGCGGCGGGCGGCGGGGACGCGCCGCGGATGACCCAGCAGGAGATGAACGCCCGGCCGCGCGACGCCCTGCGCCGGGGCGGCACCCTGGTCTGGGCGATCGACCAGTACTCCACCCAGTGGAACCCGGTCCAGGCGGACGGCTCCGAGGCGTCCACCAACGACGTGGTCAAGTCGCTGCTGCCGACCTTCTGGCGCTCCGACGCGGGCGGCGTGCAGACCCCCAACCCGGCCTTCCTGCTCGACGCGAGGAGCGAGCAGCAGCAGGGCAGGCAGGTCGTGGTGTGGACGCTCAACCCGAAGGCCCACTGGTCCGACGGCACCCCGATCACCTGGCGCGACCTGCAGGCCGACTGGCAGGCGCTGAACGGGCAGGACCCGGCCTACAAGACCGCCACCACCAACGGCTTCGACCAGGTGGAGAGCGTGGTCCGCGGCCAGGACGACTTCCAGGCCGTGATGACCTTCAAGGAGCCGTACTCGGAGTGGCAGGCGATGTTCAACAACGCCGGCAACGCCCCGCTGCTGCCCGCGAAGTACGTCTCCTCCCCCGAGCTGTTCAACACCTCCTTCAAGAACCGCGTCCCGGTCACCGCGGGCCCCTTCAAGCTGGAGTCGCTTGATGCCGGGGCCCGCACCGTCACCGTGGTCGCCGACCCGGACTGGTGGGGCGACAAGCCGCTGCTGGACCGGATCGTCTTCAAGGCGTACGACACCGGCGCGATGCCGCAGGCCTTCGCCAAGGGCGAGGTGGACTTCTACAACAACGGCCCCAACACCGAGGGCTACCGGCTGATCCGGTCCACCCCGGGCGGCGAGGTCCGCAAGGCCGGCGGCCCCAACCTGCGGCACCTGGTGCTCAACGGCAGGAGCCCGCTGCTGGAGGACGCCCGGCTGCGGCAGGCGCTGATCCAGGCGATCGACCGGGCCGAGATCACCCGCACCGACCTGGCCGGCCTGGACTGGCCGTACGTGCCGATGAACAACCACTTCCTGGTGCCCTCCCAGCACGGCTACCAGGACAACTCGAACGGCCTGAGCCGCTTCGACCCGAACGCCGCGAAGGCCTCCCTGGACGCGCTGGGCTGGAAGCCGGGCCCGAACGGCGTCCGCAGCAAGGACGGCAAGGAGCTGGTGCTGCGCTACGTGGCACCGGCCGCGAACAACCTGGCGCAGAACGAGAGCGAGGAGGTCACCCGGATGCTCGCCGCGGTCGGGGTGACCGTCCAGGTCAAGACCGTGCCGGCCGGCGAGTACTTCGACGGCTACGTCTACAAGCACGACTTCGACCTGACCTCCTTCTCCCTGCTCGGCACGCCCTTCCCGGTCTCCAACTCGATCAGCACCTTCCAGCAGGACTCCGGCTCCAACTGGGCCCAGGTCGGCAGCAAGGCGCTGGACAGGGCGATGGCGGACGCCGCCAAGGCCGACACCGTCGACGAGGAGACCACCGCGCTCAACCGTGCCGACGCGGAGGCCTGGCAGGTCGCCGGGCTCGTCCCGCTGTACCAGCGCCCGGCCATCTACGGGGTGCGCAAGGAACTCGCCAACATCGGCGCCGCCGGGCTCGGCGATGTCGTGTACGAGAACATCGGCTTCGTGAAGTAACAACCGCAGCGGTAACGCTGCGGCGAGGACTCGCCAATGGCGAGAAAATGCCAGCCGGGCGGCGCCCCGCGCGCCGCCCGAATTGGGGGACCACTACCCATGAATTAGCCCCCGCACGCCCGAAAACACCAGTGTCCGATTATCGGACACTCAATTGCACCCACCAATTGCGGTGAATAGCACCAAAACGGACATCCGCTCTACGCGCGTCATCTGACCGCCCTCCCGAACTCGCCGTCCTGATACCGGAGCTGACGGTGCATCGTTACGGACATGTGAACGCCACTTCATCAGGTTTGTCCCGTTTTGACCGTCTCGCCCGACCGGTGTCAAGAGTCCGAGAACTACAAAGTGGTTGACATTCCAGCACGAAGGAGGAAATGGGCCGTCGACAACTGAGGAACTCTTGACGTTCGATAAACGACTTGCAAGAGTCCATTCATCCAAGTTCTTACTCCTTGCTTCTGCACGGACCACGGTCGGGAGCTTTAGCACCATGACGACGCCTACTGGGGCCACGACGGACGGGAACACCTCCCGTCCCGGGTCGACGTCGGACCTCGCGGACAACGCCACGACCGACGCGCCCGGCGATCCGGGCTTCCGCGGCCTCTCCCCCGGGAAGCTGATGTGGCGCCGCTTCCTCCGTGACCGCACCGGCGTGGTGAGCGCGTGCGTGGTGCTGCTCTTCGTCGCGGTGGCGGTCTTCGCCCCGCTCATCTCCATGCTCTACGGCAAGAACCCGGAGACCCACTACGGCCAGGACGACGTCAGCCTGCTGACCGACTCCGGCCTGCCCACCGGGCCCAACGGCGGCATGAGCGGCGACTTCTGGTTCGGCCTGGAGCCCGGCCTCGGCCGCGACGTGCTGACCCTGCTGATCTACGGCATCCGCACCTCGCTGATCATCGCGGTCGCCACCTCGGTGCTGACCACCGTGATCGGCGTCGCGCTCGGCATCGCGGCCGGCTACCTCGGCGGCAAGACCGACTACTTCATCGGCCGGGTCATCGACGTCCTGATGTCGTTCCCGTCGCAGATCTTCCTGATCGCCTGCATGCCGGTGGTCACCAGCCTGCTGGTCAGCAAGGACGAGGCGGTGCCGGAGTGGCTGCCGTTCGTGGCGGTCACCATCGTGCTGTCGCTGCTCGGCTGGATGGGCCTGGCCCGCATCCTGCGCGGCGTGTCGCTGTCGCTGCGCGAGCGCGAGTTCATCGAGGCCGCCAAGGTCACCGGCGCCTCCCCCGCGCGGATCATCTTCAAGGAGATCCTGCCCAACCTGTGGACCCCGATCCTGGTGCAGTCCACCCTCGCGCTGCCGGCCTTCGTCACCGCCGAGGCGGGCCTGTCGTACCTCGGCGTGGGCGTCTCCGAGCCGGTCCCGGACTGGGGCCGCATGATCGCCGACGCCGCGAACTACCTCCGGACCGACGTCACCTTCCTGCTCTTCCCGGGCATCGCCATGGTGGTGTTCGTTCTGGCCTTCAACCTGCTCGGCGACTCCGTCCGGGACGCGTTCGACCCGAAGACCAACCGCTGACAGGCCCTCAAGACTCCGGGGGGACCGGAATGCCAGGCCCCGGGCACACCACGAAGATTTCCGCACAACTATCCCAGGCAGGATGAAGATGAGCTCTCGCAAGACGCGGCTCGCGGCCGCCATTCTCGTGGCCGGGGCCCTGGCCGTCACCACGGCGTGCTCCAGCGGCCACAGCAACAGCGACGGCAGCAAGGGCGGCGCGGGCGCCTCCAAGGCCCCGGTCAAGGCCACCTCGATCTCGGTCGGCACCGCCGAGGACTCGAAGGGCCCGGCCGTCGCGGAGCCGGGTGCGAAGAAGGGCGGCACGGTCAACATGATCGACCGCGACGACTTCTCGCACCTCGACCCGGCCCAGATCTACATGAACTACAACAGCGAGGTCTCGCTGCTGTTCACCCGTCAGCTGACGGGCTACAAGGCCGGCCCCGACGGCACCCAGAAGCTGGTCGGCGACCTCGCCACCGACACCGGCTCCACCACCGACGGCGGCAAGACCTGGAAGTTCACGCTGAAGGACGGCGTGAAGTGGCAGGACGGCTCGCCGATCACCTCCGCCGACGTCAAGTACTCGATCGAGCGCACCTACGCGACGTTCATCAAGTCCGGCCCGACCTACATCCAGACCTGGATCTCGGGCGACAAGTACCGCGAGGCGTACGAGGGCCCCTTCGGCGGCAAGCACCTGGACGCCGTCCAGACCCCGGACGACAAGACCGTGGTCATCACCTTCGCGGACGTCCACCCGGACGCCAACTTCACTCTGGCGATGACCGGTTACGGCATCGTCCCGAAGGACCACGACACCAAGGAGGAGTACGACAAGAAGCCGTTCTCCTCGGGCCCGTACCAGATCACCGAGCACGTCACCGACCGCTCGCTGGACCTGGAGCGCAACCCCAACTGGGACCCGGCCACCGACCCGATCCGGAACGCCTACCCGGACAAGTGGCACATGACCTTCGGTGTCCAGGCGCAGCAGTCGACCGAGCGCTTCATGGCCGACAACGGCGACGACAAGAACACCTTCACCTTCCACAACACGGTCTACCCGTCCTACGTGGACCAGGTGAAGGCCGACGAGAAGCTCAAGTCCCGCACCCTCGAGGGCCTGACGCCGTACGTCGACTACTACTACATCAACAACACCCGCATCAAGGACCAGAAGGTCCGCGAGGCGCTGGTCAAGGCGTTCCCGCACCAGCAGACCCGCCAGCTGCAGGGCGGCACCTCCTACGGTGACTACGCCACCTCGTACATGAGCCCGACCGTCCTGGGCTACGAGTCCTACGACGCCTACGGCATCCTCAAGAAGCCGCAGGGCGACCCGGACGCCGCCAAGGCGCTGCTGACCGAGGCGAACGCGGTGGGCACCACCATCGTCTACGCGTACAACAACACCCCGCTGCAGCAGAAGGTCACCGAGGCGATCCGCGACGCGCTGGAGAAGGCCGGCTTCAAGTTCGTCCCGAAGCCGCTCGACTCGAAGACCTACTACGACGCGATCGGCCAGATCAACAACGAGTACGACCTGTACTGGGGCGGCTGGGGCGCCGACTGGCCGACCGGTTACACCTCGCTGCAGCCGGTCTGGGACGGTGCCGCCATCGCCGACGGCGCCTCCAACTACGCGCACCTGGACGACCCGGAGATCAACGCGGCGATGAAGGCCGCCGTGAAGATCGCCGACCCGATCGAGCAGGGCAAGGCGTGGGCCGCGATCGACAAGAAGCTGCAGGACAAGGCCGTCTCGATCCCGGACGTCTACCAGCGCTCGCTGAGCCTGTACGGCTCGGGCCTCGGCGGCGTCAAGTTCGACTCGCTGATGGGTCTGCAGTCCCCGCTCAACATCTACGTCAAGTAGTAGTCGTCACCGAGCAGTAGCTCACGGCGGGGCACCGGCACGATCTGCTGGTGTCCCGCCCCGATCAGGAGAGCCCCGTCCGATGCTCCGATTCCTCGTCCGCCGAACCCTCGGCGCTCTCGTCATCCTGTTGATCGTCTCGATGGTCACGTATGCGCTGTTCTTCGCGATCCCGGCGGATCCGGCTCGGCTCTACTGCGGCAAGGTCTGCTCGGACGAGAACCTCGCCCTGATCAGGCACGAGATGGGCTTCGACCACTCTTGGCCGGTCCAGTACTGGAACTGGCTGAGCACCATCTTCACCGGTGGCAACTTCGGCGACGTGCACTGCAGCGCCCCGTGCTTCGGCTACTCCTTCGCCAAGAAGGAGCTGGTCGGCGGCATCCTCGCGGACCGCTTCCCGACCACCCTCTCGCTGACCGTCGGCTCCGCCGTCATCTTCCTGATCTTCGGCATCGGCACCGGCATGCTGGCCGCCCGCAAGCAGGGCAAGCCCGCCGACAAGATCGCCAGCTCGCTGTCGCTGGTCGCCTCCTCGCTCCAGATCTACGTGGCCGGCCCGCTCGCGCTCTGGGCGCTGTGCTACAGCACCGACCTGCTGAAGCTGCCGACCTACGTCCCGTTCACCCAGGACCCGCTCGGCTGGGCCGGCGGCCTGCTGCTGCCCTGGATCGTGCTGTCGCTGATCTGGACCGCGAACTACACCCGCATGACCCGTTCCTCGATGGTCGAGCAGCTGTCCGAGGACTACGTGCGGACCGCCCGGGCCAAGGGCATGTCCGGCACCTCGGTCTTCATGCGCTACGCCTGGCGCGGCGCGATGGGCACCATCGTCACCGTCTTCGGCATCGACCTGGGCGTGCTGCTCGGCGGCGCCATCATCACCGAGACGACGTTCGGCCTCCAGGGCCTGGGCGAGCTGGCGATCCACTCGTTCCGCGACTCCGACCTGTCGCTGCTGGTCGGCGTCACCATCGTGGCCGCCACCCTGATCGTCTTCTTCAACATCATCGTCGACGCCGCCTACGCCCTGATCGACCCGCGCATCCGCCTGGCCTGACGGCCACACCCCGGCCGACCAGCAGTCCCGACCTCACGTACCGCACCGAGGAGCCCAGTCCATGACCACCCAGGCCAAGCCCGAGGAGGCATCCGCCGGCAGCGGCGGCACGCCGTTCCTCTCAGTCCGCGACCTCTCGGTCCGCTTCAGCACCGAGGACGGCGTGGTCCGGGCCGTGGACAACCTCTCCTTCGACGTCGCCCCGGGTTCCACGCTCGGCATCGTCGGCGAGTCCGGCTCCGGCAAGTCGGTGACCAACCTGGCCGTGCTGGGCCTGCACAACCCGGAGCGGACCGAGATCACCGGCTCGATCAAGCTGGACGGCCAGGAGCTCGTCGGCGCGCCGAACAAGGAGCTGGAGAAGCTCCGCGGCAAGAAGATGTCGATGATCTTCCAGGACCCGCTGACCGCGCTGTCGCCGTTCCACACCATCGGCAAGCAGATCGGCGAGACCTTCCGCAAGCACACCGGCGCCTCCAAGAAGGAGGCCCGGGACCGGGCGATCGAGATGCTGACCCGGGTCGGCATCCCGCAGCCCACCAGCCGGGTCGACGACTACCCGCACCAGTTCTCCGGCGGCATGCGCCAGCGCGCGATGATCGCCATGTCGCTGGTCTGCGACCCCAAGCTGGTCATCGCGGACGAGCCGACCACGGCGCTGGACGTCACCGTGCAGGCCCAGATCCTCGACCTGCTGAAGGACCTCCAGCAGGAGATGGGCACCGCGATCATCCTGATCACCCACGACCTGGGCGTGGTCGCCCGGACCGCGCAGGACATCATGGTGATGTACGCGGGCCGGGCCGTGGAGCGCGGCACCGTCCGCGAGGTGCTCAAGGCCCCCCAGCACCCGTACACCTGGGGCCTGCTGTCCTCGATGCCGAGCCTGACCGGCGACGTGAACGTCCCGCTGAAGCCGGTCCGCGGCACCCCGCCGAGCCTGATCAACCTGCCGTCGGGCTGCCCGTTCAACCCGCGCTGCGACTACCGCGAGAAGGTGATCGGCGGCGGCTGCACCTCGGAGCGCCCGCCGCTGTCCCCGGCCACCGGGCACGCCGCCGCCTGCCACCTGAACCAGGCGCAGCGGCAGGACATCTTCATCGACCAGATCAAGCCGCGGCTCGGCTGAGAGGCACTCCCATGAGCAACGAACTGACCCTCAAGCCGGCGACCCCGGCCGTCGGCTCCGGCGACCCGCTGCTGTCGATCACCGGCCTGAAGAAGCACTTCCCGGTGATGGACGGCTTCCTGTTCAAGCGCCAGGTCGGCGCGGTGCACGCGGTGGACGGCGTGGACCTGGAGGTCTTCCCGAGCGAGTCGGTGGGCCTGGTCGGCGAGTCCGGCTGCGGCAAGTCGACCACCGGCCGCCTGGTGACCCGGCTGATGGAGCCGACCGCCGGCGAGATCCGCTACGCGGGCCAGGACATCACGCACGCCAGCCGCAAGGAGCTGGCGCCGATCCGGTCCGAGATCCAGATGATCTTCCAGGACCCGTACTCCTCGCTGAACCCCCGGCACACCGTCGGCTCGATCATCGGCGCGCCGATGGAGATCAACGGCATCAACCCGAAGGGCGGCGTCCAGCGCCGGGTTCAGGAGCTGCTGGAGACGGTCGGCCTCAACCCGGAGCACTACAACCGCTTCCCGCACGAGTTCTCCGGCGGCCAGCGCCAGCGCATCGGCGTGGCCCGGGCGCTGTCGCTGAACCCGAAGCTGATCGTCGCGGACGAGCCGGTCTCGGCGCTGGACGTGTCGATCCAGGCGCAGGTCGTCAACCTGCTCCAGGAGCTGCAGCGCGAGCTGGGCATCGCGTTCCTGTTCATCGCCCACGACCTGTCGGTGGTGCGGCACTTCTCGCAGCGCGTCGCGGTGATGTACCTCGGGAAGATCGTCGAGATCGCGGACCGCAAGTCGCTGTACGAGTCGCCCCGGCACCCGTACACCCACGCCCTGCTGTCGGCCGTCCCGGAGGCCGACCCGGACGACGACCGCGAGCGCATCCGGCTGACCGGTGACGTCCCCTCCCCGCTCAACCCGCCGTCCGGCTGCCGGTTCCGCACCCGCTGCTGGAAGGCGCAGGAGAAGTGCGCCTCCGAGGAGCCGCCGCTGGTCCAGCTGTCCGGCAACGCGGCCAACCACCTGACGGCCTGCCACTTCCCCGAAGAGGCCGCCCCGGCCGCCGTCCCCACCCAGCGCGCCGAGGTCTGAGCCCCCGGCAGCACCGCGAAGGGCCCCACCGATCCGTCGGTGGGGCCCTTCCGCGTCCGCGGCGGCGGTCAGATCAGGTTGTCCCGCTCCCCCGCGAAGTGGCAGGCCGAGTCGTGCCGGGCCCGCCCCTCCAGCCAGTCCCGCACGGTCAGCGCCGGGTCCTCCTCGGCGCACTTCTCCTGCGCCTTCCAGCACCTGGTCCGGAACCGGCACCCGGAGGGCGGGTTGGCCGGGGAGGGCACGTCCCCGGTCAGCACGATCCGGTCCCGGTGCTCGCGCGCGGCCGGGTCCGGCACCGGCACCGCCGACAGCAGCGCCTGGGTGTACGGGTGGGTGGCGTGCTCGTAGATCTCCAGGTCGCTGCCGATCTCGACCATCCGCCCGAGGTACATCACGCCGACCCGGTCGGAGATGTGCCGGACGATCGACAGGTCGTGGGCGATGAACATGTACGACAGGTTGAACTCGCCCTGCAACTGTTCCAGCAGGTTGATCACCTGGGCCTGCACCGAGACGTCCAGCGCGGAGACCGGCTCGTCGCAGATGATCACCTCCGGCTTGAGCGCCAGGCCGCGGGCGATGCCGATGCGCTGGCGCTGGCCGCCGGAGAACTGGTGCGGGTACCGGTTGATGTACTCCGGGTTGAGGCCGACCACGTCCAGCAGGTCCTGCACGGCCTTGCGCCGGTCGCCCCTGGGGGCGACCTCGGGGTGGATCTCGAAGGGCTCGCCGATGATGTCGCCGACCGTCATCCGCGGGTTCAGCGAGGTGTACGGGTCCTGGAACACCATCTGGATGTTGCGGCGCACCGCCTTGAGCGCGGAGCCGGACAGGTGCGAGATCTCCTCGCCCTTGTACTTCACCGACCCGGCGGTGGCGGGTTCCAGGTTCATCAGGACCTTGGCCAGGGTCGACTTGCCGCAGCCGGACTCGCCGACGATGCCGAGCGTCTCGCCCTGCATCAGGTCGAAGGAGACGCCGTCGACGGCCTTGACCGCGCCGACCTGCTTCTTGAACAGGACGCCCCTGGTCAGCGGGAAGTGCTTGTACAGGTCGCGCACCTCCAGGATGGGTTCGCCGCGCGGCACGTCCTGGGCGAACGCGACCTCCTCGGGGGTGGTCGCCCCGAGCGGGGTGGCTCCGTTAACCGTCACGGAGGGTCTCCTTCCAGAAGAAGCACGCGCTGCGCCGTCCGGGCAGCGGCGTCCCGTCGTCCGCGGTCACCTGCTCCAGCGGCGGCACCTTCTGCCGGCAGACGTCCTGCGCCCGCGGGCAGCGCGGGTTGAACGCGCAGCCGGGCGGGATCCGCAGCAGGTTGGGCGGCAGGCCCTTGATCGCGAAGAGCTCCTGGCCCTTCTGGTCGAGCCGCGGGATGGAGTCCAGCAGCCCCCGGGTGTACGGGTGGGCGGGCCGGGCGTACAGCTCGTGGACGGGGGCGGTCTCGACGATCCGGCCCGCGTACATGACGGCGATCTTGTCGGCGACGTCGGCGACCACGCCGAGGTCGTGGGTGATCAGGATCAGGCCCATGTGGTACTCGGCCTGGAGTTCCGCCAGCAGGTCCATCACCTGGGCCTGGACGGTGACGTCCAGGGCGGTGGTCGGCTCGTCCGCGATGATCAGGTCCGGCTCCAGGGCCAGCGCCATCGCGATCATGATGCGCTGGCGCATGCCGCCGGAGAACTGGTGCGGGTAGTCGTTCACCCGCTCCTCGGCGGCCGGGATGCGGACCCGGTCCATCAGCTCGACGGCCTTGGCCTTGGCCTCCTTGCGGCTGTCGCCGCGGTGCTTGCGGTACATCTCGCCGAGCTGGTAGCCGACGGGGAGCACCGGGTTGAGCGAGGAGAGCGCGTCCTGGAAGATCATCGCGATCTTCTGCCCGCGGATCTTCCGGCGCTCGTCCTTCGACATCTTGAGCATGTCCCGGCCGCGGAACAGGATCTCCCCCTGCGGGATGCTGGCCGGTGGCATGTCGAGGATGCCCATGATGGCCTGCGCGGTGACGGACTTGCCGGAGCCGGACTCGCCAAGCACCGCCAGCGTCTCGCCCGCGCTGACGGTGTAGTTGACGCCGTTGACGGCCTTGGCGACGCCCTCCCTGGTCTTGAACTCGACGTGCAGGTCCTTCACGTCCAGCAGCGGCCCGGTGAAGGGTTCCTCGCGGGCCGGTCGGGCCTGGTCGGCGACGGTGCTCATGTGCCTTTCCCCTCGCTCAGCGCAGCTTCGGATCGAGGGCGTCGCGCACCGCGTCGCCCAGCATGATGAAGGCCAGCACGGTGACGGAGAGCGCCGCGGCCGGGAAGAACAGGGCGAACGGGGCCTGCCGGATCACCTTCTGCGCGGAGGAGATGTCCACGCCCCAGGAGATCGTCGGGTCCTGCAGGCCGATGCCGAGGAAGCTCAGCGTGGCCTCCGCGGTGATGTAGCCGCCGAGCGCGATGGTCGCGACCACGATCACCGGGGCCACCGCGTTCGGCAGGATGTGCCGGAACATCAGCCGCCCGGTGCCGGCCCCGAGCGCCCGCCCGGCGACCACGTAGTCGGACTGCTTGACGGTGATCACCGAGCCGCGCATCACGCGGGCCAGCTGCGTCCACCCCAGGAAGGCCAGCGCGATCACCACCGACCAGACGGTGCGGACCGAGAACGCGTTCAGCAGCACCAGGGCGCCCAGCAGCAGCGGGATGCCGAAGAAGATGTCGATGATCCGGGAGATCACCGAGTCGGTCCAGCCGCCGAAGTACCCGGCCACCATCCCGGCCAGGCCGCCCAGCACGGTGACCGCCAGGGTGACGCAGATGCCGACCGTGATGGACGCCCGGGCCCCGTACAGCACCCGGGCGTAGATGGAGCGGCCCTGGCCGTCGTAGCCGAACCAGCCGGCCCCGAAGAAGTCGGTGTAGTCGGGCCTGCGCAGGTAGTCCTGGGTCAGGTCGGAGGCCCGCGGGTCGGCGTTGGTGAACAGGCCGGGCCAGATCGCGATCACGAGCAGCAGCAGGATCAGCAGCGCCGAGACGATGAAGGTGGGCCGCTTGCGCAGGTCCCGCCAGGCGTCGCCCCACAGGCTGCGGGCCTGTTCCCGCTTGACCGGGTCGGGCTCGATCAGCGTCTCCTGCTCCACCGCCAGCCCCTGTTGTCCGACGTAGTCCAGGTGGTCGCTGTCGGTCGGCTGGATGTTGCGCAGCGGGTCGTTGTGGTCGGGGATGTCCTCGTTGCGCTCAGGCATAGCGGATCCTCGGGTCCAGGACGGCGTACAGCAGGTCGACGACCAGGCTGGCGACCAGGTACACCAGCACCAGCACGGTGACGATGCCGACGACCGTCGGGCCTTCCTTCTGGTTGATCGCCTTGTAGAGGACGTTGCCGACGCCGGCGATGTTGAAGATGCCCTCGGTGACGATCGCGCCGCCCATCAGGGCGCCGAGGTCGGTGCCCAGGAAGGTCACCACCGGGATCAGCGAGTTGCGCAGCAGGTGCCGCCCGATGATGGTGCGCCGGGGCAGGCCCTTGGCCACCGCGGTGCGCATGTAGTCGGCGCGCAGGTTCTCGCCGATCGAGGTGCGGGTGAGCCGGGCGACGTAGGCCAGCGACAGGGACGCCAGCACCAGGCCCGGCAGGATCAACTGGGTGATGTCCTTGGAGTTCTGGACGGTCGCGGTGACCCAGCCCAGGTTGATCGCGAAGATCGTCTGCGCGATGTAGCCGAGCACGAAGACCGGGATCGAGATGACGATCAGGGTCAGCACCAGCACCAGGGTGTCGGCGATGCTGCCGCGGTACAGGCCCGCGATCAGGCCCAGCGGCAGGCCGATGAAGATCTCGAAGAAGAAGGCGACCAGGGCCAGCCGGATGGTGACCGGGAAGGCGTCCGCCATGATCTCGGAGACCGGGCGGCCGGTGAAGCTCTGGCCGAAGTCCAGGTGGAAGATGTTGTTCATGTAGTGCAGGTACTGCTTCCACAGCGGCTGGTCGAGGTAGTACTGGTGCCGCAGGCTGGCCACCTGCGCCGGGTCGGCGGCCTTGTCGCCGAACATCGCGGCGATCGGGTCGCCGGGCAGGCTGTACACCATCAGGAAGATCAGCAGCGTGGCCCCGAAGAACACCGGGATCATCTGGAGCACGCGGCGTAGCACGTAGTGGCCCATGGGAGCCCTCCCTCCGAAGGGGTGACGTAGTACCGGAGCCCCGCCCTCCGTACGGGGAGGACGGGGCCGGTGCCGGGCAGGTCAGCCCTTGACCTCGACCTGGGTCCAGGCCGGGTTGCCGAAGGAGTCGAACGTGACGTTCTGGACGTTCGTCGAGTAGCCGGAGTTGGTCCGGTAGTACCAGAGCGGGATGGCCGGCATGTCGAGCGCCAGCTGCTCCTCGGCCTTCTGGTAGCCGGTCGCGGTGTCCTGGATCGAGGCGGCCTGGTCGGCCTCGTTGGCGAGCTTGTCGAACTCCGGGCTGGAGTAGCCGGTGTCGTTGGAGGCCGCGCCGGTGCGGTAGACGTCCGCCAGGAAGTTGGCGTTCAGCGGGTAGTCCTGCACCCAGCCGGTGCGGAACAGGCCGTTGATCTGGTGCCCGGTGATCGCCGCGCGGGCGGTCTTGAAGTCGGTCTTCGGGTCGCCGCTGCAGTTCACCCCGGTGGCCTGCCGGATCGAGTTGCAGACCGCGTCCACCCACTCCTTGTGGCCGCCGTCCGCGTTGTACGTGATCTTGATCGCGTTGCCGGGGACGCCGCCGCCCTCCTGGATCAGCTGCTTCGCCTTGTCCGGGTTGTACGTGCAGTAGTCCCCGCAGGTGCCGGACTTGTAGCCCTCGACGCCCTCGGCGACCCAGGCGGTGGCGGACTTGCGCGAGCCCTGCAGCACCGTCTTGGTGATGGTGTCGCGGTCGATCGCCATCGACAGGCCCTGCCGGACCTTGGCGGTGTTCGCGGGCTTCCACTCGGGCTGGTAGAGGGTGAAGCCGATGTTCTGGATCGCGCCCTGCGGGGCGTCGATCGCCCGGTCGCCCAGGTCGTTCTTGTAGTTCGCCAGCGCCGACGGCGGCACCTGGTCCATCACGTCCAGGTTGTTCGACTGCAGGTCCGCGTAGGCGGCCTCGGAGGTGGTGTACATCTTGAAGACGACGCCGCCGTTCTTCGGCTTGTCCACGCCCTGGTAGTTGGCGAAGGTCTTGGTGACCACCTGCGAGTTGTGGTCCCAGCTGACGAACTGGTACGGCCCGTTGCCCACCGGCTTCTGCCCGTAGCCCGCCGGGTCCTTGAAGAACCCCTCCGGGAGCGGCGAGAAGGCCACGTACCCCAGCTTGTACGGGAAGTACGAGACCTTGTTGTACAGCTTGATCGTGAAGTGCGTGCTGTCCTGGACGGTCAGGCCGGACATCTTGTCGGTGGTCGGCGAGCCGCTCTCCGGGTGGACGTCCTTGTAGCCCTCGATGTCGCCGAACCAGGAGCTGTTGATCTGGTTGTTGCCGACGTTGGCCGCCCAGTTCCAGGCGTCCACGAAGCTCTGCGCGGTCACCGGCGTCCCGTCGTGGAACGTCCACCCCGACTTCAGCGTCACGTTGAAGGTCTGCGAGTCGCTGGTGTCGATCGACTCCGCGACCTGCATCCGCAGCTTGCCGCTGTCCGGGTCGTAGTCGGCCAGGCCCTTGAAGAGGTTCTGCACGATGCGTCCGCCACCGACCTCGTTGGCGTTGGCCGGCTGCAGCGGGTTCTGCGGCTCGCTGCTCTGGTAGGTGAAGGTCTTGCTGCTGTCCGACGAACCACCACCGGAGCCGCCGCCGCTGCTTCCACAACCCGTGGCCACCAGGGCCACGGACGTCGCACTGACAACGGCCCAGCGCACGCGGGTGCCTGTAGGCATGGAGCTTCCTCCTCAGGGGTGTATGAGACGCATCTCACCTCATGAGAAGGGCCGGGCAGTTGCGGCGCGACCGCAGTAGGGCCGGACGGGGGAGGTACGGCGAAGGGGTGCCGGGCGTGTCGCCCGGCACCCCTCCTGAGTGCCCGTCAGTGCCGCGCCGTCCCTCAGGCGGCGGTCGCGGTCTCCCGTTCGGCCGCGAAGTGGCAGGCCGACTCGTGCCTGGCGCCACCGGCCAGCAGCTCGGGGACGGCCAGCAGCGGGAGCTCGGTGGAGCAGCGCTCCTCCGCCTTCCAGCAGCGGGTGCGGAACCGGCAGCCGGAGGGCGGGTTGGCCGGGGAGGGGATGTCGCCGGAGAGGATGATCCGGTCCCGGTGCTCGCGCGCGGCCGGGTCCGGCACCGGCACCGCCGACAGCAGCGCCTGGGTGTACGGGTGGGTGGCGTGCTCGTAGATCTCCAGGTCGGTGCCGATCTCGACCATCTTGCCGAGGTACATCACGCCGACCCGGTCGGAGATGTGCCGGACGATCGAGAGGTCGTGGGCGATGAACATGTAGGAGAGCTCGAAGTCCTGCTGCAGCTGCTCCAGCAGGTTGATCACCTGGGCCTGCACCGAGACGTCCAGCGCGGAGACCGGCTCGTCGCAGATGATCACCTCGGGCCGCAGGGCCAGGCCGCGGGCGATGCCGATGCGCTGGCGCTGGCCGCCGGAGAACTGGTGCGGGTACCGGTTGATGTACTCCGGGTTGAGGCCGACCACGTCCAGCAGGTCCTGCACGGCCTTGCGCCGGTCGCCCCTGGGGGCCACCTCGGGGTGGATCTCGAAGGGCTCGCCGATGATGTCGCCGACCGTCATCCGCGGGTTCAGCGAGGTGTACGGGTCCTGGAACACCATCTGGATGTTGCGGCGCACCGCCTTGAGCGCGGCGCCGGACAGCCGGGAGATGTCCTCCCCCTTGTAGAACACCTGGCCCGCGGTGGCCCGCTCCAGGTTCATCAGGACCTTGGCCAGGGTCGACTTGCCGCAGCCGGACTCGCCGACGATGCCGAGCGTCTCGCCCTTGTGGAGGGTGAAGGAGATGCCGTCGACGGCCTTGACCGCGCCGACCTGCTTCTTGAACAGGATGCCCTGGGTCAGCGGGTAGTGCTTGACCAGGTCGCGGACCTCCAGGATGGGCTCAGCCATGGAGGGTCTCCTTCCAGAAGTGGCAGGCGCTCTTGCGCCCGGCGAGCTCGGCGCCGTCCCGGTCGGTGACCTGGTGCAGGGCGGGGCTCTCGGTGCGGCACAGGTCGGTGGCGGCGTCGCAGCGCGGGTTGAACGCGCAGCCGGCCGGGACCTTGTAGAGGTTGGGCGGCAGGCCCTTGATCGCGTACAGCTCCTCGCCCTTCTGGTCCAGTCGCGGGATCGACCGGAGCAGGCCCTCGGTGTAGGGGTGGGCGGGGTTGGCGTACAGCTCGTGGACGGGGGCGGTCTCGACGATCCGGCCCGCGTACATGACGGCGATCTTGTCGGCGACGTCGGCGACCACGCCGAGGTCGTGGGTGATCAGGATCAGGCCCATGTGGTACTCGGCCTGCAGCTCGGCGAGCAGGTCCATCACCTGGGCCTGGACGGTGACGTCCAGGGCGGTGGTCGGCTCGTCCGCGATGATCAGGTCCGGCTCCAGGGCCAGCGCCATCGCGATCATGATGCGCTGGCGCATGCCGCCGGAGAACTGGTGCGGGAAGTCGTCGACGCGCTGGGCGGCGGCCGGGATGCGGACCCGGTCCATCAGCTCGATCGCCTTGGCCCTGGCCTCCTTCTTGGAGGCGCCCTCGTGCACGCGGAACATCTCGCCGAGCTGGTAGCCGACGGAGAGCACCGGGTTGAGCGAGGAGAGCGCGTCCTGGAAGATCATCGCGATCTTGCGGCCGCGGATCTTCCGGCGCTCCTCGCCCGACATCTTCAGCATGTCCTGGCCGCGGAACAGGATCTCCCCGGAGGTGATCCGGCCGGGCGGCATGTCGAGGATGCCCATGATGGTCTGCGCGGTGACGGACTTGCCGGAGCCGGACTCGCCGAGCACCGCCAGCGTCTCGCCCGCGGCGACCGAGTAGTTGACGCCGTTGACGGCCTTGGCGACGCCGTCCCGGGTCTTGAACTCGACGTGCAGGTCGCGGACTTCGAGCAGCGGGGTGCCCGGGGCCGGGCGGTCCTTCGCGCCGGTGGTCTTCTCAAGTGCGGTGGTCATGATGCGGGCCGCCTCTCTCAACGCAGCTTCGGGTCGAGGGCGTCGCGCACCGCGTCGCCGAGCATGATGAACGCCAGCACGGTGACGGAGAGCATGCCGGCCGGGAAGAACAGCGCGAACGGTGCCTGGCGGATCACCTTCCGGGCCGAGTCGATGTCGATGCCCCAGGAGATGGTCGGGTCCTGCAGACCGATGCCGAGGAAGCTCAGCGTGGCCTCGGTGGCGATGTAGCCGCCGAGCGCGATGGTCGCGACCACGATCACCGGGGCGATCGCGTTCGGCAGGATGTGCTTGAACATGATCCGACCGGTGCCGGCGCCGAGCGCCTTGGCCGCGGTCACGTAGTCGGCCTGCTTGATGGTGATCACCGAGCCGCGCATCACGCGGGTCATCTGCGTCCAGCCGAGGACGACCAGCGCGAAGACCACCGACCAGACCGTGCGGACCTGGAAGGCGTTCAGGATGACCAGCGCGCCCAGCAGCAGCGGGATGCCGAAGACCATGTCGGTGAAGCGGGAGACGATCGTGTCGACCCAGCCGCCGTAGTAGCCGGCGATCATGCCCAGCAGGCCGCCGAGGACGGTGACGCCCGCGGTGACGCAGATGCCGACGACCACCGAGGCGCGGGCGCCGTAGATCATCCGGGCGTAGATGGACCGGCCCTGGCCGTCGTAGCCGAACCAGTCGCCCTGGAAGAAGTGCAGGTAGTTCGGCTTGCCCAGGTAGTGGATGCGCAGGTCGCCGGCCCGCGGGTCGGCCGAGGTGAACAGGCCGGGGGCGATCGCGAACAGCACCAGCAGCACGATCAGCACCGCGGAGATGATGAAGACCGGGCGCTTGCGCAGGTCGTGCCAGGCGTCCAGGCCGAGGCTGCGGGGCTTCTCGGCCTTCGCCTCGGCGACGGCGACCCGCTCGGCGGGGGTCTCGCCGTCCCCGGCGGGGGCGTTCTTCTCGATCAGGTCAGGCATACCGGATCCTCGGGTCCAGGACCGCGTAGAGCAGGTCGACGAGCAGACTGGCGAAGAGGAAGACCAGCACCAGCACCACGACGAAGCCGGAGACGGTCGCACCCTCGTTGCGGCCGATGGCCTGGTACAGCGCGTGGCCGACGCCCTGGACGTTGAAGATGCCCTCGGTGACGATCGCGCCGCCCATCAGGGCGCCCAGGTCGGTGCCCAGGAAGGTCACCACCGGGATCAGCGAGTTGCGCAGCAGGTGGGTGCCGATCACCTTGCGCTTGGGCAGGCCCTTGGCGACCGCGGTGCGCATGTAGTCGGCCTTCAGGTTCTCCGCGATGGAGGTCCGGGTCAGGCGGGCGACGTACGCGAGCGAGATCGAGCCCAGCACGACGGCGGGCAGGACCAACTGGCCCAGGTTGGTGGAGCTCTGCACCGTCGGGGTGACCCAGCCGAGCTGGATCGCGAAGACGTTCTGGAAGATGAAGCCGAGCACCGGGACGGGGATCGAGATCAGCAGCAGGGTCAGGACCAGCGTCGCCTTGTCGAACGCCTTGCCGCGGCGCAGGCCGGCGAACAGGCCGATGCCGATGCCGACGACCAGCTCGAAGACGAAGGCCAGCAGCGCGAGCCGGATGGTGACCGGGAGGGCCTCGCCGATCACGTCGATGACCGGGCGGCCGTTCAGCGTCTTGCCGAAGTCGCCGGTGAACAGGTCCCCCATGTAGTGGAGGTACTGCTGCCACTTGGACAGGTCGAGTCCCCGGTCGTGCTTGAACGCGGCGAGCTGGGCCGGGTCGGCGGCCTTGTCGCCCCACATCGCGGCCGCGGGGTCACCGGGCAGCATGCGGGTCATGAAGAAGATGATGGTGACCGTGCCCAGGAACACCGGGATCATCTGGAGCAGTCGCCTCGCGACGTAGCGCCCCATCGTGCCTCCAATTGACTGCTCTGACGGGCTGTCGTCCCGGTGTCAGAGTTCTGGACGTGACAACGGCCGGTGCCGGGCCGCCCGGTGGGGCGGTGCACGGCACCGGCCGTGTCTGTTCGAGCCGTGCGGTGCCGACCCGGTTACTTCTGCTTGACCTCGACCTGGGTGAAGACCGGGTCACCGAACGAGTCGTACTTCACGTTCTGCACGTTGTTCGAGTAACCGGCGGTGGTCTTGTAGTACCAGAGCGGGATGGCCGGCATGTCCTTGGCCAGCTGCTCCTCGGCCTTCTGGTACAGGTCCGCGGTCTCCTTCACCGAGGTGGCCTTGTCCGCGTCGGCGGCCAGCTTGTCGAACTCCGGGCTGGAGTAGCCCGCGTCGTTGGCCGCGGCGCCGGTGCCGAACACGTCGCGCAGGTAGTTGGCGTTCAGCGGGTAGTCCTGCACCCAGCCGGTGCGCATCAGGCCGTCGACCTTCTTGTTCTTGATCAGGTCGCGGGAGGACTTGAAGTCCGGCTTCGGGTCGCCGACGCACTCCACGCCGGTGGCCTGGCGGATGGAGTTGCAGACCGCGTCCACCCACTCCTTGTGGCCGCCGTCGGCGTTGTACAGCACGGTGATCTTGTTGCCGGGGACGCCGCCGCCCTCGGTGATCAGCTGCTTGGCCTTCTCCGGGTTGTACGTGCAGTACTCGCCGCAGGTGTCGTTCTTGTAGCCCATGGCGCCCGGGGCGACCCAGGAGTTGGCGGGCTGGCGGGAGCCGTTGAGCACCGTCTTGGTGATGGTGTCGCGGTCGATCGCCATCGACAGGCCCTGGCGGACCTTCGACAGGTTCGCCGGCTTCCAGTCGTTCGCGTACAGCGAGAAGGAGATCGACTGGATGGCGCCCTGGGCCTGGTCGACGGCGCGGTCGCCCAGGTCGCTCTTGTAGGAGGCCAGGTCGCTCGGGTCGACCTGGTCCAGCACGTCCAGGTTGTCGGAGACGAGGTCCTTGTAGGCGCCCTCGGCCTGCGAGTAGTTCTTGAAGACGATGCCGGCGTTCTTCGGCTTGTCGACGCCCGCGTACTTGTCGTAGGCGGCGACGGTGACGGCCTTGTTGTGCTCCCACGAGACGAACTTGTAGGGGCCGTTGCCGATCGGGGACTGGCCGTACTTCGCCGGGTCGGTGAAGAAGACCTCGGGCAGCGGCGAGAAGGCGGTGTAGCCGAGCTTGTACTCGAAGTACGAGACCGGGCCGTTCAGCGCGATGGTGAAGTGGGTGTCGTCGACGACCTTCAGACCGGACATGGTCGTGGCCTTCGGGTCGCCCTCGTCCGGGTGGACGTCGGCGTAGCCCTGGATGTCGGAGAACCAGTCGGAGTTGATCTGGTTGTTCTTGGTGTTGGCCGACCAGTTCCACGCGTCCACGAAGGACTTGGCGGTCACCGGGGTGCCGTCGTGGAAGGTCCAACCCGACTTCAGGGTGACGGTGTAGTTCTGCGCGTCGGTGGTCTCGATCTTGTCGGCCACCTGGTTGCGGAGCTCACCGTTGCTGGGGTCGTAGTCCACCAGGCCCTTGAACAGGGTCTTGATGATGCGACCGCCACCGACCTCCATGGCGTTCGCCGGCTGGAGCGGGTTCTGCGGCTCGGTGCTCTGGTAGCTGAACGTCCCCTGGGCGTTGACCGCCCCGCCACCGTTCGAGCTGCCGGAAGAGCTTCCGCCGTTGCTGCCGCAAGCGGTAGCGGCGAGGGCGACCGCGACGGCTGCGACAACCCACTTGGCCTGGCTGGCACCGCGCATGGGTGTGCCTCCTGAAATCGTGTTGCAGATCGCTCGCGGCCTGGCGCGCACCCCTGCGCAGGAGCCTCGACCCGAGCTCGACTGCACCCACTATCGGTCACTCACGGATACGGAAATGACCATTCCGGATTTCAATTTGGTCACATGAGCGAGGGGTTAATCCCGAGAAATGGACATTCAAGACATACTCAGACACGGGCGAAACGGACAGTTGTCACGGATGACGATCCGTGACGTCCGATTAACGAACGCGCCGCCCTCGGCGATCCGTGACGCAACGTCACCGAAAACACGACCGGCCGACGTCCGCGAGGACGCCGGCCGGTCGGCCGAACGGGGTGGAACCGCGGGCGTCAGCCCTTCTTGGCGCGCGAGGCGGTGCGGCCGCGCTCCTTGGCGTCCAGGACGACCTTGCGGATGCGCACGGTCTCCGGGGTCACCTCGATGCACTCGTCCTCGCGGCAGAACTCCAGCGACTGCTCCAGCGAGAGCTTGCGCGGCGGCACGATGGACTCCGCCACGTCCGCGTTCGAGGAACGCATGTTGGTGAGCTTCTTCTCCTTGGTGATGTTCACGTCCATGTCGTCGGAGCGGGAGTTCTCGCCGACGATCATGCCCTCGTACACCTCGGTGCCGGGGTCGGTGAACAGCACGCCGCGCTCCTGCAGGTTGGTCATCGCGAAGGCGGTGACCACACCGGCCCGGTCGGCGACCAGGGAGCCGTTGTTGCGGGTGGTCAGGGTGCCGAACCACGGCTCGTAGCCCTCGTGGATCGAGTGCGCGATGCCGGTGCCGCGGGTGCTGGTGAGGAACTCGGTGCGGAAGCCGATCAGGCCGCGGGAGGGCACCACGAACTCCATCCGGACCCAGCCCGAGCCGTGGTTGGACATGTTGTCCATCCGGCCCTTGCGGACGCCCATGAGCTGCGTGACGGCGCCCATGTGCTCCTCGGGGACGTCCACGGTGAGGCGCTCGACCGGCTCGTGGGTCTTGCCGTTGATCTCGCGGGTGACGACCTGCGGCTTGCCGACGGTCAGCTCGAAGCCCTCGCGGCGCATGGTCTCGATCAGGATGGCCAGCGCCAGCTCGCCGCGGCCCTGCACCTCCCAGGCGTCCGGGCGCTCGGTCTCCAGCACGCGCAGCGAGACGTTGCCGATCAGCTCGCGGTCCAGGCGGTCCTTCACCTGGCGGGCCGTCACCTTGCGGTCCACCTTGGCGCCGGACTTGGCGTCCGCGCCCTTGCCGGAGCCGCCCTTGCCGACCAGCGGCGAGGTGTTGGTGCCGATGGTCATCGAGATCGCGGGCTCGTCGACGGTGATCAGCGGCAGCGCGATCGGGTTCTCCGGGTCGGCGAGGGTCTCGCCGATCATGATGTCGCCGATGCCCGCGACGGCGCAGATGTCACCGGGGCCGGCCACCTCGGCGGGCTTGCGGGTGAGCGCCTCGGTCATCAGCAGCTCGGAGATCCGGACGTTCTGGATCGAGCCGTCGCGCTTGATCCAGGCCACCGTCTGGCCCTTGCGCAGCTCGCCCTGCTCGACCCGGAGCAGCGCGATGCGGCCGAGGAAGTTGTCGGCGTCCAGGTTGGTGACGTGCGCCTGCAGCGGGGCGTCCTCGTCGTAGACCGGGGCCGGGACGTGCTCCAGGATGGTGGAGAAGAACGGCTCCAGGTTGCTGGAGTCGGCCGGCACGGTGCCGTTCTCCGGCTTGGTCAGCGAGGCCACGCCGTCGCGGGCGCAGGCGTAGACGATCGGGAACTCGATCTGGTCCTCGTCCGCGTCCAGGTCCAGGAACAGGTCGTAGGTCTCGTTGATGACCTCGTCGATCCGGGCGTCCGGACGGTCGGTCTTGTTGATGCACAGGATGACGGGCAGCCGGGCCGTGAGCGCCTTGCGCAGCACGAAGCGGGTCTGCGGCAGCGGCCCCTCGGAGGCGTCGACCAGCAGGACGACCGCGTCCACCATCGACAGGCCGCGCTCGACCTCGCCGCCGAAGTCGGCGTGGCCGGGGGTGTCGATGATGTTGATGGTGATCGGCGCGCCACCGTCCTTGGGGTGGTACTTGACCGCGGTGTTCTTCGCGAGAATGGTGATGCCCTTCTCGCGCTCCAGGTCGTTCGAGTCCATCATCCGGTCGTCGAGGTGCTGGTGGGCGGCGAAGGCGCCGGCCTGCTTCAGCATGGCGTCGACCAGGGTGGTCTTGCCGTGGTCGACGTGGGCGACGATGGCGACGTTACGAATGTCGTTGCGCGTGGGCATGCGGCGCTGATTCTCCCGGAATCGTGGGTCACGGTGCCCGGCCCGCGTCAGCATTCACCGGTCCACCCACCGGGCACGGCACATGCCTCGGCTTCTTCCCATCGTACGGGGAAGGGCCCAATGGAGCCGAAACGGGCGGCTGCGGGGCGGTGGAGATCACAAGTGCGTCTCGGTCCTTCCCGTACGCACCACGGGATCGGGAAGCTACGCCGGTGAAGAAAACGACCCGGTTCCTGATCGCCTTCGGAACCTTCGCCGTGCTGATGACCGGCCTGCTGCTGTCCGGGTTCGAGCCCCAGCCGGCGTACGTCGCGCTGCCCGCGATCTACGGCGGTGCGATGGCCGGCGGCCTGCTGACCCAGGCCGCCCTGACCCTGCTCGGCCGCCCGGCCGGCCTGGTCCCGACCGTGTGCGCGGTGGGCCTGGGCCGGATGGTGCTGGTCCGGAAGGTGGGCGGGGTGCTGCTGGCGGTGCGGTCGGTGCCGCTGCCGCTGCCGGCCTGCTCGCGCCTGCTCGTCCCGGTGCCGCGCCCGCGGGCCTGGGCGGCGGTGACGGCCGCGTACGTCCCGGCGGCGGCGCTCGGCGGGTGGCTGCTGGCGACGACCCGGGACGGCTGGCAGCTGTTCGGCCTGATGGCGGTGGGGATCCCCCTGCTGGAGCTGGTCGGCCAGGCCCGTTTCCCGGGCTGCCCGGGCTGGGTGGTGCTCCGGCTGCCCACCGCCTCCCCCGCGGCGCTGGCCGAGGCGTACGCCTCCCCGGGGCTGCGGGCGGCCGTCCCGGCGCTGCTGGGCGGGCGGGCCGCCGAGGCGGTGGCCGCGCTGGCCGCCGAGCCGGAGGACGGCACCCTGAACGGCGGCGTGTTCCGGGTGCGGGCGCTGCTGGCCGTCGGCGAGTGGGCCGCCGCCCTGGAGCAGGCCGAACGGGTCGCCCCCGCTGCCCCGGTCGCCCACCTGGGCTGGGTCGCCGAGGTGGCGCGCGCCGAGGCCCTGGTGTGCGCGGCGGACGCCGGGCTGCTGCCGCCCGCCGAGTACCTGCCGCGGCTGGCGGCGGCGGAAGCGGTGTTCGAGGGCCGCGCCCTGCGGGCCCCGGTGCGGGCCGACCTGCTGCGGCTGCGCGGGGAGCGGGAGGCGGCCGTGAAGGCGGCCGAGCGGGCCGTGCGGGCGCAGCTGGACCCGCTCTCGGTGGCCGGTGCCGAGTGCTCGCTGGCGGCGGCGCTGTTCGCCGTCGGCCGCCCCGAGCAGGCCGCCCAGGCCCTGGACCGGGCCCGGAAGCTGTACCCCGGCCTGGCCCGGACCGCCCTGGTGGAGCACCGGGCTGCGGGCGTCGTGCTCGACTAGGTCCTGTCCGGTCGGTCTTGTCGGATCAGCGCGCGGCGTCGGGCGCCCGGCTGGGAGTGCCGGCACGACGCCCTCGTACTGGATGTACTTGGGTGTTGTGCCGGTGCTTC